>NZ_MUNE01000699.1 GCF_002154605.1 Streptomyces milbemycinicus | reverse complement strand
GCGCGGAGTGCTGCGCGGCGCCGCCGCGCAGCACTCCGCGCCGGGAGAGCTTCGTCCGCAGATACTCGTGCTGCTCGGCCATGGTCATCCGGCGCGCCAGGCGCTCGGGAATGCCGACTCGTGGGACATCGGAGGAACCGCGGGGAGTGCCCCGGGAGAAGTCAGCCATGTGCCGGAATCTGCCCCCAGAAGGCGACTTCACGCGGTACTCCGGGTGAACGTGAGCCATCCGGATGAGCAGACGTCCATATGTCGGACGGTGAATGTCATTCAGTGGGACGAGGGGTAGGGTCCCGGTATGTCTCGCAGCATTCGTCTCGCAGTGATCCCCGGCGACGGTATCGGCCAGGAAGTCGTGCCGCAGGGTCTCAAGGTCCTCTCGGCCGTCCTTCCGCAGGACGTGAAGCTCGAGACCGAGGAGTACGACCTCGGCGCCCGGCGCTGGCACGCGACCGGCGAAACCCTGCCGGACGCGGAGCTGGAGTCGCTGAAGAACCACGACGCGATCCTGCTCGGCGCCATCGGTGACCCGTCCGTGCCCTCGGGTGTGCTGGAGCGCGGGCTGCTGCTCAAGCTGCGCTTCGTCTTCGACCACTACGTCAATCTGCGTCCGTCGAAGCTGTTCCCGAACACCGCCACCCCGCTGGCCGGCCGCCCCGACATCGACTTCGTCGTCGTCCGCGAGGGCACCGAGGGCCCGTACACGGGCAACGGCGGGTCGCTGCGCACCGGCACCCCGGCTGAGGTGGCCACCGAGGTCAGCGTGAACACCGCGTACGGTGTCGAGCGCGTGGTGCGCGACGCGTACGCCCGGGCCGCGGCCCGGCCGCGCAAGAAGCTCACCCTCGTGCACAAGACCAATGTCCTGGCGCACGCGGGCCACCTGTGGAAGAACATCTTCGACCGGGTCGGCGCGGAGTTCCCCGAGGTCACCACCGACTATCTGCATGTCGACGCCGCGACGATCTTCTTCGTCACCCAGCCCGAGCGGTTCGACGTCATCGTCACCGACAACCTCTTCGGTGACATCCTCACGGACCTGGCCGCCGCCGTCACCGGTGGCATCGGGCTCGCCGCGAGCGGCAACATCAACCCCTCCGGCACCTTCCCGTCGATGTTCGAGCCGGTCCACGGCTCCGCGCCGGACATCGCGGGCACCGGCAAGGCCGACCCGACCGCGACCGTGCTGTCGGTGGCCCTGCTGCTTCAGCACCTGGGATACGAGGCCGAGGCGGCGCGTGTCGAGACCGCCGTCGCCCAGGACCTCGCGGAGCGCACCGGCGACACGCCGCGCACCACCGACGAGATCGGCGACGCGCTCGCGGCGCGAGTATCCGGCTGACCCCAGCCTGTGCCGACGCGCGGCTGGGTGCGACCATCGACCTGGGCCGCGCGAACGCAACGCAGCATCTCTACCCCGGCCCCACTCCGAGCGATAATCGGACGTGGGGCCGTCGTATGAGAGGAAGCTCGGACGTCCTAGTACCCCTCGGGGACCGGGACGGCGCGGGCGCGGTCCGCTACAACCAACGGTGAAGGACTACCACTCATGACGACGCCCACGATCGAGCTCAAGCCCTCCGCTCATCCCCTCTCCGACGAGGAGCGGGAGCGGATCCTGGCCAACCCCGGCTTCGGCCGCCACTTCACCGACCATATGGTGACCATCAAGTGGACCGAGGGCCGCGGTTGGCACGACGCCCAGCTCGTGCCGTACGCGCCCCTTTCGCTCGACCCGGCGAACATGACCCTCCACTACGCCCAGACGATCTTCGAAGGGCTCAAGGCGTACCGGCAGCCCGACGGCGGCGTGGCCATTTTCCGCCCCGAGGAGAACGCGGAGCGCTTCCGCGCCTCCGCGCGCCGCATGGGCATGCCGGAGCTGCCGGTCGAGACCTTCATCGCGGCCTGCGACGCGCTGGTCTCCCAGGACCAGGCGTGGGTGCCCGGCAGCGGTGAGGAGTCCCTGTATCTGCGGCCCTTCATGTTCGCGACCGAGGTCGGCCTCGGCGTGCGGCCCGCGAACGAATACCTCTTCATCATCATCGCCTCCCCGGCCGGCGCCTACTTCCCCGGCGGGGTCAAGCCGGTCTCCGTGTGGCTCTCCGAGGAGTATGTGCGCGCCGCCCCCGGCGGCACCGGCGCCGCCAAGACGGGCGGCAACTACGCCGCTTCGCTGGTCGCCCAGGCGCAGGCCGCCGAGCAGGGCTGCGACCAGGTGGTCTGGCTGGACGCGATCGAGCGCCGCTGGATCGAGGAGATGGGCGGTATGAACCTGTACTTCGTGTACGGGGACCGCATCGTGACCCCCGAGCTGTCCGGTTCGCTGCTGCCGGGGATCACCCGCGCCTCGCTGCTGCGGATCGCCGCCGACCTGGGCCATGAGGTTTCCGAGGGCCGTATCAGCGTCGACGACTGGCGAGAGGGGAACGCGGACGGCAGCCTCACCGAGGTCTTCGCCTGCGGCACCGCCGCCGTCATCACCCCCGTCGGCTCGGTCAAGTCCGCCCGGGCCGACTGGACCGTGGCGGACGGGCAGCCGGGCGAGGTGACGATGAAGCTGCGCAAGGCGCTGCTGGACATCCAGACGGGCGCCGCCCCGGACACCCACGGCTGGATGCACCGCCTGGGCTGACGGACGTACGGACGGACGTACGTACGGGCGGACCGACGGCCGGACGGGGTCGACCTGACCGGTGCCGGCCGCCCCTCCGAACGTGACTGCGATATCGATCCGCGCGTCGGTTCGCATCCTGAGACGGACGGGAGCGCGGAGGCGGGATGTGCTTGACTGCCTCCGTGCTCTCGTTCGCCATGATTATTGGCAGCAGGCGCGCCGGTCCGCAGTGACCGCCCCGTACGACCCGGTACGGCGCGGCCATCGTGCCCCAGACCCGCGCGCAGACCTCTCGCACCCGCGAGGGGTCTTTTCGTTTTCCGGACCACCCCGCCGGACACGGAGCGCGAGGGATCATAGGAGGGCGCGGAACCGGTTATTCCGGTAGACCGAGATCGATCCCACAGGAGCCAGACCACCATGAAGGACCTACCCGACGACAGCTTCCACGTCTTCGACACCACGCTGCGCGACGGCGCGCAGCGCGAGGGCATCAACCTCACCGTCGCGGACAAGCTGACCATCGCCCGTCACCTCGACGACTTCGGCGTGGGGTTCATCGAGGGCGGCTGGCCCGGCGCCAACCCGCGCGACACGGAGTTCTTCGCCCGGGCCCGCGCCGAGATCGACTTCGCCCACGCCCAGCTGGTCGCGTTCGGCGCCACCCGCAAGGCGGGCGTACAGGCGAAGGACGACCCCCAGGTCCAGGCCCTCCTCGACTCCGGAGCCCCGGTGATCACGCTGGTGGCCAAGTCCCATGACCGCCATGTGGAACTCGCCCTGCGCACCACGCTGGAGGAGAACCTGGAGATGGTCCGGGACACCGTCTCCCATCTGCGCGCCCAGGGCCGCCGGGTCTTCGTCGACTGCGAGCACTTCTTCGACGGCTACCGCGCCAACCCCGGCTACGCCAAGCAGGTCGTCAGCGCCGCCCACGAGGCGGGCGCGGATGTCGTCGTGCTGTGCGACACCAACGGCGGCATGCTCCCGGCCCAGATCGACGCGGTGGTGCGCACCGTCCTCGCCGACACCGGTGCTCGGCTGGGCATCCACGCCCAGGACGACACCGGCTGCGCCGTCGCCAACACCCTGGCCGCCGTGGACGCGGGCGCCACCCATGTCCAGTGCACCGCCAACGGCTACGGCGAGCGGGTCGGCAACGCGAACCTCTTCCCGGTCGCCGCCGCCCTGGAGCTCAAGTACGGCCGTAAGGTCCTGCCCAACGGCGCGCTCGCCGAGATGACCCGCATCTCGCACGCCATTGCCGAGGTGGTCAACCTCACCCCCTCGACCCACCAGCCCTACGTCGGCCTCTCGGCCTTCGCGCACAAGGCCGGGCTGCACGCCTCCGCGATCAAGGTGGACCCCGACCTCTACCAGCACATCGACCCCGAGCTGGTCGGCAACACCATGCGCATGCTGGTGTCCGACATGGCGGGCCGGGCCTCGGTCGAGCTCAAGGGCAAGGAGCTGGGCGTCGACCTCGGCGGCGACCGGGAGCTGGTCGGCCGCGTCGTCGAGCGGGTCAAGGAGCGCGAGCTCGCGGGCTACACCTACGAGGCCGCCGACGCGTCCTTCGAACTGCTGCTGCGCGAGGAGATCGAGGGGCGGCCCCGCCGCTACTTCCAGGTCGAGTCCTGGCGGGCCATCGTCGAGGACCGCCCCGACGGCACCCACGCCAACGAGGCCACGGTCAAGCTCTGGGCCAAGGGCGAGCGCATCGTCTCCACGGCGGAGGGCAACGGCCCGGTCAACGCCCTGGACCGGGCGCTGCGCCTGGGCCTGGAGCGGATCTACCCGCCGCTGGCCGCGATGGAGCTGGTGGACTACAAGGTGCGCATCCTGGAGGGTAAGCACGGTACGGAGTCCACGACGCGGGTGCTGGTCTCCACGGCGGACGGCAAGGGCGAGTGGTCGACGGTGGGCGTCGGGGAGAATGTGATCGCGGCCTCGTGGCAGGCGCTGGACGACGCGTACGTCTACGGGCTGCTGCGGGCCGGCGTGGAGCCGCAGGAGTAGGCCGGGGCGCTCAGGGCCGTGGGCGCGGTTGGCGACCACGGCCCCGGCGGAGCCTAGGGGGGTGTAGCTCCGCCGGGGCCGGGTACTGTTGAATCTTCAACGTCGCCTAGCGTAACTCCATTCCCCGAGTACACAAAATCTCCGGACAATCTCTCCAAGGGTTCACCAAAGAAGGTGGCCGACGCGCGTAGAAGTTCGCCATCATCCTGCTGTCACCCCCCACCTGCACCGCCGCACGGTCCCCAGCCCGGTCCACAGCAGGAGGTCCCATGAAGCTCCGCTCCGTCGGCAGCGCCGCCGTCACGACCCTCGTCCTCGTCCTCGGTGTGCTCTTCGCCCCCGGAGTCGGGGTGATCAGCAGCGCCGGCGAGGCGTTCGCGGTCACCAAGATCAGCCACTCCCAGGCCACCTCGATGTTCCGGACCAGCGGCATCACCTGGTCCTCCTCCGGCGGCTGCTCCGATCGGAACAACGCCACCTGCACCTCGTTCGAACAGCTCAACCTGGCCACCGCACAGGGCGCCCAGACCCTCAAGAGCGCCAGCGGCTGCGCCCTGAACATCACCGGCGGCACCGAGACCGGGCACGCCGGCGGCACCTACAGCCACTGGAACGGCTACAAGCTCGACTACGCCCTCAACAGTTGCGTCAGCAACTACATCACCGGCCACTTCGCCTACATCGGCGAGCGCGGTGACGGCGCCAAGCAGTACAAGGCCAACTCCGGCAACATCTATGCCCTCGAGGGCAACCACTGGGACGTCGTCTACTACAACTGCGGCGGCTGCTGACCCCGGCCGGGCGCGCCCATACGGGTGGTCATGTCCGCCGGTCCTGGGCGCGCCACGTCGGGGTTTGTGGGGTGCCGACAGCGGCGTTCGCCGGGTGGCCCATACGGTGGCAAGAAATCCGCTGTCCAGTTCTGTTCTGCCTACCCACCAAAACGCGCCCGACGTTGTATGGAATTGACATGCGTCTCGGGGGGTCCGGGAACGTACCGTCATTGCATGACCAATCTCGAAGGTGCGCCCGCTGAGGCGAGCGACGTCCGCGGGCGTGTCGCCGAGCTGCACGCGATCCGCGAGCAGGCTCGGCGCGGGCCGAGCGAGCGGGCGACCGAGGCCCAGAAGGCCAAGGGGAAGCTGACGGCCCGCGAACGGATCGATCTGCTCCTGGACGAGGGGTCCTTCAACGAGGTCGAGCCGCTGCGGCGGCACCGCGCGAGCGGGTTCGGGCTCGAGGCGAAGAGGCCCTACACCGACGGTGTCGTCACCGGCTGGGGGACCGTACACGGGCGGACCGTGTTCGTGTACGCACACGACTTCCGGATCTTCGGCGGGGCGCTCGGGGAAGCCCACGCCACGAAGATCCACAAGATCATGGACATGGCCATCTCGGCCGGGGCGCCGCTGGTGTCGCTCAACGACGGTGCCGGCGCCCGTATCCAGGAGGGCGTCTCGGCGCTCGCCGGCTACGGCGGCATCTTCCAGCGCAACACCAAGGCGTCCGGCGTCATCCCGCAGATCAGCGTGATGCTCGGCCCGTGCGCGGGCGGCGCCGCCTACTCCCCGGCGCTCACCGACTTCGTCTTCATGGTCCGCGAGACCTCGCAGATGTTCATCACCGGACCGGACGTGGTCCAGGCGGTGACCGGCGAGAAGGTCACCCAGAACGGACTGGGCGGCGCGGATGTGCACGCCGAGACCTCGGGTGTGTGCCACTTCGCGTACGACGACGAGGAGAGCTGCCTGGAGGAGGTGCGCTACCTCCTGTCGCTGCTCCCGCAGAACAACCGCGAGAACCCGCCGACCGTCGAGTCCGACGACCCGGCCGAGCGGCGCGGCGAGGCGCTGCTCGACCTCGTCCCGGCCGACGGCAACCGCCCGTACGACATGCGCAAGGTCATCGAGGAGATCGTCGACGACGGCGATTACCTGGAGGTCCACGAGCGCTGGGCGACCAACATCATCTGCGCCCTGAGCCGGTTGGACGGCCAGGTGGTGGGCATCATCGCCAACCAGCCGCAGTCGCTGGCCGGGGTGCTGGACATCGAGGCGTCGGAGAAGTCCGCCCGCTTCATCCAGATGTGCGACGCCTTCAACATCCCGCTGATCACGCTGCTGGACGTGCCCGGCTTCCTGCCCGGCGTGGACCAGGAGCACGGCGGGATCATCCGGCACGGCGCCAAGATGCTGTACGCGTACTGCAACGCCACCGTGCCGCGGATCTCGGTCATCCTGCGCAAGGCGTACGGCGGCGCCTACATCGTCATGGACTCCCAGTCCATCGGCGCCGACCTGACCTACGCCTGGCCGACGAACGAGATCGCGGTGATGGGCGCCGAGGGCGCGGCCAACGTGATCTTCCGCCGGCAGATCGCCGGAGCGGACGACCCCGAGGCCATGCGCGCCCGCATGGTCAAGGAGTACAAGTCCGAGCTGATGCACCCGTACTACGCCGCCGAGCGCGGCCTGGTCGACGACGTCATCGACCCCGTGGAGACCCGCGAGGTCCTGATCCGGTCCCTGGCGATGCTGCGCAACAAGCACGCCGACCTGCCGTCCCGCAAGCACGGCAACCCGCCGCAGTAACGCGAGCATTGACGCGAGCATTGGAGACGAAGCCATCGTGAGCACCGCACAGGACACCGCCGACAACCCCGCCGATACCGCGGCCGCCGTCGGCGCCGCCACTCTCGTCCGCGTCGAGAAGGGCCACGCCGACGCCGAGGAGCTCGCCGCGGTCACCGCGGTCCTCCTCGCCCGCGCGGCCGCGGGCGCCGTCCACCGGCGCCCCTCGGGGCGGACCGGCCGCAGCGCGGCGGGCTGGCGCCGACTGGAGCGCCAGCGGGGCTTCCGCGCCCCGCACAGCTGGCAGGGCTGAGGCTGCAGAGCCGACGCCGGACTGAAACGCACAAATCCCCCGCTCT
>NZ_MUNE01000698.1 GCF_002154605.1 Streptomyces milbemycinicus | reverse complement strand
GTTGTGGTGGAGGGTGACGCGGAGCTTGCCGCGGTCGGTGGCGCCCGCGCTGTCGCTGTTGCCGATCATCAGCGTCTTGTCGTGGTCGGCGAAGAGGTTCCAGGAGGCGGTGACGAGGTCGGCGCCGCGCACCACGTCCAGTTCGCCGTCGTGCTGCTGGTAGAGCTGGCCGTAGTAGCGGGGCTGGGCGCTGTCGGGGCGGCGGCCGTCGGTGAAGGTGTTGTGGTCGACCCAGACATGGGTGGAGCCGTAGACGACGAGGTTGTCGTACTCGGAGTTCCAGGCGCCGTCCGCGCCGTCGGTCGGGTCCCAGGCGGGGAAGCAGTCGAAGGCGTCCTCGAAGGTGAGATTGCGGACGATGACGTTGTCCGCGCCGGTGACCTGGAGGCTGGCGCCCAGCAGCCGGGCGTCCCGGCCGACGCCGACGATGGTGGTGTGGGAGGGGACGGCCAGCTTGACGCGCTTCGCCTGCAGCGCGGCAGAGGCGGCGCGGGCGTCCTCCTGCGGTCCTGACGGCTGGGCGTCGCCCCAGGTGGCCGGGTCGTACGCGGCGAGGTAGGCGTCCAGGCCGTAGCCGTCGGTGGCGTAGTCGGCGCAGCTCAGCGGCTTGCCGGCGGCGTCGGTGTTGGCGTCGATGGTGCCCTTGACGTAGATGGTCCGCGGGCTGCCGTCGGAGCCGTCGAGGGCCTTGGCGAGCTGGGCCCGGTTGGTGACGGTGAAGGTGTGGGCCTTGTCGGCCTTGGCGCCGCCGGTCGTGCCGCCGTCGGCGGAGGCCCAGCCGTCGCCCGCCGGGAGGGTGCCGCGTACGGGCGCCAAGGGGGCTGCCGTGGCGGGGGCGGCGGCGAGTACGAGGGCGGCGCAGCAGAGCACCGAGGCGAGCGAGGCGACGCGGGCATGACATCTGGGAGTGCGCATGGTCC
>NZ_MUNE01000697.1 GCF_002154605.1 Streptomyces milbemycinicus | reverse complement strand
GGGCCAGCGGGGCCAGCGGGGCCGGTCAGGCAGGCAGTCCGTCAGGCAGTCCGTCAGGCGGTCGTCGGGGTGCGGAAGTAGTGCCCCTTGTCGAGGTCGTCGATGAGCCCGGGGTGGGTCGGCTGCCACCCCAGCAGCTCGCGGGTCAGCACGCTCGAGACCGGGCCGTCGAACGCGAGGGTGCCTGCCAGCCAGCCGAAGTGCTCGGCCGACTCCTCGGGGGAGACGGAGACGACGGGGAGGTCGAGATGGCGCCCGATGACCTCCGCGACGGCGCGGATCCGCACGCCCTCGTCCGCGGTGGCGTGCAGCGCCGATCCCGCCGGGGCCGTCTCGACCGCCAGGCGGATGAGGTGCGCCGCGTCGAACCGGTGCACGGCGGGCCAGCGGTGGGACCCGTCGCCGATATAGCCGGAGACGCCGCGGGTGCGGGCGATGTCGACCAGCATCGCGATGAAGCCGCGGTCCCCCTCGCCGTACACCGTCGGGGCGAACCGCACGACCGACGAGCGGATGTCGCGGGAGGCGAGGGAGAGCGTCAGTTGTGTGATGGCATGCCGGCCGGCACCCGGGTTTCCCGGGGTCTGGCCGTCGGGAACGCGGTCCCCTTCGGTGGCCACGCGCCCCGGTGCGAGCCCGAGCGTCCCGGCGGCGACGACCAACGGCCGCCCGGATCCCGCGAGCGCGTCGCCGAATGTCTCGACGACGAGGCGATCCGCCTCGATGGCCTCCTCGAAGCCCCCCGAGAAAGCGACGTCGTGTTTGAAGGCGAGGTGGATCACGCCGTCCGAGGCGGCGGCCGCGCTCCGCAGGCTGTCGAGGTCATCGAGGGTGCCGCGCTGCACCTCGGCACCGGCCGCGGTGAGCGCGGCGGCCGAGGCGTCCGAGCGGGCGAGCCCGACGACCTGATGGCCGGCGCCGATGAGTTCGGGTACGACGGCGGAGCCGATCCAGCCGGAAGCGCCGGTGACGAAAACGCGCATGAGAAAGACCTCCAGTAAGCCGACCGGTAAGTCGGCGGGTGAATCGGGCGATGAATCGGGCGATGAATCGGGCGATGAATCGGGCCGTATGTCGGCCGGCCCTGCCGCACGGCATGGCGCGGCGACCAGGACAGACCGATTGGCGATGTCAGTCACTGTCATCGACCGTAGCACCCGACGCCGCCTGATGTCATTCACTGTCATCACGTAGAATCAGCGCCATGGGTCGATGGGAGCCGAACGCGCGCGGGCGACTTGAACAGGCGGCGCTGGAGCTCTACAGCGATCGCGGGTTCGAGCAGACGACGGTGGCGGAGATCGCCAAGCGGGCGGGGCTCACCGAGCGGACCTTCTTCCGGCACTTCGCCGACAAGCGGGAGGTGCTGTTCGCGGGCGGGGGCGCGCTCCAGGAGCTCTTCGTGGGCACCGTCGCGGACCTGCCCGATTCCGTGGTGCCGATCGACGCGGTGGCCGCGGCCCTCGAAGCCGTTGCCGCCGGGTTCGAGGGGCGCCACGCCTACGCCCGAGAGCGCCAGGCCGTCATCGCCGCCAACGCGGAGCTCCGGGAGCGCGAGTTGATCAAGCTTGCGTCCTGGTCCGCGGCGCTGACCGACACCCTGCGCCGGCGTGGCGTCGGGGACCCGGCCGCGAGTCTGATCGCCGAGGCGGGGATCGCCGTCTTCAAGGTCGCGTTCGAGCGCTGGGTCGAGGAGCCGGACCCGCGCGACCTGGTGCAACTCATCCGGGAATCGCTCGACGAGCTCAAAGCCGCGACCGCGGGGAAGTGCGGGTCGGCCTAGGGCTCAGCGGCTCAGGCTCAGTGGTTCAGGCCCAGCAGCTCAGGCTCAGTGGCTCAGGCTCAGTGGCTCAGCGGGTGATGTCCAACTGGATCTCCACGCCGGGCGCCGCACTCTCGCCGCTCGCCAGGCTGTCGATCAGCGCCTGGAGGGTCTGCGCCAGGTGGTGCCGCGAGGCCGACTCGGCCGCCTGGGCGTCCCCGTGTGCGATCGCCTTCAGCATCGCGCGGTGCTCTTCCAGCGACGTCAGCATGCGCCGCGGGCCACTGTGCGACAGATGCCGCAGCCGTACGGTCTGGCTGCGCAGATCGCGGATCGTACGGGCGAGGTACGGGTTGCGGCACGCGGCGATGACCGCCTGGTCGTAGCGTTCGGCCAGCACGTAGAAGTTCTGATAGCCGCGCGTCTGCCCGGCGGCGTCCAGCAGGCGGAAGGACTCCTCGAACTCGTCCAGCCGCGCCAGCAGTTCATGGAACGGGGCCAGTACGCGCTCGTCGGCCGCCCCCGAGGTCGCGACCAGGGCCGCGGCCCGCGGCTCCAGCAGCATCCGGATCTCGAAGAGCGCCCGCACCCCGCCCAGCGAAATGGTGGCCACCCGCGCCACCTCGCCCGGTACGAAGTCCACCAGCCCCTCGGCGGCCAGCCGGCGGATGGCCTCGCGCACGGGGGTACGGGAGGCCCCCAGTTCCTCACCGAGCTGGACCTCGCTCAGCTTCGCCCCGGGCTTCAGGCGCAGCGACTCGATGTCCCCCTTCAGCCGCTCGTAGACGGCCTCGCTCTTGCCGGTCGCCCGGGCCATTGTGGCTCTCCTTGTCGATCCTCCTGCACACCTGCCTGTATACGCAGGCTACCGGCAACGACACCTCACCCGTGGGTGGCTCGGGAGGCGTGTCTGGTCGTCGGCATGTGCTGGTCGACCGCTCACACCGGCCGTGCCTAGATCACCTTCGGTAAACGCTTGCACGCCTCTTGACGTGGACGCGTCGGCTGCGCATCACTGTTAGGAATCTTTCCTATCAGTCTGCAAGGCGGGAGGACTCCTGTGCCACCCATCTCCCACAGACCGCGCCGAGCGGTCGGTGCCTTCCTCGCCGCGGCCACCGCGGCCTTAACCATCGCCCTGCCGAATCTCAGCGCGGCCCAGCCCTCCGGGGCCTCCGGGGCTCAGCCCCCCGGGGCGAGGGCCGCCGCCGCGCCCGTGCGGTACGAGGCCGAGTCCGCGGTCATCACCGAGGGCGCGGCCGAGTCCAACCACGACGGCTTCTCCGGCTCCGGATTCGTCAACTTCGACAACAAGACAGGCAGCTACGTCGAGTTCACGGTGGATGCCCCGGCCGCGGGCAGCGCCACCCTCACCCTCGGCTACGCCAACGGCACCGACGCCAACCGCCCGCTGGACATCGCCGTCAACGGCGACCAGGCAGCCGACGACCTGGCGTTCCCGTCCACCGGCGTCTGGACCAGCTGGTCGTCGGTGACCACGACCGTCACCCTCAAGGCCGGTGCCAACACCATCCGTACGACCTCGGCGGCGGCCGAGGGCGGGCCCAACCTCGACTACATTGATGTCACCGCCTCCGACGGACCGGCCGGCACGGACTACGAGGCCGAGTCCGCCCAGATCTCCCAGGGTGCCGCCGAGTCCAACCACGACGGCTACTCCGGCACCGGATTCGTCAACTTCGACGTCGTGACCGGCGCATACGTCGAGTTCAGCGTTGACGCGGCACAGGCCGGCCCCGCCCGGCTCGACTTCCGCTACGCCAGCTCCTCCGCCGACCGCCCGCTCGATATCGCCGTGGGCGGCGCCACCGTCGCCGACGACCTCTCCTTCCCGGCGACCGGCGCCTGGACCACCTGGAAGACGGTCAGCGTGAACGCCACGCTCAAGGCCGGCAGCAACAAGGTCCGCGCAACCACCTCCGGCGTCGACGGCCCCAACCTCGACAAGCTGACCGTCACCCCGACCGGCCCCGCCGACACCGAGCGGCCGACCGCCCCCGCGAACCTCCGCAAGGACAAGGAGCCGACGGCCACCACCGTCTCGCTGACCTGGGACGCGGCCACCGACAACGTGGGCGTCACCGGCTACGACATCTACCAGCACGGCCAGTTGATGAAGAAGGTCGGCCCGGACGTCCTCGCGGCGACCGTTGAAAACCTCGACCCCGAGACCTCGTACGACTGGACCGTCTTCGCGCGCGACGCGGCCGGAAACGCCTCGGAGGCATCCAACGCCGTCACCATCGCGACGCTGCCCGCCCCGCCGGACACCGAGTCGCCGACCACCCCCGGCAGCCTGACCTCCCCGTCGAAGACGGCCACGACCGTCGATCTGTCCTGGGCCGCGTCCAGCGACAACGTCAAGGTCACGGGCTACGAGATCTACCGCGACGGCGCCCTGTCCGGCACCTCCGAGACCACCTCCACCAGCGTCGCGGGCCTGACCCCCAACACCGCGTACGCCTTCAAGGTCAGGGCGTACGACCTCAAGGGCAACAAGTCCGCCTTCACGCCCGAGATCACGGTGACCACCTCCGGCACCCAGCCCGGCGGCACCCCCGACCCCGGCACGGTCAGCACCATCGCGAGCGGGGTCGACGTGGCCTGGGGCCTCGGCTTCCTGCCCGACGGCACGGGCATCTTCACCGAGCGCAACACCTTCAACGTCTACAAGCTGACCAAGTCCGGTACGAAGACTCTGGTCGGCAAGGTGCCCAACTCCCAGACCACCGGTGGCGAGGGCGGTCTGCTGGGCATCGAGGTCTCCCCGACCTTCGCCACCGACCACTACCTCTACTTCGTCCACACCTCCAGCGAGGGCAACCGCATCGCCCGTATGACGCTGGAGAACAACACCCTCAGCGGCTACAAGGTGCTGCTCCAGGGCATGGAGAAGAGCCGCTACCACAACGGCGGACGGCTGCGCTTCGGCCCCGACGGCAAGCTGTACGCCACCATGGGCGACGCCCAGACCGAGTCGCGGGCCCAGGACCGCAACTCGCTCAACGGCAAGATCCTCCGGATCAACCCCGACGGCTCCATCCCGTCCGACAACCCCTTCGGCAACGCCGTCTGGTCGCTGGGCCACCGCAACCCGCAGGGCCTGGACTTCGACTCCAAGGGCCGCCTGTGGGAGTCCGAGTTCGGCAACAGCGTCATGGACGAGGTCAACCTCATCCAGAAGGGCGGCAACTACGGCTGGCCCAACTGCGAGGGCACCAGCGGCGACTGCTCCGGCTCCGGCTACATCGCGCCCAAGAAGACCTGGTCCACCTCCTCGGCCTCGCCCAGCGGCCTGACCATCATCAATGACCATGTCTTCGTCGCCACCACCGTGGGGAAGCGCGTCTACCGGATGCGGATCGACTCCTCGTCGAACCTCGTCGAGCAGAAGACGTACTTCCAGGGCACGTACGACCGGCTGCGCACGGTGGAGGTCGACCACGACGGCGACATCTGGCTCACCACCTCCACCGACAAGGACGGCACGGACGGCAACGACCGCATCCTGCGGATCGACATCGTCTACTCGGACGACGGCACGGCTGGTGACTTCAAGCTCGGCAGCGGCGCCTTCAACGACAACGCGACGATCCCCACACGCCACACCTGCGCCGGGGACGGAACGGCGGGCCAGGACACCTCGCCCCCGCTGGCCTGGGGCGCCGGAACCACCGGCGGGCGCAGTTGGGCCATCGTCTTCGCGGATGTCGCGGACGGCGGCAACAAGCTCCACTGGGGGATCTGGGACATCCCGGCGGCCAAGCTGTCACTGCCCGAGGCGCTGGGGTCCGGATTCAACGTCCCGGGCCAGGACGGCGCCAAACAGAAGGCCATGGGCAGCGGCGCGAATGCCCAGCAGTACTTCGGGCCCTGCCCCGGCGGTTCCACACATCCGTACACCTTCACGCTGTACGCGGTGAACAGCTCGACCGTCCCCGGGATCAACTCCGGCTCGTCGATGGCCCAGATCGAAACGGCGATCAAGAACGCGAGCACGGCGAACGTGAAGCTGCGCGGCAACTCCAACGCGGGCACGTAGCCGTTGAGGTGAGGCAGGGGTGGCCGGAGGGGCCGGATGTGATCCGGCCCTCTCCGGCCACCCCTCGCTCGTCACGGCCCGGGCCGCAGGCTCCAAGACTACCGGACCCTGGCTGCCGCTGTTCGGCGAACGGCCAAGGCATCACCCGGCCAAAGTCAGTTCTCCTTGGCCAGCTCCCACAGATGCACGGAAGTCCCATCCTCGGAGATCGTGTACCACGTGCCGCCCCCCGCTGCGCGGGCAGGCCCCGAGACGGGAACGGGGTAGGAGATCTCGCCACGCAGGGTCATCCCATGCACGTCGACCAGCCAGTGGCGGGCGGTGCCATACCGGGCGTCGCACTCGGAGGTCCCGGCAACCAGCGTGTCCTCGTCGACGAAGGCCGCGTCATAGTCCCAGTACACCCTGTCCTCGCCAGTGCTCCTCGGGTGTGCCGGCACGGTGTCCTGGGCGTCCAGTTCCCGCAGAACCGAGCCGTTCTCCACCTGGTGGAGGGAGAGCGACCACTGCCCGGTGTCAACGGTCAGGAGGTACCGGCCGGACGGGCTGACCGCAAGGAGGATCTCGTCGATGCCGATGCGCTCGGCGGTCAGCTGTTGCCCGTCCCAGCGCCCCCACAGCGCAGGCGACCCTTCCTCGCCCTCGCCGACACTCAGCCCCATCCGCGCAGGGTCTGGGTGTGGAGTGTGCTCGGAGCCGGAGGCCACGGTCATGGTGTTCACACGTCCCAGCACCCTTCCGTCCGTGGCGTCCAGGACCACCCACAGTTCCTGGTCGTCCTCCGTCTCCCTGTCGCCGCCCAACGGACCGCGGACGTGGGCCCAAACAAGCGTGCCGTCTGCACTGACCGCGACTGAGCCGCTGTCGGCGTAGCCGTGGTCCTCGTCGTGGGCGTATTCGTCGAACGACAGGTGCGAGAGGGTGCAGCCGCCGTACCAGCAGCCGTGCTGCACTTCCCAGCGCGTCGTACCGGTCGGCTTCACCGACCGCACCGCGTGCACGCCGGCGAACAGCGCGGCATCCCGCTTCGGCGACACCGTCACCGATCCGAAGCGGCGTGGCCAAGGCGCTGGGAAGCGGACCTCGGGGGCTCGGCCAGCGTGGGACACGTCCAGGTCGAGGGCCACCACTTCGGTGTCACCACGCTGCACGAGGAGCCTGCGGTTGGGCCGGCAAAGCACCCGCGGAGGCTCTGCTGACGCCGGGTCCAGCGGAGCGGCGATGGTGGTGATGAGACGAGCGGTGATTGTCACGGTTTCTTCCAGCCACGGACGACGGACGATGCGAGAGCCAGATGTCCCAACCCTAAAGGGGGACGCAGACGTCACCGCGCCGACCTTGCGCTTGAGCAGGCCGGCCCACCACTGCGGTGGGTGCGACCAGTGGACCAGGGTGATCCTTTGCGGCAATGGGCCCCACCCACCCCCTTGCAAAAAATCGTTTGATGGAGAGCAAGCGTTTTTTTGCAGGGGGGTGGGTGGGGGCCCTCGGTCGATGCGGCCGTCAATGGCAAGCCTGTCGTCTGAGCGTCGACGCATCCGCGATGCATTCGCCGAGCAGTAGTGCGGCGACGGCCTCCGGGGCCTCATGCATTGCGTCGTGGCCGGTTGGGAGGTCGTGGACCTGCCATTTGGGATCGGCTTGGAGCCGGGTGCGGAGTTCAGCGAACGGCGTCCGGTCTTCCCACCCCGAGCAGTAGATGAACTCCCGACGGGGAACCTGGGCGAGCGTGCCTGTGAGCCGGATCGTTTGCAGGAACGAGGCGAGGGGATGGGGACGGCGGCGGGGATCGCCGCCGTCCGGCGGCCGGACGGCGTAGCCGGTGGCCGCAGCGCCGGCAGCGAACACTTCCCGGAAGCGCTCGTTCGTTGACGACCAGCACGACTCGCCGTCGCGCGGCACGTAGGCGTCGAGCTGCACCAGCCGTGAGATCCGCCCGCCGGCGCGATCGGCCGCGGCGGCGGTCACCATCCCGCCGTAGCTGTGGCCGACCAGCGTCGCGTTGGTGAGGTGGGCGCGATCGAGGAGCCGCAATACGTCCTCGGCGTGCGTGTCGAGGTTGGCGGTCGCCACCGTCGCGTTGTCGTCGTCCGGCCGCAGACCGGTCAGGGTCAGGGCGTGCACGGCATGACCGGCACGCTCCAGCAGTGGAACCACCGCCTCGAACGACCAGGAGCCCTTCCAACCGCCGGGCACAAGAACGAACGTCGCCATGCGTGTCTCCCTCTCTCAAGCCGCGTCATCAAGGCAGGCCGCCTCGATGACGTGTGGTGGAGGCAGTGTCACCAGATCAAGGTGTGGCTGGCTACCGCTAAAATGCCAACCGATGCCTGTTCACCGCCAACCTCGCCGGACCGCCGGTGTGACGTCACATGTGTGGCCGTCCGGCGGGCGCCACCTCCGGCCATCCGGGGAAACAAGCGCAGTTCAGTCGCACGCACGGGGACACCTGGTATACGCGGCCAGCGGCGTCTTGACAGTTCACACCGAGCGCGGCACATCGATCGTTCCCGCCAACCGGGTCGCCTGGACCCCCGCCGGGTTCACGCACTATCACCGCGCCCACGGCGACACCGACATGCGGATCGTCTTTCTCGCGCCATCCCTCGCCCGGCTCATACCGGACCATCCCGCCGTGTTCCTGGCCTCCGGCCTCGCCCGCGAGGTCCTGCTCGCCCTGACCGGCCCCCGCAACTACGACGACGCCGCGCCTGGCTACAGCCGCTCCGCGCGCTCTCGCCTCCTTCGAGTCCTGGTCGATGAACTCCGCGAAGCACACGAACAGCCACTGCACCTGCCGGAGCCACGGGACGACCGACTGCAAGCCATTGCCCGGATGCTGTACGAGACGCCGGCGGACAACGCCACGCTGGCCGAACTCGGGAAGACGATCGGAGCCAGCACCCGCACCCTCAGCCGACTGTTCCGCAGCGAACTCGGCATGACCTTCTATGAGTGGCGCACGCAGCTACGCATCTACCACGCGCTCGTGCTCCTCGCCGACGGCCACGACACCACCCGAACCGCCTACGCCTGCGGATGGGCCAACCCAAGCAGCTTTATCTCAGCGTTCACCAACATCATCGGAACGACCCCGGGCCGCTACCGAACCAGTCGCCAGATGGGGTGAGCCGGTTTACCCCGCGCTGTTCGGTATCCAGCGAAGCGTCAGATCGGGCAGGTTCTCCATGTTGCGATCACCGTCGTTGGTGTCGATGACGGTGAAACCGTGGCGTTCGTAGAACGCGCGGGCATCGGTGTTCTGCTGAAAGACGTGCAGGGACACCCCGTCAGGGCTGTGCCGCCTGACCTCATCGAGCAGTAGCGTGCCGATGCCCTGCCGACGGACGTCCGGGCGCAGATAGAGGTGTTCGAGCAGGTCACCGTCAAGGGCCGCATAGCCGATGATCTCCGCACCACACACCGCGACCCAGGTGCGGCATCGCTTGAGCAGGGCATCCCGGGCCCATCGGGTCACCTGCTCGTGATTGCGCTTCTGCGGGGGCAGATAAGGCATGGTCGCCGACCGCGAGGCCATATGGATGCGCGCGATCACGGCTGTATCCGCCTCCTCGGCGAATCGGACCCGAGGCTTGCCGTCATCGCTCATGTCGGGAACTTACCCGGTCCGCTGCCGTCATTCGGTGAGGGGGCGCGCAGCTCGAACCAGATGTGTTTGCCGGTGGGCTGCGTGCCGCTTTCCCGGGTGACGCCCCGGGAAGCCCGAACCGTGTCCGCGCCGCCCGCCCCGCGCCCACCAGGCGTGCGCCGCCCCTGCGCCCACGCGTGCCCCGGCTTACCCCCGTAAAGCGTTCTCGTCCGTGTGTCGAGAGCGTAGTACTGCCCACGCTCCGACACGTCTCCGCCGGCGCCGCAGCCATGGCATGCCTGACACCTCATGTGCCATCCTTGAGATGATGGACAGTCAGTGACGCTGGGGCTACGGAGGCAGACGATGGCTCGTCTTTGGGAGGCTGACCCGTCGGCGTTATTCGCCAAGCGTCTGGGAAAGTCGGCGGCAGAGCTTGGGCACTCTGAGGGCCGCGACCTCACTGCCGTCTATGCCTCGCGTTTACCGACTGGTGTGTCCATCGGGCCCGACGAGCGGCTGGTTGTCATTCCCGGAAACATGCTCAGTGCAGCAAAGGTAGATATTCCCGATGCTTGATCTTCGTGCCCCCGTGCTTCCGGCCGACCGAGGCGAACCACTCGATGACGACGCCTACGTCAGTGACTTTCGGGCGCGACGCAAGGCCATCCGTCACGGCGAGTCCTGGAAGTTGGAACGGCTGCAGCACTTCGAAGAGAAGGACAGCCCCACCCGGGACGCGCTCCGCCGAGGCGACTGGGACGAAGCGCTCCGGCTGTTCGAGGCGAAGCGTGAGGCCACACAGAAGGCGGCTGAAGAGGACCGGAGGAACGGCTCCCCGTTCCATCGTTTGCGCGTGGTGGAAGAGCCGCTGACGCCATATATGCAATGGGAACTGCACTGGCTCCACGTCCGTACGGAGGCCGGGCACCCCACCCGGGTGCTGCCCGCGAAGGAAGTCGCCGCCGCTGAGACCGATCACCTTCTGCCCGAGTTCGTCATCCTCGACAATCGCACCCTTTATGAGATTCTCTACACCGAGACCGGGGCCTTCGAGAGCGCGCGCCGTTTCACCGACCCCGAGATCGTAAAACCTTGGGTGACCTATGTGAAGCAGGCTTGGGCGGTAGCGGAGGACATCCGGACGTACTTCGAGCGCGCGGTGGTACATCTTCCGCCGCCCCCGGCGGCATGAGCGGAGAACAAATCAACGCCTCGGCCGGGGATGAGGGAAGTCGTCCACAAGGCTCTCAGAATGATCTGTCAGGGTCGTCTCGGGACGTCGTGCAGGCTGGCAATGTCTCGGGCGGAATCAACTATTACCAGGGGGCGCCGGGGGAGCCGGCCGGCCTCATACCGCGACAGCTTCCGGCTGATGTGCACGCCTTTGTCAACCGCAGCGACGAACTTAATCAGCTTGATGCGATCCTGGCCAGCCCAAGCGGCGACCGACTGGTTGTCTCGATCCATGTAGTGGCCGGCACGGCAGGTGCGGGGAAGACCTCGCTGGTGTTGCACTGGGCCCATCAAGTCAAGGACCGCTTTCCCGACGGTCAGCTCTTCGTCAATCTGCGGGGCTACGACCCCGGCGAACCCGTCACCGCGGACCAGGCACTGCGTCGATTCTTGCGCGCGCTCGGCGTGCCTGCCGACCAGATTCCCCAGGATGTCGATGCTGCCGCCGCTCTGTACCGCTCGCTGCTCGCCGAGCGACGCGTCCTGATCCTGCTCGACAACGCCGCCACGGTCAGCCAGGTGCGGCCGCTCCTGCCCGGTACTGGTAACAGCCTGGTAGTGGTGACCAGCCGCAACCGGCTCGCCGGCCTCACCGTACGAGACGGGGCCCGCCGTCTGACGCTCGGCACCCTTCCCGAGCCTGAGGCGATCGCCTTACTGCGCGCGGTCACCAGCGGCTATCGGCCCGGAGACGATGGGGAAAAGCTGACCGAACTGGCGCGTCTTTGCGCTCGGCTGCCGCTCGCCTTACGTATCGCGGCAGAGCGCGCTGCCAGTCATCCTCACATGAGGATCGACGATCTCATCTCTGACTTGCGGGACGAGTCGGCGCTGTGGGACGCGCTCAGCACCGGCATCGACGAGGAAGCAGAGGCGGTCCACTCGGTTTTCGCCTGGTCCTACCGCGCCCTGCCGGATTCCTCCGCGCGGCTTTTTCGCCTGCTGGGAATTCATCCGGGTCCCGAGTTCAGCCTCCACGCGGCCGCGGCCCTCTGTGAGCTCAGCCTCAGCCGCACGAGGCAACTCCTGGACGATCTCGCGGGCGCCCACCTGCTTGAACAAACCGCGCCGGACCGATTCCAGTTCCACGACCTACTGCGTGCCTTCGCCACCGGTCAGGCGCAGAGCGATGAACCCGCGGAGCAACGGAACGCGGCCCTGCGCCGTGTGCTGGACTGGTATCTGCATACTGCTGACGCGGCGCAGAGTTGGCTCAGACCTTCCGAGCAGCATTCCCTCCTGACGGCATCGACAGCTTCCGTGCCTCCCCTGGTCTTCGCCGACTACGACGCGGCGGCGGACTGGGCGGACCGCGAACACACGACTCTGCTCCGTTTGGTTCCGGCCGCCGCATCGGCGGGGATCGGGACTCTCGCCTGGCAGTTGGCCGAGGTGCTGTGGAATGCCCGCTACCCGTCAGCGCCAGGCAGCGACTGGATCGACCCGATGCGTGCCGGTCTGGCGGCAGCCGAACGGGCGGATGAACCGGGTGCCCAAATCCGTTTGCTCAACTACCTCGGCATGGCCTATCGGAAATACCGCCGCCTCGACGAGGGCATGGAATGTCACCGACGAGCCAGGGAAGTCGCGCACAGGAAAGCCATGCCCCTCGAAGAGGCGCGCTCGCTGAATCTCATCGGCCTCATTCACCTCGAGAGCCGCCAATTCGACCCGGCAGCTGACCACTTCGAGCGTGCCGCTGCGATCTTTGGTGACGCGGACGAACGCCGCAGGGCGGCCATGGCCCTGTCCAACATCGCCAGCACCCGTCTTGACGCGGGCTGCCTGTCCGAGGCCGAGGAGGCTGCCCAACAGGCCCTCGCCGCCCACCGAGCCCTGGACAACCAGAGAAGCGTGGGCAATGCCTTGTATATCGTCGCCGAGGTCCGCCGAGAGCAAGGCGAACTCACGGCAGCACGACATGCGATCGACGAAGCCCTGGATATCGCGCTCAACCTCAGGAGTCACGTCCTGGAGGGTTTTTGGCTGCTCACTCTGGGCGATATCCAGCGGGTCGCCGGGCAATACGGCGATGCGCTGACCTCGTACCAGCGGTCCGCCAAGCTGCATCGCCGTCTCGGTGACCGCAGCCGAGAAGCCCTCGCCTGGCGGGGCACCGGGCAGACCTATGCGGCAATGGAGCGTTGTGACGAAGCCGCCGCGTTCCATCGCCGGGCCGCCGTCGTGCACGGTCAGCTCGGCGACGCGTGGCAGCACGCCTTGGAACTCGACCACTTGGCCGCCGCCGTGTATATGGCGGACCCCCAAGCGGCCGGCGCCCACTGGGCCGAGGCTCTGTCCCACCTGGTTACGTACACCGACCCCCGGGCCGTGGCGGTGCGGTCCCGCGTCGAGGGGTGTCTGGCCGATCCCGCGTAGCTTCCGTCAATCGGTGAGCGGGTCGCGCAGCTCGAACCAGATGTGCTTGCCGGTGGGCTGCGTGCCGCTTTCCCAGGTGACGCCGCATGCGTGGGCGAGTTGCTTCATGAGGAAGAGGCCGCGGCCCCCCTCTTCGTCGGCCTCCGCCCTGCGCGGGCGGGGGAGGTCGTCCGGCGAGCTGTCGCGTACGGCGATGGTGGCGATGCGGTCCCGTACGAGGGTGTCGATGTGGATGACGGGGGTGGCTGTGTGCTGGTGGACGTTGGTGACCGCCTCGGACACCAGGAGGCGGGCCGTGTCCGCGAGGTCGTCGAGGCCGTTGGCCTGGAGGAGAGCGGCGATCGCGTCGCGGCAGGCTTTGGGGCTCTTGGGGGAGTTGGGGGCGCTGAGTCGGTAGGCGTAGGCGGGTTCGGCGACTTCGGGCATGGCGGTGTCTCCCAACGCGGTGCGTGATGGTTCCGATGCGCTGTGCTATCGAGACCATAAGGCATTGAGTGCATCCCTGTACTCGTTCGCGGATATCTCTGCCCTCGATCTGGTGATCCGGTAATCTCGCGACGACACTGTGTGATGACGGAGTGAGGGAGGGCAGGGCATGACGCACACGGCAGCCCCGAGCGCGAGGCGGCGCCGACTCGGCGCGGAGCTGCGCAAGATGCGTGAGCACGCCGGGATGACGGTGGCCTACGCGGCTCAGCAACTGGGCGCCGAGGGCCCGCGGATCAGCAACATGGAGTCCGGTCGCCTGGGCGTGAGCGAGGAGCGTGTCAGGATGCTGGCCGCCATCTACGCCTGCGGCGACCAGGCATACGTTGACGCTCTCGCGGCCATCGCCACCGAGCGCGGCCGGGGGTGGTGGGAGGGCTACCGGGACCGGATGGCTGTCGACGCCCTGGATCTGGCCGAGCTGGACTTCCACGCCGTGGGTCTGCGCGCGGTGCAGATCATGCACATTCCGGGGCTGCTGCAGACCGAGGACTACGCGAACGCCGTGTTCTCCACCGCCGAACCCGCGCTCACCCCGGTGCAACGGCGAGTGAACGTCTCGTACCGGATGAGGCGCCGCGAGGTGCTCGATCGAGATGTCCCTCCGCAGTGCACCTTCCTCATTCACGAGGCGGCGTTGAGGATGGAGTTCGGCGGGTCCAAGGTGGCCCGTGGACAGTTGGAGCGCCTGTTGGAGGCGTCGGAGTGGGACAACGTCACCGTCCGGACCATTCCCTTCTCCGCTGGGGGATTTCCGCATGCGGGAGCCTCCGTGACGTACATGTACGGAGTGGTTCCGCAGTTGGATACGGTTCAGCTCGACACGCCCACCGGTGTGACCTTCCTGGACGGGGAGACGCATCTCGCCAACTACCGGCGGATCCTCGACCGGACGGAAGGGCTGTCCCTCGCACCTGCGGACACGCGCGATTTCATCCAAGCCATCGCACAACGACTCTGAAGGCATCGAGATGTCCGACATACAGTGGCAGAAGTCGTCCTACTCGGCGGACGGCCCCGGCAACAACTGCGTCGAGCTCGCTCGAACCCCGGACAGCATCCTCCTGCGGGAGAGCGACGAACCGCACGCCGTGATCACAACCACCCCCGCTGCCCTCCGCGCCCTCACTCACGCCGTGAAGGCCGGGCGGTTCGATCATGTGTCCCGCTGAGGGACAATAAGCGCCATGAGTCTGTTCCGCGACGACGGCATCGTGCTGCGCACCCAGAAGCTGGGCGAGGCGGACCGGATCATCACGCTGCTCACCCGTGGTCACGGCCGGGTACGGGCCGTGGCCCGGGGGGTGCGGCGGACGAAGTCGAAGTTCGGGGCGCGGCTCGAGCCGTTCAGCCATGTCGACGTGCAGTTCTTCTCGCGCGGGGGCGGCGAGCTGGTCGGCCGCGGGCTGCCGCTGTGCACGCAGAGTGAGACCATCGCTCCGTACGGCAGCGCCATCGTGACCGACTACGCCCGCTACACCGCCGGTACGGCGATGCTGGAGACCGCCGAGCGGTTCACCGACCACGAGGGCGAGCCCGCCATGCAGCAGTATCTGCTGCTGGTCGGCGCGCTGCGGACGCTCGCCTCGGGGGAGCATGAGCCGCATCTGATCCTGGACGCGTTCCTGCTCCGCTCGCTCGCGGTGAACGGCTACGCGCCGAGTTTCGACAACTGCGCGAAGTGCGGGATGCCCGGGCCGAACCGGTTCTTCTCGGTCGGCGCGGGCGGGGTGATCTGCGGGGAGTGCCGGGTGCCCGGAAGCGTCGTACCCTCGGCGGAGGCGCTGATGCTGCTGGGTGCGCTGCTGACCGGGGACTGGGAGACCGCGGACGCGTGTGAGGCTCGGCATGCCCGGGAGGGCAGCGGGCTCGTGGCGGCGTATTTGCACTGGCACCTGGAGCGGGGGCTCCGGTCGCTTCGGTATGTAGAGAAATAAAGCGCAAAAGCAGTTGAGAGGGAGACGGCAGGCACATGGCACGACGCGGGATTCTGGGCCGACAGCGGCGCGAGTACCGGGCCCCGGACCTGCACCCTTCGGGTGCCCGTCCGCCGAAGATCCCCGGTGAGCTGGTGCCCAAGCATGTGGCCGTTGTCATGGACGGCAATGGCCGCTGGGCCAAGGAGCGCGGGCTGCCGCGTACCGAGGGGCACAAGGTGGGCGAGGGCGTGGTCCTCGATGTGCTCAAGGGGTGTCTGGAGATCGGGGTCAAGAACCTCTCCCTCTACGCCTTCTCCACCGAGAACTGGAAGCGCTCGCCCGACGAGGTGCGCTTCCTGATGAACTTCAACCGGGATGTCATCCGCCGCCGCCGCGACGAGATGGACGAGATGGGCATCCGTATCCGCTGGGCGGGGCGGATGCCGAAGCTGTGGAAGTCCGTGGCGCAGGAGCTCCAGGTCGCGCAGGAGCAGACCAAGGACAACGACGCCATGACCATGTACTTCTGCATGAACTACGGCGGCCGGGCCGAGATCGCGGATGCGGCGAAGGCGCTGGCGGAGGATGTCAGGGCGGGGCGTCTTGACCCGTCGAAGGTGAACGAGAAGACGTTCGCGAAGTACCTCTACTACCCGGACATGCCGGATGTGGATCTCTTCCTGCGGCCCTCGGGCGAGCAGCGCACATCCAACTACCTGATCTGGCAGAGCGCCTACGCGGAGATGGTCTACCAGGACGTGCTGTGGCCGGACTTCGACCGCCGCGACCTATGGCGGGCCTGCCTGGAGTACGCCTCGCGTGACCGCCGCTTCGGCGGGGCGATCCCGAACGAGATGCAGCAGAAGGACGGTTCCCAGCCGGGCCCGCAGTAACCCCCGCCGCGTCTTCTTCCCTGGCCGGTGTCGTCGCCTCAACTGGCGGCGGCACCGGCCGTTGTGTTCTCAGCGACCTGTGTCATGATCCGTCCTCAGTCCCAGGGTGTGGAGAAAAGGTGGAGTGACGATGGGGGAAGTGGTCAAGGGAGGCAATGCCTTCGTGCCGTCCGTCCCGCTGCGGATCGCCGTACGGAACGGGCTGGACGCCTCGGCGTGGCTGCTGACGCAGGACGGGCGGGTCCGGGGCGACGCGGACGTCGTGTTCCACGGCGCGCCCGCCCATCCGTCGGGTGCCGTGTGGCTGGCCGGGGGTGAGGACGGCACGGTGTGGCTGGAGGTCGGCCTCACCGCCATCGAAGAGGAGATCGTCCGCGTCCTCGTGGCCGGGTCGACGGACGGCGGCGCGATACGGGACGTGACCGGGCCGTCGGTGGAGGCGTTCGCGCCGGACGGGACGTCGGTCGCCCGGTACGACGTGACCGATGGCGGCGGCGAGACGGCGATGGTGCTGGCGGAGCTGTACCGGCGGGCGGGGGGCTGGAAGTTCCGCGCGGTGGGCCAGGGGTATCTGGACGGCCTCACCGGGCTGGCGGGGGATCACGGCGTGGACGTGGCGGCGGATGACGGCCCGCGCCCGGAGCCGATGCCCGCGGCGCCGCACCCCGCAGCGGCACCCGCGGCGCCGCACCCCGCAGCGGCACCGACGCCCACGGTCGCGGTGCCGCAGCCCGTACCGGCGCCCCCCGTGGCACAGCCCGTGATACCGGGCCCGATCCTCCCCGCCGACTGGTCGTTCGGCGCGGTCTTCGAGCCGTACGAGCAGTACGGCCGGGACAACGACGTGATCACCGTGGACGGGCTCCCGCCGGGACCGGTCATCGTCGAACTCACCCTCGAAGGCGGGGGATACACCGGCTTGTGGACCCTCGACAAGCGGAACAAGCAGAAGGACAACCTCGTCAACAGCACCGAGCACGCCTTCCGGGGACGGCTGCTCACGGTCGTCCCCGAGCGCGCGCCCCTGCGGCTGCGGTTGCAGGCCGATGGCCCCTGGCAGCTACGGGTGTTGCCGCTGGTGGCGGGCCGCCGGCTGACGGAGGAGTGGCTGGAGTGGGGCGGCCCCGACGTCCTGCTGCACACGGCGGGCACGGCCGACCTCGCCATCCGTTACCGGGGCGACGACAACCTGATCGTCCACCTCTACGAACTGGCGGGGCACGAGGACCCCACGACCCTGCCCAGCTACGAGAACGCCGTCAACGAGATCGGTAAGCGGCGGGAGACCGTGCCGCTGCCCGAGGGGCCGGTCATCGTGCATCTGGAGATGGCGGACGGGCCCTGGCAGGCGCGGCTGAAGGGGCTTCTGCCGCACAGCGGGCCGGCCACCCCGCCCATGCAGGTCCCGGTGGCGTCCGTAACAGCAGCCGCGCC
>NZ_MUNE01000696.1 GCF_002154605.1 Streptomyces milbemycinicus | reverse complement strand
GACGGTCGTCGACGGAGTGCGGTCAGCGGTGCTGCGGCACACCGGCGGCCGACTCGCCGACGACGTCGCCCTGCTGGCACTGCGCAACGAGGCGAAGACCGGCTGAGCCCGGACGACCGGCTGAGCCCGGTCACTTGACACCCCGTGGCAGTTCACACCCCGTGCGAATCGACCTCCGCTACGCTGGCCATGCGGGGCACGCGGCTGAGGGCGCATCAGGAGGGGGCCATGGAGCCCAACACACTGCTCGACTCCGTACTCGACGAGGCCGATGTCGTCGAGGGTGAGCGCGCGGTGCAGCCGCTCGCCGAGCACTTCGCAGATGAGGTCGGGCACTTGGCCGCGGGGGCGCTGGCCCTTCAGCCAGCGGGCGACCGCGGTGTGTTCGTACCGCAGCTTCATGCCGCGGGCCCGGCCCGCCTCGTTGATGTGCGCGGCGAGCCCGGCATGGGAGATCCCGGCCTCGTCGAGTACGGAGTCGAGCAGTGTGTTGGGCTCCATGGCCCCCTCCTGATGCGCCCTCAGCCGCGTGCCCCGCATGGCCAGCGTAGCGGAGGTCGATTCGCACGGGGTGTGAACTGCCACGGGGTGTCAAGTGACCGGGCTCAGCCGGTCGTCCGGGCTCAGCCGGTCTTCGCCTCGTTGCGCAGTGCCAGCAGGGCGACGTCGTCGGCGAGTCGGCCGCCGGTGTGCCGCAGCACCGCTGACCGCACTCCGTCGACGACCGTCGCGGGGACGATCGGGCCGGTGCCCGCGGCCTTGACCAGGGCGGGTCCGAGCTCGAAGAAGGTCCCGTGCGCGTCGCGGGCGTCCTCGGCCCCGTCGGTGTGCAGAACGAGCGCGTCGCCGGGCTGCAGCGGGGCGCCGCGGGCGGCGGGGAGGTCGTCGGGCAGCGCGAAGGGGCCGAGCGGGGGCAGCACTTCGCCCAGGTCCAGCCGGTGCACCCGCGGCTCGCCGGTCGCCTCCTCGGACAGCAGATACGGCCAGGGGTGGCCGCAGTTGAGGGCGGCGAGCTCGCCGTCGGCGCCGACTTCGAGCAGGAGTACGGTGACGAACTCCTCCGCGACCGGGGTCCTCTGCTCCTCGCCGGCCGGGGGATCGCCCAGGGCGCGCTCGTGCAGATGGCGCTGCAGGGCGCGGTCCAGGCGGCGCATGACGTCGGTGAGTCCGGGCTCGTCGTGGGCGGCCTCGCGGAAGCTGCCGAGCACGGCGGCGACGGTGCCGATGGCGCCCAGGCCGTGGCCGCGGGCGTCTCCGATGATCACGCGGACGCCGTGCGCGGTGGCCAGCACCTCGTACAGATCGCCGCCGACCGCGGCGCCCCGGCTGGCCGACAGATAGCCGGCCGCCATCTCGATGCCGTCCAGACGGGCCGGCAGCGGCCGCAGCACCGCGTCCTGCGCGGCGGCGGCCACCGCCCGCAGCTGCTCCAGCTCGCGGACCAGCCGCAGTCTGCGGCCGTTGGTGAGATAGCTGGCGACGACCACGGCGAGGATGGCGCCGCAGCTGACCAGGCTCGCGTGTGGTTCCTCCACATCGCCGTCGGGCTCCAGGGTGCTCGGCGGGCCGAGGGCGAACAGCACGCTCGCGCCGCCGAGCAGCAGGATGCATCGGCGGCGGCCGCTGCTGGCGCAGGCGATGGCGGGCGCCGCGGCGAGGAGCGGGACCACTTCGGTGTCATGCGGGGTCAGCAGCTCCCAGCAGAGGGCGCCGAGCACCCAGAGGCAGGGGATGACCGTGATGAAGGCCCGTCGGCCCCGTGCACCCGGTACGAATGCGCCGCCGACTGCCCATGTCCCGATCATGTGTCGTCCCCCAACGCCGGCCAATGAGGCGGTTGGCCGGGCCCTGGTGGTCGATGCTGCGCGGGCCGTGCGACCGGGACGATTCTTTCGACAGCTTCTGTCAAAATGAGTAGTCAGACTCCGATTCTCACCTGATCGGGTGAGAAGTTCTTCGCCGCATTGCCGAACGCCACGCCGAAGCAGCGGCAAACGGTCCCCCAATGCGGTGGGGGCGCACCCCGCGTACGGGATGCGCCCCCACCACCACTCAGGCGAAGAACACTCAGGCGAAGCCGTCAGGCGCCGCGCAGCACCGCCCCGGTGCGCTCGACCGCCGCCGCGACCGCCGCGTCACGGGCCGCCGAGGCCTCCTCGGCGGTCAGCGTGCGGTCGGGGGCGCGGAAGCGGAGTGCGTAGGCCAGGGACTTCTTGCCCTCGCCCAGCTGCTCGCCGGTGAAGACGTCGAACAGCCGCAGCGATTCGAGGAGTTCACCCGCACCGGCCCGCAGCGCCGCCTCGACATCGGCCGCGGCGACCGACGCGTCGACGACGAGCGCGACGTCCTGGGTGGCCACCGGGAAGGTGGACACATGCGGGGCCTGGACCGGGCCCTCGGCCGCCCGCTCCAGGCGGTCGAGATCGATCTCCATCGCGCAGGTGCGCTCGGGCAGGCCGAGGGCCTTGGTGACCCGGGGGTGCAGCTCACCGGCGTTGCCCACAAGGATCTCCTGGCCGTCGACGACGGCCAGCAGCGCGGCACAGCGGCCGGGGTGCCAGGGGTCCTGCTGGTCCTGGCGGACGATCAGCGTGGCCCCGGCCGCACGGGCCACGATCCGCCCCGCCTCGACCGCGTCGGCCCAGCTCACCGGGGTGTCCTTGCCCCACCAGCCGGCCTGCTCGCGGGCGCCCGCGAGGACGACGGCGGCGCGCCGCGGCTGGCTGGGCAGCGCGGCGTTCAGCGCGGCGATCTCCTCGTCCGACGGACGGTGGTCGACCGGCAGGCTGACCGCCGGGGGCTCGTCGCCGGTGGCCCGGAAGACCAGCCCCGTCTCGAACAGCGCGAGGTCGTGCGTTCCGCGGCCGTCGTTGCGCCGCAGCGCCGCGAGCAGCCCCGGCAGCATGGTGGTGCGCAGCGCCGGCTCGGCGTCGGAGAGCGGGTTGACCAGACGGACCACGTCGCGCCGCGGGTCGTCCGCGGCCAGGCCCAGCTGGTCGAGCACTTCCTCGCCGATGAACGGGTAGTTCAGGGCCTCCACATAGCCGGCGCCGGCCAGCGCCCGGCCGACCCGGCGGTGCAGCCGCTGGCGCTCGGTCAGCCCGCGGCCGGCCGGCGGCTGGGGCAGGGTCGAGGGCAGGTTCTCGTAGCCCTCCAGCCGGATGACCTCCTCGGCGAGGTCGTTGGGGTCCCGCAGGTCCGGCCGCCAGCTGGGGACGGTCACGGTGAGGGTGTCGGCGCCGTAGACGTCGCAGCCGACCTGCTGGAGCCGGCGCACCACGGTCTCCCGGCCGTAGGCGAGGCCCGCGACCCGGTCCGGGTGGTCGGCGGGCACCGTGATCGTACGGGGCGCGCTGGGCGCGATGATCTCGGTGACGCCCGCCTCGGCGGTGCCGCCCGCCAGCAGCACCAGCAGGTCTACGGTGCGCTGGGCGGCGGCCGAGGCGGCCTCGGGGTCGACGCCGCGCTCGAAGCGCCGGGACGCCTCGGAGGACAGCTTGTGGCGGCGCGCCGTACGGGCGATGGAGACCGCGTCGAAGTGCGCGGCCTCGATGACCACGTCGGTGGTGCCCTGGACGGCGCCGGTCTCGGGGTCGGTCACGGCGTCGGCGATCTCGGTGTTGGCACCGCCCATGACACCGGCGAGCCCGATCGGGCCGTTGTCGTCGGTGATCACCAGGTCCTCGGCGTCCAGGACGCGCTTGGTGCCGTCGAGGGTGGTGAACTTCTCGCCCGGCTCGGCGCGGCGCACGCCGATCGCCCCGCTGACCCGCGACCGGTCGTAGGCGTGCAGCGGCTGCCCGAGCTCCAGCATCACGTAGTTGGTGATGTCGACGGCGAGCGAGACCGGCCGCATCCCGGCCTTCTGCAGCCTGCGCCGCAGCCAGATCGGGGAGTGCGCCTCGGGGTCGAGTCCGGTGACCGTGCGCGCGGTGAAGCGGTCGCAGCCGATCCGGTCGGCGACCTGGACCGGGTAGCCGTGCGCGTTGGGCGCGGGCACGTCCAGCAGGGCCGGGTCGCGCAGCGGCAGCCCGTACGCGGTGGCGGCCTCGCGGGCGATGCCGCGCAGCGACAGGCAGTAGCCGCGGTCCGGGGTGACGGCGATGTCCAGGACCTCGTCGACGAGCTCCAGCAGCTCGATCGCGTCGGTGCCCACCTCGTACTCCGGGGGCAGCACGATGATGCCCTTGTGATCGTCCGACATGTCCAGCTCGGCAGCCGAGCAGATCATGCCCTCGGAGACCTTGCCGTACGTCTTGCGCGACGAGATCGCGAAGCCGCCGGGCAGCACCGCACCGGGGAGGGAGACGACGACCTTGTCGCCGACCGCGAAGTTGGTCGCGCCGCAGATGATGTTCTGCGGCTCGCCCGTCCCGTTCGCCTGTCCGACGTCGACCTGGCAGTAGCGAATGGGCTTCTTGAAGCCCTCCAGCGTCTCGATCGCCAGCACCCGGCCGACCACCAGGGGGCCCTTGAGCCCGGCGCCCAGCTGCTCGACGGTCTCGACCTCGAGCCCGGCCGAGACGAGTTTGGCCTGCACGTCGCGGCCGGTCTCACCGGCCGGCAGATCGACGTACTCCCGCAGCCAAGAAAGCGGGACCCGCATCAGATCTCCATCCCGAAGGGCCGGGTGAAGCGCACATCACCCTCGACCATGTCTCGCATGTCTTCCACGTTGTGCCGGAACATCAGCATCCGCTCGATGCCGAACCCGAAGGCGAACCCGCTGTACTTCTCCGGGTCGATGCCACAGGCGATCAGCACCCGCGGGTTGACCATGCCGCAGCCGCCCAGCTCGATCCAGCCCTCGCTGGAGCAGGTGCGGCAGGGCCGGTCGGGGTTGCCGACCGAGGCGCCGCGGCACACATAGCACTGCATGTCCATCTCGGCGGACGGCTCGGTGAACGGGAAGAAGTTCGGCCGCAGCCGGGTGGACATGCCCTCCCCGAACAGCGCCCTGACCATGTGGTCCAGGGTGCCCTTGAGGTCGGCCATGGTCAGGCCCTCGTCGACGGCCAGCAGCTCGACCTGGTGGAAGACCGGGGTGTGGGTGGCGTCCAGCTCGTCGGTACGGAACGTCCGGCCGGGGCAGATCACATAGATGGGCGGCTTCCGGTCCAGCATCGACCGGATCTGCACGGGCGAGGTGTGGGTGCGCAGCACCACCCCGGACCCGTCGCCCCCCTGCCCCTTCGCGCCCTGCACGAAGAAGGTGTCCTGCATCTCGCGGGCCGGATGGTCCGGCGGGAAGTTGAGCGCGTCGAAGTTGAACCACTCCGCCTCGACCTCGGGCCCCTCGGCGACCTCGTAGCCCATGGCCACGAAGACGTCCTCGATGCGCTCGGAGAGCGTGGTGATGGGGTGGCGGGCGCCGGCCGGGATCCGGTCGTACGGCAGCGTGACGTCCACCGCCTCCTCGACCAGCACCCGGGCGTCCCGCTCCGCCTCCAGCTCCGTCTGCCGGGCCGCCAGCGCCTTGTTCACCGCCCCGCGCGCCTGGCCGACGCGCTTGCCCGCGTCCGCCTTCGCATGCGGCGGCAGCGCGCCGATCTCGCGGTTGGCCAGCGCCAGCGGCGAGCGGTCGCCGGTGTGTGCGACCTTCACCTCGCGCAGCGCCTCGAGATCACCGGCGGCGGCGACGGCGGCAAGCGCCTCGTCCCGCATCCGGGCGACCTCTTCTGGTTTCAATGCCTCGACCTCGACAGGGTCGTACGACTTATTCGGTGCCGACATCTCTTCCCGTGTTTCCGATTGGCTGGCTGCGCGGCCTGCCTCGACCATTGGTGCGCCAAAGGTGCCAAAAGCCGAGTCTAAAGGGCGCTGGACCGCGCTGTTCCGGGGGACGCCCCGGGCCCCGGTCGGGTGTGGGCCCGTGGGCTCCTCAGGCCAGGTAGGCCGGGGTAGCCACGGGCAGGGTAAATCGGAACTCCGCGCCGCCGCCGTGGGCCCGGCCGACGGTGATCGTCCCGCCGTGTGCCTCGACGATGCCCTTGACGATGTACAGGCCCAGGCCGGTGCCGCCGCGCTTGCTGCCCCGCCAGAAGCGGGTGAAGACGCGGCTCATCGACTCCTCCGGGATACCGGGGCCCTCATCGCTCACGGTGACGGCGGTCCTTTCGACAGGGGGGCCTTCCGCGGCCGGCTTGACCAGCTCGGGGGCCACCTCAATGGTGACGGTTCCCTCGCCGTGGCGCACCGCGTTTTCCAGGAGGTTCCCCAGCACCTGGTCGACCTTGTCCGGATCGGCCCACAGGCCCGGCAGCGGCCCCCTCACCTTGATGAGAAAGCGCCCGGAGGAGTGACCCGAGGCGGTCAGCGCCTGGACGTGGCGCCGGACCGCGGCCGCGATGTCGACCGGCTGACGGCGCACCTCCAGCCGGCCGGAGTCGATCCGCGATATGTCGAGCAGCTCGGCGATCAGGCGGGTGACGCGGTTGGCGTCGGCGTCGACGGTCTCCAGCATCAGCCGCTTCTGGTCGTCGGTGAAGCGCTCCCATTTCGCCAGCAGCGTGGCCGTGAACCCCTTCACCGAGGTCAGCGGGGAGCGCAGCTCATGCGCGACGGTGGCGATCAGCTCGGCGTGGCTGCGCTCGGTGCGGCGGCGCGCCTCGGTGCCGCGCAGCGAGACCACGACCCGGCGCACCGGCCCTATCGGCCGCTCGCGCACATAGCGGGCGGAGACCAGCACCTCACGGCCGCCGGGCAGCAGGAGGTTCCGCTCGGGCTGGCCGACGCGGGTGGCCAGGCCCCCGTACGGATCGGTCAGCACCCACCAGCGGCGCCCCTCCAGGTCCTCTAACGGGAGCGCGCGCTCCAGCTTCCGCCCCAGGGCGTCGGCCTGGCGGGTCGCGGTGATCCGGGCCGCCGCGGCGTTGAAGCAGGTGACGCGGCCGGTCTCATCGGCGATGACCAGACCGTCGGGCAGGTCGTCCGGGTGCACGCCGAGGCCCGCCGTCGCCTCGTCCGGCTCCCACCGCGCATACTCGGCGGGCAGGCGCGCCCCGGGCGCACAAGCATCACTCGACCTGGCGCCGGAGGTCCTGACGTCCATCCCCGCACCCCCTCCGCTCGCGGCCGGACGCCCCCTTTGACGACAGACCCT
>NZ_MUNE01000695.1 GCF_002154605.1 Streptomyces milbemycinicus | reverse complement strand
GGGGTGCGGTGGGTGCGCGGTCTGTTCCGGCGGCTGGCCGCCGAGGGGCGTACGGTGCTCGTCTCCAGCCATCTGATGAGCGAGATGGAGAACACCGCGGACCGCCTCGTCGTCATCGGCCGGGGCGAGCTGATCGCGGACGAGACCGTCGCCGAGTTCGCGGCGCGCGGCACCCGCGCCGATGTCGCGGTGCGCACCCCCGACCCCGCCGCCCTCGCGGCCAAGGTCCGCACCCTCGCGCCCTCCATGACCCGCTCGATGCAGCGCGTCGCCGAGGCAGTGGCGGGGGATCCGGCCGGCTGCGCCGCGCTCACCGTCACCGGGCTCGCCGAGCGCACCGGCACCAGCGAGGCCACCGTCGTCCGCACCTCGCGTCTGCTGGGCTACCCCGGCTACCGCGATCTGCGCCTCGCGCTCGCCGCGCTCGCCGCGCAGCAGGCGGCCGGCCGCGCCCCGGCCGTCACGGCGGATATCGCCGTGGACGACCCCATCGCCGACGTCGTCACCAAGCTCGCCCAGGAAGAGCAGCAGTGCCTGGCCGACACCGCCGCCGGCCTGGACACCAGCCAGCTCGAAGCGGCCGTCGCCGCCCTCTCCACCGCCCGCCGGATCGATGTCTACGGCGTCGGCGCCTCCAGCCTGGTCGGCCAGGACCTGGTCCAGAAGCTGCTGCGCATCGGGCTGATAGCGCATGCCCATGCCGATCCGCACCTCGCGGTCACCAACGCCGTGCAGCTGCACTCCGGCGATGTCGCGCTCGCGATCACCCATTCGGGGCGTACCACCGACGTCATCGAGCCCCTGCGCGTCGCCTTCGAGCACGGCGCCACCACCGTCGCGATCACCGGCCGCCCCGACGGTGAGGTCGCGCAGTACGCGGATTTCGTGCTCACCACGTCCACCGCCCGCGAGAGCGAGCTGCGCCCGGCCGCGATGTCCAGCCGCACGAGTCAACTTCTCGTCGTGGATTGCCTCTTCATAGGTGTGGCGCAGCGTACGTACGAGGCGGCCGCGCCCGCGCTGGCGGCCTCGTACGAAGCGCTCGCCCACCGGCATGACCCCCGGCCCGGCCCCCGCTGACCGAGCGCTGACCGAGTCGGGACACCCCCGTATCGGCGGGGCCCCGTTTCGGCGGGACCCCGTCACCACCCCGTACCGGAAAGAGCCGTTTCGTCATGACTTCCGCCGCTGAACAGGAACAGCTGCGCGCCCAGCTGGACACGCTCACCACCGAGGAGTTCCGCCCCGAGCTCGCCGAGATCGACCGGCTGGAGACCATCGAGATCGCCCGCATCATGAACGGCGAGGACGCGGCCGTGCCCGCGGCCGTCGCCACCCAGCTTCCGCGGATCGCCGCCGCGATCGACGGCATCGCCGAGCGCATGGCCCGCGGCGGCCGGCTGATCTACGTGGGCGCGGGCACCGCCGGGCGGCTCGGTGTGCTCGACGCCAGCGAGTGCCCGCCCACCTTCAACACCGACCCGGACCAGGTCGTGGGGCTGATCGCGGGCGGGCCCGCCGCCATGGTGACCTCCGCGGAAGGCGCCGAGGACAGCAAGGAGCTGGCCGCCGCCGACCTCGACGCGCTGGGCGTCGGCGCCGACGACACGGTCGTCGGTATCTCGGCCTCCGGCCGCACTCCGTATGCGGTCGGCGCGGTCGAGCACGCCCGCCGGCTCGGGGCGCTCACCGTCGGGCTGTCCTGCAACGCGGGCTCGGCGCTCGCGGCGGCGGCCGAGCACGGGATCGAGGTCGTGGTCGGGCCGGAGCTGCTGACCGGCTCCACCCGGCTGAAGGCGGGCACGGCCCAGAAGCTCGTGCTCAACATGGTCTCGACCATCACCATGATCCGGCTGGGCAAGACCTACGGAAATCTGATGGTCGATGTGCGCGCCTCGAACGAGAAGCTGCGCGCGCGCTCGCGCCGTATCGTCTCCCTGGCCACCGGCGCCCCCGACCCGCAGATCGAGGCCGCGCTGGCCGCCGGCGACGGCGAGACGAAGCACGCCATCCTGGCCATCCTCGGCGGAGTGGACGCCCCGACCGCCGCCCGGCTGCTGACCGAGTCGGACGGCCATCTGCGCGCTGCTCTGGAGGCCGCGCAGGCGTAAAAACCCCGGGCGCAACGTGCGGTGAAACGCCGTCGGGGCGGCACCCTGGGAGAGGGTGCCGCCCCGACGTACCCGATGTTCCGGGCGGACAGCCAATCGGCTCAAGAAGCCGATCAGAAGTCCATGTCACCGCCCGGCATGCCGCCCGGAGCGCCCGCCGCGGCGGCCTTCTCCGGCTTGTCGGCGATGACGGCCTCGGTGGTCAGGAACAGCGCGGCGATCGACGCGGCGTTCTGCAGCGCGGAGCGCGTGACCTTGGCCGGGTCGATGATGCCCTCGGCGATCAGGTCGACGTACTCGCCGGTCGCGGCGTTCAGGCCGTGGCCCGGGGTCAGGTTGCGCACCTTCTCCACCACGACGCCGCCCTCGAGGCCGGCGTTGACCGCGATCTGCTTGAGCGGGGCCTCGAGCGCCAGGCGCACGGCCTGGGCGCCGGTGGCCTCGTCGCCGTCCAGCTCCAGCTTGTCGAAGACCGAGACGGTCTGCAGCAGGGCCACGCCACCACCGGCGACGATGCCCTCCTCGACGGCGGCCTTGGCGTTGCGCACCGCGTCCTCGATGCGGTGCTTGCGCTCCTTGAGCTCGACCTCGGTGGCGGCACCGGCCTTGATGACGGCCACGCCGCCGGCCAGCTTCGCCAGGCGCTCCTGCAGCTTCTCGCGGTCGTAGTCCGAGTCCGAGGACTCGATCTCGGCGCGGATCTGGTTGACGCGGCCCTGCACCTGGTCCGTGTCGCCGGCGCCGTCCACGATGGTGGTCTCGTCCTTGGTGACGGTCACCTTGCGGGCACGGCCGAGCAGGTCGACGCCCGCGTTCTCCAGCTTGAGGCCGACCTCCTCGGAGATGACGGTGCCACCGGTGAGGATGGCGATGTCGCCGAGCATGGCCTTGCGGCGGTCACCGAAGCCCGGGGCCTTGACGGCGACGGACTTGAAGGTGCCACGGATCTTGTTGACGACCAGGGTCGCCAGGGCCTCGCCCTCGATGTCCTCGGCGATGATCAGCAGCGGCTTGCCCGACTGCATGACCTTCTCCAGCAGCGGGAGGAGGTCCTTCACGCTGGTGATCTTCGAGTTGACGATCAGGATGTACGGGTCGTCGAGCGACGCCTCCATACGCTCCATGTCGGTGGCGAAGTACGGGGAGATGTAGCCCTTGTCGAAGCGCATGCCCTCGGTGAGCTCGAGCTCGAGCCCGAAGGTCTGCGACTCCTCGACGGTGATGACGCCTTCCTTGCCGACCTTGTCCATCGCCTCGGCGATGAGCTCGCCGATCTGGGTGTCGGCGGCGGAGATGGAGGCGGTGGAGGCGATCTGCTCCTTGGTCTCCACGTCCTTGGCCTGCTCGAGCAGCTGGGCGGAGACGGCCTCGACGGCCTTCTCGATGCCGCGCTTGAGGGCCATCGGGTTGGCGCCCGCGGCAACGTTCCGCAGGCCCTCCTTGACCAGCGCCTGGGCGAGGACGGTCGCGGTCGTCGTGCCGTCACCGGCGACGTCGTCCGTCTTCTTCGCGACCTCCTTGACCAGCTCGGCGCCGATCTTCTCGTACGGGTCCTCGAGCTCGATCTCCTTGGCGATGGACACACCATCGTTGGTGATCGTGGGGGCGCCCCACTTCTTCTCGAGGACGACGTTGCGGCCCTTGGGGCCGAGGGTGACCTTGACGGCGTCGGCGAGCTGGTTCATCCCGCGCTCGAGGCCGCGCCGCGCCTCCTCGTCGAACGCGATGATCTTGGCCATGTGAAGTGGTCCTCCCAAGACGGGGTGGATTGCTCCGGACCGCGCCTGGCGCCCGCGACGGACGGCCTGTCTGCCCTGCGGTTCCTTGCCCCGCATGGCCCGACGGACCTCACCGACCCGATCCTTCTGTCACTCTCATGCTCAGAGTGCTAACGCCAATGATTAGCACTCGACCCCATCGAGTGCAAGCGCCCAACGGGCTACCAGAAAGAACTTGCTGGTCACAGCGGTGGGATGAGCCGGTCATGGTGATCGTCTGCGGTCACGTCAAAGGGCCCGCTACCCCTGGGGGTACGGGCCCTTTAAACAGTCCAGTCAGCTGCCTCGCGTCGGCGCGCTTCAGCCAACAGCCACGCGGACCATGTCCGCCTGCGGCCCCTTCTGACCCTGCGAGATCTCGAACTCGACCCGCTGGCCTTCCTCGAGGGTGCGGTAGCCGTCCATCTGGATCGCGCTGTAGTGGACGAACACGTCCGCACCACCGTCGACCGCGATGAAGCCGTACCCCTTCTCCGCGTTGAACCACTTGACGGTGCCCTGAGCCATTCCTAACTCCCCTATTGCTGGCCCTTGCGCAGGACCGCACTCCGCGGACCCGGGTCAGACCTCACCCCCCGAGTCGAGGGGGGTGTGCGCCGGAACGCGTCGACCGCCGCTGAATGTATCTGTCCAACTGCCCTGTGCAACAGGTCAATCGGACGAGAATTCTGGCGACGGTCGAACGGTAATAAGTGGCAAATTCCCGCGAATTCAGGGCAAGCCGGGTCGGACATAAGGGATTAACCCGGCAATTCACGCGCACACTTCATGCACAAGTTGACGAGTTCTCATATGCGGCCGACGCGGCGCCGACACTAGGGGGATCCCTTCAACTGTATCGCGATTCAAGACACGGAATCGCCCCGTCCGTTTCTATCAGGACGAGGCGATTCCGTTTAACCCGGGGTCACAGATTCCGTTTAAGCCGGGGTCACAGCGGGGTCGACCGGCTCAGCAGCCGCCCGCCACCGCCGGAATGATCGAGACACCGGCGCCGTCCGGAGTCGCCGTCTCCAGGCCTTCCGCGAAGCGCACATCGTCATCATTGACGTAGACATTCACGAAACGGCGCAGCTTGCCGGTGTCGTCCAGAACGCGGGCCGCGATGCCCTGGTGGTTGCGGTCCAGGTCCGTCAGGACCTCGGCAAGGGTCGTCCCCTCGGCGCTGACCTCGGCCTGCCCGCCGGTGTAGGTGCGCAGGATGGTGGGGATCCGGACATTGACGCTCATGAGGGTTTCACCTTCTATGGGAAGTGCCGTGGGAAGCGAGGGCGAATTCGAGGGGCGAATTCAAGCCAGCTGGTATGAGCCGCTGGTGTGAGCCGAGCCGATTCAGCCCAGACCAGCCTCGCGGAACGCGTCGAGACTCGGGCGGATCACCACCGTGGGCCCAGTCGTCGGGGCGACCGCGTCAAGCGTCTTGAGGCCGTCTCCGGTATTGAGCACGACGGTGGTGAGGGCGGGGTCCAGCACCCCGTTCTCGAGCAGCTTCTTCGCCACGCCCAGGGTCACCCCGCCCGCGGTCTCCGCGAAGATCCCCTCCGTACGGGCCAGCAGCTTGATCGCGTCGACGACCTGCTCGTCGTTCACGTCCTCCACCGCCCCGCCCGTACGGCGCGCGATGTCCAGCACATACGGCCCGTCCGCCGGGTTGCCGATGGCCAGCGACTTGGCGATGGTGTTCGGCTTCTGCGGCCGCACCACGTCATGGCCGGCCTTGAAGGCGGTGGAGACCGGGGAGCAGCCCTCGGCCTGGGCGCCGAAGATCTTGTACGGCTTGTCCTCGACCAGGCCGAGCGCGATGAGCTCCTTCAGCCCCTTGTCGATCTTTGTGAGCTGCGAGCCGGACGCGATCGGGATGACCAGCTGGTCCGGCAGCCGCCAGCCGAGCTGTTCGCAGATCTCGTACGCGAGGGTCTTGGACCCCTCCGCGTAGTACGGGCGGAGGTTGACGTTGACAAAGCCCCAGCCCTCGCCCGCCGGGTCGCCGATCAGCTCGCTGCAGAAGCGGTTGACGTCGTCGTACGTGCCCTCGATGGCGACCAGGTCGCCGCCGTAGATGGCGGCCATGACGACCTTGCCCTGCTCCAGGTCGTGCGGGATGAAGGTGCAGGAGCGCAGGCCCGCGCGGGCGGCCGCGGCGCCGACCGCGCCCGCGAGGTTGCCGGTGGAGGAGCAGGAGAGGGTGGTGAAGCCGAAGGCGCGGGCGGCCTCGACGGCCTGGGCGACCACGCGGTCCTTGAAGGAGTGCGTCGGGTTCCCGGAGTCGTCCTTGATGTACAGCTCGCCGGTCACCCCCAGCTCGCGGGCCAGGTTGTCGGCCTTCACCAGCTTGGTGAAGCCGGGGTTGATGTTCGGCTTGTCGGCCACGTCCGCCGGGACGGGCAGCAGCGGGGCGTAACGCCAGATGTTGTTCGGCCCGGCCTCGATCCGCTTGCGCAGCCCCTCAGGGTCGCCGGTCGGCAGGTCGTACGCGACTTCGAGCGGTCCGAAACACTCCGCACAGGCGAAAATGGGGCCGAGGGGGAAACGCTCCCCGCACTCGCGACAGGACAGGGCGACGGCGGGGCCGAGCGAGACGGAGGAACCGGCGGAACCAGTGGAACCCTCAGAAGCGGTAGAGCTTTCGACAGCTTGCACAGCCATGGAGGCGAGGCCCTTTCTCCTCATCTTCCTCACGGCGCATCTCGCCGCGAGCCGGAATTGGCACCTTCCCTAGCCGGGCCCCGCTTCGCGTGACGAATCAGGACTGGCTGGAGGGTTGCCGGGGCTTCAACGGGCCGTTCCCTCTGCCCCTCTGGATGAGCGGTATGACGCCGGCCGAGCCGGCGTGTTTATCGCACGGGACCCCCGACATACAGCGGTCACGTGCGCTGTTCAAGACTGTAACCGAAGGCCCTGATGGTTGAGATAGTCGTCCGAAGCGCGAGATGGATCACAGCTGACGCGCGCGAAGCACAACAGGGAGGCATGGCCGTGCTGGAAGAGGTGGAGCGCTGGCTGAAGGAGCGGTCCTGGTCCGCTGACGACCGTCCGCTGACGCGCCTGCTCGCCGCCAAGCGCGCCACGGGCCGGACCGTGAGCGTCGTCCTGCCCGCCCTCAACGAGGAGGCGACGGTCGGCGAGATCGCCGCGGCCATCCGCCGCGAGCTGATGGGTGAGGCCGCGCCCCTGGTCGACGAGCTGGTGGTGGTGGACTCCGGGTCCACCGACCGCACCGCCGAGGTCGCCGCGGCGGCCGGGGCGAGGGTCGTGCACCGGGACTCCCTGCTGCCCGAGCTGCCGACGCTGCCCGGCAAGGGCGAGGTGCTGTGGCGCTCACTGCTGGCGACCAGCGGCGACATCATCTGCTTCATAGACGCCGACCTGCGCGAATTCGACGCCCGCTTCGTCTCCGGGATCGTCGGCCCACTGCTGACCGACCCTGACGTACAGCTGGTCAAGGGGATGTACGACCGGCCGCTCGGTGGCGCCGCAGGCCAGGGCGGACGGGTCACCGAGCTGGTCGCCCGGCCGCTGCTCAATCTGCACTGGCCGCAACTGGCCGGGTTCGTGCAGCCGCTCGGCGGTGAGTACGCGGCGCGCCGCTCGCTGCTGGAGCGGCTGCCGTTCCCCGTCGGGTACGGGGTGGAGCTGGCCATTCTCATCGACTCGCTGCACACGGTCGGGCTCGACGCGCTCGCCCAGGTGGACCTCGGCGTGCGCAAACACCGCCACCAGGACCCGCAGGCGCTCGGCCGGATGGCGGCCACGATCTACCGCACGGCCCAGCTGCGGCTGGCCCGCGGGCATCTGGTGCGGCCGCGGCTGACCCAGTTCGACCGGAGCGAGGCCGGTTTTGTGGCGCGGACCAGCGATGTGGACACGGAGGAGCGGCCGCCGATGATCGAGATCCCGGAGTATGTGGAGCGGCGGGCGGCGTGACGCCCGCCTGCCCCGACCGGGGCAAGAAACCGCACGCACGTTTGCGCGACGCATGAGGTGGCTAGGTACGCGACATGGCCGCTGAGCACAGTGCTGCACAGGTCCTCGTCGCGTCCAACCGCGGCCCGGTCTCCTACACCCTGCGGGAGGACGGTTCGCTCGACGCCAAGCGCGGCGGCGGCGGGCTGGTCTCCGGTCTCAGCGCCATAGGGCCGGACGCCGGGGCCGTATGGGTCTGCGCGGCGCTGGGCGACGGCGACCGCGAGGCGGCCAGGCGGGCCGGGGCCGGGCATCTGGACCCGGGCGACACCGGCGGGCAGCTGGTGCGGATGCTCGACATCGCGCCGGAGATCTTCGACGCCGCGTACAACGGCATCGCGAACTCGGTGCTGTGGTTCATCCACCACCTGCTCTACCAGACGCCGCTCGAACCGGTCTTCGGCCCGGAGTTCCGCGCCCAGTGGGGCGCCTACGAGGCGTACAACGCGGCCTTCGCGGACGCCCTCGCCCAGGAAGCCGCCGACGGCGCCGCCGTGCTGATCCAGGACTACCACCTGGCGCTGGTGCCCGCCCTGCTCCGCGAGCGGCGGCCGGACCTGCGGATCGGCCACTTCTCGCACACCCCCTGGGCGCCCCCGGACTACTACCGGCTGCTGCCGGACGACGTGGCGGCGGACGTGCTGCGCGGCATCCTCGGCGGTGACCGCGCCGCGTTCCTCACCGAGCGCTGGGCGCTGGCCTTCGCCGACTGCGCCGCGGCCGTGCTCGGCGCGGAGGTGGTGCGGGACGGTGCGCGGCTGTCCGTGCGCTTCGACGGGCGCGAGACCCGGCTGGGCGTGCACGGCCTCGGCGCGGACGCGGACTTCCTGCTCCAGCGGTCGCGGGCCGCGGACGTCGACGAGCGGCTGACGGCCCTGCGCACGCAGATCGGCCCCGGGCGCAGAACCGTCGTCCGGGTGGACCGCACCGAGCTGTCCAAGAACATCGTCCGCGGGCTGCTGGCCTACCGGCGGCTGCTGGAGACCCACCCCGAATGGCGGGAGCGCGTGGTGCACATCGCGTTCGCCTACCCCTCCCGCCAGGACCTGGCCGTCTACCGCGACTACACCGAGCAGGTGCGGCGGGTCGCCGACAGTATCAACGCCGAGTACGGCACGGAGGGCTGGCAGCCGGTCGCCCTCCACGTGAAAGACGACTTCGCGCGGTCGCTGGCCGCCTACCGGCTGGCGGACGTGGCCCTGGTCAACCCGATCCGGGACGGGATGAACCTGGTCGCCAAGGAGGTGCCGGTGGTCTCCGAGCGGGGCTGCGCGCTGGTGCTGTCACGGGAGGCCGGGGCGTACGCGGAGCTGGGCGAGGCCGCGCTGGTGGTCAACCCGTACGACATCGAGGCGACGGCGCGGGCGCTGCACGAGGCGCTGTCGATGGGGGACGGCGAGCGGGCGGAGCGTACGAAGCGGCTGGCGGCCGCGGCGACCGCGCTGCCGCCGGCGCAGTGGTTCCTCGCACAGCTGCGGGAGCTGACGGAGGCCTGACGCCCGGGGTTCGGTGAGGTCTGCCGCCGGGGTTCGGTGAGGTCTGCCGCCCGCGGCTCACGCAGGGCTCCTCAGCGCCCGATCGCCTGGGCCAGGGCCGTCAGCAGGTCCACGACCCCCGCGGGGCCGTCGACCACCAGGTCGGCACGCTGGGCCAGCTCGGTGACCTCGGTGCTGCCGCTGCACACCAGCACCCCGGGCACCCCCTGCGACCTGAGCCGTTCCACCGCCGCGAACGCGGCCAGGTCCCCCAGGTCGTCGCCCGCGTACAGCACCGCCGTGGCCCCGGTCTCCCGTACGTACTCGGTGAGGGCGACGCCCTTGTCCATGCCCGGCGGGCGCAGTTCGAGCACCAGGCGGCCGGGTTCGACGATCAGCCCGTGCCGCTCGGCGAGCCGGCGCAGCGGTTCGCGCAGCGCCTCGAAGGCGCCCTGCGGGTCGGCGGCGCGGCGGGTGTGGACGGCGACGGCGCGCCCCTTCTCCTCCACGGTGGCGCCGTCCGCGCCGCCGACCGCGGCAGTTACGTCCGGGAGTTCGGCCTGCGCCGCCGCGACGCCCGGGTGCGGGGGCGGGGCGGTGATCTCGCGGTCGGCGGCGTCCCAGCGCTCGGCGCCGTAGTGGCCGAGGACCACCAGATGGTCGAGGCCGTCGGTCTCGGCGAAGCCGCCGTACTCCACGGCGAGGGCGGCCGGACGGCCGGTGATCACCGCGACGGAGCGCAGCCCCGGGGCGAGCCGGGAGAGCGCGGGCGCGGCGCCGGGGTGGGCGCGCGCCTGGTCGGGGTCGGGGACGATATCGGCGAGGGTGCCGTCGAAGTCGAAGGCGGCGACGGCCTCCCCGGGCCGCTGGAGTATCGCCGCGAGGCCGTCACGGCCGGCCGCTGTCGTGGGTGCGGGAAGGTGGCTGCCCATGCGGCCGACCCTATCGCCGTGGGGTGACCGGGGTGGGGTTGTCGGGCGGTCCGCGTCAGCGGCGTTCGCGCCGCGCAGCGCGCACGCGGCGCAGCCGGTTGACGGTCACCGGGTCGTGGGCGAGGGCGCGGGGGTCGTCCAGGAGGGCGTTGAGGAGCTGGTAGTAGCGGGTCGGCGAGATGCCGAGCTGTTCGCGTATCGCGCGCTCCTTGGCGCCGGGCCCCGGCCAGCCGCGCCGCTCCACGGCGAGCACGGCCCGGTCCCGCTCGGACAGCCCGGCCGCGTCGCCGGGCGCGGCCGCCTCACCGGGCGCCCCGGCCGCGTCGCCGGGACCGGCCGTGTGTTCCTCCGTGTGTTCCTCCGTACGCCCGTCCCGGGGCCGGCCTTGCTGATCGTGCTCGCCGTGCTCGCCGTGCATCACTAGCCCGCCGTGGTCTCCAGCGCGTCGGCCTGGCGCTGGATCTCGCTGAGCACACCCGCCGGGTCGCCGCCCTTGGAGACGACCGAACCGAGCTTCTTCTTCAGGTCCGACTGGACCGTCGCCCAGGACGTCTTGTCCACCGGGTAGAACTCCGCCGTCCCCAGCTCGTCGAGGAACTTCCACAGCCGCTTGTACTTGCGGTCCCCGCGCATCGTGCTGGACGCCTTGGTGGTCACCGGCAGCAGGTCGTACTGGCTGGTGAAGTCGAGCACGTTCTGCTCGCTGTAGAGGAGGTCCAGGAACAGCCCGGCCTGCCGGCGGTTGTCGTTCTGCTTGAAGGCCATGATCCAGTCGGCGACGCCCATGGTTGCCCTGGACTTCCCGTCGCGGCCGGGCAGTGGCGCGGTGCCGTACTTGATGCCGTGGCCGTCCGCCTGCTGCATCAGGGTCGGGTGGCCGTTGAGCATGCCGACCTCGCCGCGCGTGAAGGCGTCGAAGATGTCCTGGCGGTTGGTGCGGCCCGGGGCGTCGGGGCCGGTAAGGCCCTCGCCGACCAGCTCGTCGCGCACCCACTCCATGGTCTTGATGTTCGCGGTCGAGTCGATGGTGTAGCTGCCGTTGGCGTCGGCGTAGCCGCCACCGCCGCCGAGCATCCACATCAGGGCCTCGCCCTGCGACTCCTCGGGGCCGAGCGGCAGCCCGTAGGGGATCTTCACGCCGATCCCCTTGAGCTTGACGGCGGCGGCCTTGAGCTCGGCCCAGGTCTCCGGGACCGAGGTGACTCCGGCCTCGTCGAACAGCTTCTGGTTGTAGAAGAACAGCCGGGCGCTGGAGACGAAGGGCAGTCCGTACTGCACCCGCTTGACCTCGCCCGCCCGCGCGATCGACTCGATGAACCCGGCCTGGGTGGGGATGGAGAGCATCTGGTCGGCGCGGTAGAGCTTGCCCGCGGCGGCGAAGTCGGCGTACGCGCCGATCTGCGCGATGTCCGGGGCCTCGCCGCGCTTGACCATGTCGGCGACCTTCTTGTCGATCTCGGTCCAGCTGAGGATCGTGACGTCGACCTTGATGTTGTCGTGCTCGGCCTCGAACTGCCTGGCCAGCCTGTCCCAGTACTTCTGGGAACTGTTGGCCGAGCTGTCGCCGTAGTCGGCCGCCACCACCTTCAGGGTGACCTGGCCCGAGCCCGGGCTTTCGTTTCCACACGCCGTCAGCGCGGGCGCTATCGCCGCCGTCGCGGCCCCCGCCGCCGTCAGACCCAAGAACCGCCGACGCTGCACTGCTCTTCCCCACCCTCGTGGATTGACTGTCCTCCTGGCTGGTCCCAGAAGGGTCGAGCGAGTCTGCCCCGCATACCTCCACAGGGTCTACACCATACGGATATCGCTTCGGTATCGAACTTCACCTTTACGCGAATAATCGGAGCGTAGTCGACCGCCCTGACGGCGAGTGGACTAGACCTCTCATGGTCGATCGCGCGAGACTGTCCCCGTGAAACACGTCATCGCCCTCGATGTGGGCGGCACCGGCATGAAGGCCGCCCTCGTGGGGGCGGACGGCGCGCTCCTCCATGAGGACAGACGGCCCACGGGCCGCGAGCGCGGACCGGAAGCCGTCGTCGCCACGATCCTCGACTTCGCCGCCGAGCTGCGCGCCATCGGTGAGCAGCGCTACGGCACCCCCGCCGCCGCGGCCGGGGTCGGCGTGCCCGGGGTCCTCGACGAGGACCGCGGCATCGCCGTCTTCGCCGCCAACCTCGGCTGGCGCGATGTGCCGCTGCGCGCCCTGCTGGCCGAACGGCTCGGCGGGACGCCGGTCGCGCTGGCCCACGACGTACGCATGGGCGGGCTGGCCGAGGGACGGATAGGAGCCGGCGAAGGGGCCGACCGCTTCCTGTTCGTATCGGTGGGCACCGGCATCGCCGGTGCCATCGGCATCCACGGACGCGTCGACCCCGGGGCCAACGGCTCCTCGGGCGAGATCGGCCACATCGTCGTACGGCCGGGCGGCCCGGCGTGCGGCTGCGGGCAGTTCGGCTGTCTGGAGACGCTCGCCTCCGCCTCCGCGGTGGGCCGCGCCTGGGCGCGGGCGAGCGGTGATGACCCCATGAAGGTCGACGCCGCGGACTGCGCCAAGGCCGTCGAGTCCGGCGATCCGCGGGCGGTGGCGGTGTGGCAGGAGGCCGTGGGCGCGCTCGCCGACGGCCTGGTCACCGGGGTCACCCTGCTGGACCCCGGGGTGCTGATCGTCGGCGGGGGTCTGGCCGAGGCCGGGGAGACCCTGTTCGCGCCGCTGCGCACGGCGGTCGAGGAGCGGATCACGTTCCAGAAGCTGCCCTCTATCGTCCCGGCGGCCCTCGGGGACACCGCCGGATGCCTGGGCGCGGGCCTGCTCGCCTGGGATCTACTCTCCATGGAGGTAAGCGCCTGATGGTCGGACGAACGGCTCCAACGGCTCGAACGGTTCTCACGGGCGCCCGGGTGGTGCTGCCGACCGGCGTGGTCGAGGACGGGCGGGTGACGGTCGAGGGCCGGCACATCGTCGAGGCGGGCGCGGGCGGGACGGCGACCGGCGGCGGGACGACCGGCAGGATGGCGACCGGCGGCGCGCAGGGGGACAACGGCGCCGAGACCGCGCTCGATCTGACCGGCCACTGGATCGTCCCCGGCTTCGTCGATATGCATGTGCACGGCGGCGGGGGCGCGTCCTTCTCGGCCGGCACCCCCGAGGAAGCCCTCACCGTCGCCCATACGCACCGCCGCCACGGCACCACCACCCTGCTCGCCTCCACCGTCACCGGCGACCTGGACGATCTCGCCCGGCAGGCCGCGGCCCTCTCCGAACTGGTCCAACAGGGCGAGCTGGCCGGCGTCCACTTCGAGGGCCCTTTCATCTCCCCGCACCGCTGCGGCGCCCACCAGCCGTCCCTGCTGCGCCACCCGGACCCCGCGGATGTGCGCAAGCTCGTCGACGCCGCGCGCGGCACCGCGAAGATGATGACGCTGGCGCCCGAACTGCCCGGCGGCCTGGACTCCGTACGGCTGCTGGCCGACAGCGGCGTCATCGCGGCCGTCGGCCACACCGACGCGGCGTACGAGGCGGCGCTCGAGGCCGTCGAGGCGGGCGCGACGGTGGCGACGCACCTGTTCAACGCGATGCCGCCGCTGCTGCACCGCGAGCCGGGGCCGGTGGCCGCCCTGCTGGAGGACGAGCGGGTCACCATCGAGCTGATCAACGACGGCACCCATCTGCACCCCGCCGCGCTGCGCCTGGCCTTCCGCCGCGCGGGCGCCGACCGGGTCGCCTTCATCACGGACGCGATGGGCGCGGCCGGTATGAGCGACGGGGTCTATCCGCTGGGCCCGATGGAGGTCGAGGTCACCGACGGGGTCGCGCGGATCAGCAGCGGCCCGACGGCCGGTTCGATCGCGGGCTCGACCCTGACCCTCGACCGCGCCTTCGCCCGGGCCGTGACCCTGGACGGGCTGAGCGTGCCCGAGGCCGTACGGGCGCTGTCCGCCACCCCCGCGAAGGTCCTGGGCCTCGATACCCGGGTGGGCTCGCTGGAGGCCGGCAAGGACGCCGATCTGGTCGTGCTGGGCGAGGACTTCGGGCTGGTGGGCGTGATGCGCCGGGGCGAGTGGGTGATCGATCCCGAAGTGGGCTGATTCGACACCTCGGTTGGGCGGGCCGGCCCCGGCGGGGGTCTGGGCCCGCCGCCGCCGTTTTGGCATGATCCTTCACAGCCGCACACACGCGGGAAGAACCGTGAAGAAGGGGATGCCAGGGTGATCCTGACGGTCACGCTCAACACCGCCCTGGACATCACCTACCAGGTGCCGCGCCTGCGCGCCCACACCACCCACCGCGTCACCGAGGTCACCGAGCGGCCCGGCGGCAAGGGCCTCAACGTCGCCCGGGTGCTGGCCGCCCTCGGCCACCGCACCGTCGTCACGGGCTTCGCCGGGGGCGTGACCGGGACGGTCCTGCGGGAACGGCTCGCCGAACTCGGCGGCGGGGTGACGGACGCCCTGGTGCCGATCGCCGGTACGACCCGGCGCACCGTCGGCGTCGTCGACGCCGACTCGGGCGACTCCACCCAGCTCAACGAGCCCGGCCCGATCGTCACCACACCCGAGTGGTCCGCGTTCCTGGGCTCGTACGCCGAGCTGCTGCGCGAGGCGTCCGCGGTCGCGCTGTGCGGCAGCCTGCCGCCCGGCGTCCCCGTGGGGACGTACGCGCGGCTCATCCGGGAGGCGCGCGTGGCGGGCGTGCCCACGCTGCTGGACACCAGCGGCGAACCGCTGCGCCGCGGCATCGCCGCCCGCCCCGACATCGTCAAGCCCAACGCCGACGAACTCGCCGGGCTCACCGGCTCCACCGAGCCGCTGCGCGCCGCGCGCGACGCCCGGCGGCGCGGGGCGCGCGCGGTGGCCGCCTCGCTCGGCGCGGACGGCATGCTCGCGGTCACCCCCGAGGGCACCTGGCGGGCCGCCCCGCCGCACCGCCTCGTGGGCAATCCGACGGGGGCGGGCGACTCCGCGGTGGCCGGGCTGCTGTCCGGCCTGGTCGAGGGCGTCCCATGGCCGGATCGGCTGGCGCGCGCGGTGGCCCTGTCGGCGGCGGCCGTACGGGCCCCGGTGGCGGGCGAGTTCGACCGCGTCACCTACGAGGAGCTGCTGGGCCGGGTCGAGGTCACCGAGAGCCCGGCGGCCTGAGCGGCCTCCGGGCCCCGCGCCGGATGGCGGCGCCGTCAGCCGTTCTTACCGGTCAGCCACAGCTGGTCGAGGATGACCTCGCACTTGTCGCCGGCCTCGCAGGACACCTTGACGGTGTTGGCGCCCTCGTTGAGGTTGACCAGGGACCACGTGCTCGTCCAGCTCTTCTCCCAGTCGCCCTTCTTCGCAGGGACGAAGGCCTCCATATTCATCGGCCGGGTCGACCGCTCCCCGTTGACGGTGAGCGAGAGCGACTGGTTCTCGGCGGGCACGCTGTACCGCGCGTACACCCGGTACGGGCCCGCCTTGGCGACGTCCACGTTCCAGGTCACGGACGCGCCGGGGGCGTTCATCCCGCCGACGTACTTACCGCCCTCGCCCTTGGCGCCGGGGATGTCCGTCGCGGGGGCCGCGCCGTTCTCCAGGCTCAGGCCCCAGGCATCCTCGCTGGGCAGCTCGGACGGGTCCTTGGAGGCCCCGGCGGTCTTGCTGGGCTCGGCACTCGCGGTCGACGTGGGCGAGTTGGTCGGGTCGGCCTTGTCGTCCTTGTTGCCGTCGCCGTTCGTGATCATCGCGACACCGATGCCGACCACGACCACGGCGACGACGGCGATCGCGCCGATGAGCAGCCCCTTGTTGTTGGGGCCACGGCCGCCGGTGCCGCGCGAGGGGGCCGCCCGGCGGGAGCCGCCCCCACCGGGCAGGTTCTCGGGGGCGGCGTAGTGGGCGTTCTGCTGCCCGTAGCCCTGCTGCTGACCCTGACCGCCGTACGTCTGCTGGTTCGGGATCGGCTGGGTCTGCTGCGGGTATTGCTGCTGCTGCCCGTAGCTGCGCTCGCCGACCGCGCGGACGTGGTTGTACGAGGTGCGGGGGACCCCTGGCTGGCGTGGACCTGCCGGGCCCGGGTAGCCGTAGCCGCCGGCCGCGGGGGCGGAGCCCGACTGTCCCGCCTGGCCGTCCTGTCCGCCGTCCGAGCGGTAAAGATAGGCGAACGGGTCGTCATTCTCCGGCGTGTCCGAGCCGTTGTTGCCGGCCGTCATCCCTCTCGTCACTCCCCTGTACATATGGCCAACGGCGCTCAGGTGCAGAGGCGCCATGACAGCTCATATCAGGGCCGGGAAGGCCGCAACAGGGCATGCACTGTCCGGATGGCCAATATTCATGATCGATTCACCCTCGGCGGCAGTACCGCATTCGGGGCAGCCTACCTTGCCGAGGGCGACGCCATTCCGCGAACGCTCATCCGGCGCGGCGGCGGTCCTTGGCACGCGACCGCTTCTCGATATACATCCGCTGGTCAGCCGATTGCAGCACTTCCTCGGCCGTCATCCCACAACTGGCCCAGCCGATACCGAAGCTGCCCCCGACCCGGACGGCCCGGCCGTCGACCCGGATCGGCGGGGTGATCGCGTTGCGCAGCCGGACGGCCAGGTCCTTGGCGTCGGCCCGGCCGAGGCCGTCCGCGAGGACCACGAACTCGTCGCCGCCGAGCC
>NZ_MUNE01000694.1 GCF_002154605.1 Streptomyces milbemycinicus | reverse complement strand
CACCGATGGGATCCGGGCGGCGCACGGGGCCGCCCGGATCCCATCGGTGTTGTGTCCCGGTCAGCGGTCGGCCACGAGGCTCAGACCGGTCTCCAGGAGCTTCTTGAGGTCGGCCAGGTCTTCGGGGCTGGGGTCGATGAGCGGGGCGCGCACCGGGCCGACCGGTTTGCCGCGCAGCCGGGCGGCGGCCTTCACCAGGGATACGGCGTAGCCCGGCACCCGGTCCCGCAGTTCGACCAGCGGGACGTAGAAGTCACGCAGCAGCGTGTCCACGGTCTCGTCGTCGCCGGCCTGCAGCGCGTCGAAGAACGCGCCCGCGATCTCGGGTGCGAAGGCGTGGACGGCGGAGGAGTACGCGGGCACGCCGACGGTGGCGTATGCGCGTGCCTGCATCTCGGCGGTGGCGGCGCCGTTGAAGAACAGCAGGTCGTCGGGGGCGGCGAGGGTCAGCCGCTGGAGCCGGTCCAGGTCGCTGTGTCCGTCCTTGAGACCGATGAGGGTGGGGATCTGCGCGATCTGCCGCAGGCCGTCGATGGTGAATGCCACGTGGTCGCGCTGGTAGGCGATGAGCGGCAGTCCGGTTCCGGCGGCGATCCGCCGCAACTGCTCCACCAGGCCGTCCTGCGGGGCCCTGACCAGATAGTGGGGGAGCACCAGGGCGGCGTCGGCGCCGGCCTCCTCCGCTATCCGGGCGAAGCGCAGCGCCTGTGCGTAGCCGTAGCCGATACCGGCGACCACCGGCATACGGCCGTCGGCCACCTCCACCGCGGTGGTGATCACCTGGCGGTACTCGTCCTCGTCGAGGGCGGTGAACTCCCCGGTGCCGCACGCGGGAAACACCGCGCCGGGGGCGGTGTCCAGCTGAGCGGTCAGATACTCGCGGTAGGCGTCCAGATCGAGGCTGCCGTCGTCACCGAAGCTGGTGAGCGGGAAGGACAGCACACCGCGCGCCATGCCGTCACGCAGTCGTTGCGTGACATCCTGGACCGCCGTGTTCATAGTCATGAACTGTTCTCCACATACGTGAATCAGATATGAGAATGGAGGTTAGGGTGGCTCACCCAACAGGTCAATGGGTGTGCGACCTGATTTCCGACCCGATTTCCGCGTCGGCGGTACGTTCAGGGACGCGTACCGAGCTCGTAGTCCGCCTGTGTCCAGGCCCGGGCCTG
>NZ_MUNE01000693.1 GCF_002154605.1 Streptomyces milbemycinicus | reverse complement strand
TGCCGCTTCTGGGGTTCGCTGTCCGGAGTGCCCGGCCAGCGAACCCCAGAAGCGGCAGGAGCGGCAGGAACGGCGGAGGCGCGCGAAAGGCGCCTCACCGACAAGGGACTTCCCAAGCGCACCCCGAAGAACGTGGCCCTGCCGGAGACCGACCCCCAGGAGCGCACGGGCGCGGTGAACGCCGAGGAACTGCGACGCAGGCTCGGCGGTTTCCAGAAGGGCGCGCGCCAGGGACGCCGAGACGCCGAGGCCGAAATCGCGAGTCGCGGCGCGCCGGGGGAGCGGCAGCGGGGACAATCGGGGGCGCAGGACGAGGGTGGCACGGTTGAGGAGGCACGCAGGTGAATGCGCCCAGTAGCACGTATGGGTTGAGTTCCGAGGCCCGTAATCTGCATTGGCTGCTGTCGAACCTGGTCGAGGAGGTCCCCGGCGTCCGCTCGGTCGCCGTCGTCTCCTCCGACGGGCTGATGCTGCTGTCCTCGGACGCGCGGCACATCGAGGCCGCCGCCGACCCGACGGTCCAGGACGGCCCCAAGGGGTCGAGCGCCGACCTGGCCACCATCGTCTCCGGCCTCGGCAGCCTCACGATGGGCGCGGCCAAGCTGATGGACGGCGGGGTCGTCAAGCAGACGATGGTCGCGATGGAGCAGGGAAGTCTGTTCGTCATGTCGATCAGCGACGGCTCGCTGCTGGGCGTACATGCCACGCCGGACTGCGATATGACCGTGGTCGCGTACCACATGGCGCTGTTCGTCGGCCGGGCCGGGCATGTGCTCACCCCTGAACTCCGTACCGAACTGCGCCGGTCCCTGGAGTCCGCGCAGTGACGTCGGCGTCCTACAAGGCCGGCCGCGTACGCCCGTACTCGCTCACCGGCGGCCGGACCCGGTCCGGCCATGTGCTGCTGGTCGAGACCTTCGTGGCCACGCTGGAGACCCCGGACGGGGCGGTCGAGCCCGCGCTCAGCGGACCGGCCTCCCGGATGGTGCCGGAAATCCGGGCCATCATCGACCTCTGCCGTCGGATGCGTTCGGTCGCGGAGGTCTCCGCGCTGCTCAAGATTCCGCTCGGTGTGGTGCGCGTGTTGCTCAGCGACCTCGCGGACCAGGGAAAGATCCGCGTGTACGGCACGGGGCGGGGCCCCGGACAGCCGGATCGCGCGTTGCTCGAAAGGGTGCTCAGTGGACTTCGCAGACTCTGAGACGACGATGACGGCGGCACCGATACGGGTGCCGAAGATACCGGGGGCCGATGAGGCGCTCCAGGGGTGGCAGGACGACCGTTCGCGGGCGCCCATCGCCACCAAGATCGTCATCGCGGGGGGTTTCGGCGTCGGCAAGACGACATTCGTCAGTTCGGTATCGGAGATCACACCGCTGCAGACCGAGGCTCTGATGACGCGGGCCAGCGAGAACGTGGACGATCTCGCCGCGACCCCGCAGAAGCTGACCACGACGGTCGCGATGGACTTCGGCCGGATCACGCTCGACTCCGACCTGGTGCTGTATCTGTTCGGCACACCGGGCCAGCAGCGGTTCTGGTTCATGTGGGACGACCTGATGCGCGGCGCGATCGGCGCGGTGGTGATGGTCGACACCCGCCGGCTGGAGGACAGCTTCCCGGCGCTGGACTACTTCGAGAGCTGCGGGCTGCCGTACGTCATCGCGGTCAACCACTTCCAGGGGACCCCGGTGTACGAGCCGGAGGACGTGCGGGACGCGCTCTCCGTGCCGGCGAAGGTGCCCGTGGTGATCATGGACGCCCGCAATCGCATCTCGGTGGTCGACGCACTGCTGGCGCTGGTGAGGTTCGCCGTGGACATCTCGCCCGAGTGAACCGGCCCCGCCATGCGCAGGATGCTCATTGTCGGGGCCGGTCAGTCCGGGCTCCAACTCGCCCTGGGGCTCCAGGCCCAGGGGTACGAGGTCACCTTGATGTCCAACCGCACGGCCGATGAGATCCGCGTCGGCCGCGTGATGTCCACCCAGTGCATGTTCCACACCGCGCTGCAGCACGAGCGCGATCTGGAGATCAACTTCTGGGAGGAGCAGGCCCCGCGCATCCAGGGCCTGGGCGTCTCGGTCGCCGGCCCCGTCACCCCGCTGGGACATCCGCGCCTGGTCGACTGGGTGGGCGAGCTGGACGGCTGCGCCCAGTCCGTCGACCAGCGGCTGAAGATGGCCGGCTGGATGGATGCCTTCGAGCGGCGCGGCGGCCGGCTGGTCATCCACGGCGCGACCGTCTCCGACCTCAACTTCCTCGCGGAGCGGTACGACCTGCTGCTGGTCGCGGCGGGCAAGGGCGAACTGGGCTCCCTCTTCGGCCGGGACGCCACCCGCTCCCCGTACACCTCCCCGCAGCGCGCCCTCGCCGTCGCCTATGTCCACGGCCTCGCCCCCCGGCTGGAACACCCCGACCTCGAAGCGGTGCGCTGCAATCTGGTGCCCGACGTGGGCGAGCTGTACGTGATGCCCGCCCTCACCGCCTCCGGGCGGGCCGACATCCTGTTCTGGGAGGCCATCCCCGGCGGCCCCGCCGATGTCTTCGAGGGCGTCACCGACCCCTCCGAACATCTGGCCCTGACCCTGGAGCTCATGGAGTGGTTCACGCCCTGGGAGTACGGGCGGGCCACCCGGGTCGAGCTGACGGACGCGGGCGGCACGCTGTCCGGGCGCTACACCCCGACCGTCCGTGACCCCATCGGCCGGCTGCCGGGCGGCGGGCTCGTCCTCGGGGTGGCCGATGTCGTGGTCACCAACGACCCGCTCACCGGCCAGGGGTCCAACTCCGCGGCCAAATGCGCCGCCTCGTATCTGGCGAGCATCGTCGAACACGGCGACCGGCCCTTCGACGAGGCATGGATGCGGCGGACCTTCGCGCGGTTCTGGGCGACGGCGCGGCATGTGACCAAGTGGACGAACGCGATGCTGGCCCCGCCGCCCGACCACATCGTGCGCCTCCTGGGCGCGGCGGGCCAACTTCCCGCGGTCGCCCACCGCTTCGCCAACGGCTTCGACGACCCGGCCGACTTCGAGAACTTCTTCTACGAGCCGGACAAGACCGCGGCGTATCTGGAGGAGGCGGAGGCAGCGGGTGCCGCCGAGGTGGCCGAGGACGCCGAGGACGCCGAGGACGGGGGAACCGACGCGGCCGACGTGGGCGATGCGATTGATACGGCCAGTGAGGCCGCTGAGCAGGTGGGCTGAGTCAGCCCTTGGTCTTGCCGCGCGCTGTCGGGCGTACGGCGCCGCGCAGCGGATTGGAGGCGAGCGGGGACAGCTTGACCCGGCCGCCCGGGCGCGGGGCCTGCACCACCATGCCGTTGCCCGCGTAGATCGCCACATGGGACGCGCCCTTGAAGTAGACCACCAGGTCGCCGGGGCGCAGCTCGTTGAGTTTCACCCGCGGCAGGCGGCGCCACTGCTGCTGGCTGGTGCGCGGAATGGGCCGCCCGGCGTGCGCCCACGCCTGGTAGGTCAGCCCCGAGCAGTCGAAGGAGCCCGGCCCCTCCGCGCCCCAGACATACGGCTTGCCGATCTGGTTCAGCGCATACTTCAGCGCCCGGTGCCCGGCCGCCACGGCGGCGGAGGGGCGGCGGGGTGTGCGGCGGTGGCCGGGTGTGGTCCGGCGCGGGGGCTCCTTGCCCTGCGGGGGCGGTTCCTCGCTCTCCTCCGGCTTGGGTTTCGGCTCCGGTTTCGGCTCCGGCTCGGGCTCGGGCTCCTGCTCCGGTTTTGGCTCCGGGGCGGTGCCGGTGTCTTCGGGGTCCGCGGCGGCGTCCGGCGGGGTGTCTTCGGCCTTGGGGTCCGGGGCCTTGCCGCGGTTGACGCGGCTGCCGGTGTCGATGTCCCATGGATCGCTCGTGGCGTAGTCCACCGGCGGGTCGAGGGCCCCGGAGGCGAGCAGTTCCCGCTGTGCCCTCTCGGTTTCCTCGTACTCCCGCTCCGCCAGCT
>NZ_MUNE01000692.1 GCF_002154605.1 Streptomyces milbemycinicus | reverse complement strand
GTTCCGCCAGAACGCGACGGCGGCCCCGGCCCTGGCCGTCGCGTTCTGGCGGAACGCCATGGCCGTCGGCGCGCTCACCCCCTTCGCGCTGCTGCGCCATCGGCGGGAGCTGCGCGGGATGGGGCGCGGCGGGGTGCTGCTGTCCGTCGGGTCGGGGGCGCTGCTCGCGTTGCACTTCGGGGCGTGGCTGCCCAGTCTGCATATGACGTCCGTCGCCTCGTCGACCGCGCTCGTCACCACGACCCCGATCTGGACCGCGCTGCTGCTGCGGCTGCGCGGGCAGCGCCCGCCCGGCCTGGTCTGGGCGGGCATGTCGGTCGCCCTCCTCGGCGTGGTGCTGCTGACCGGGGTCGATCTGTCGATGTCCACGCGCGCGCTCGCGGGCGATGCGCTCGCGCTGGTGGGCGGTATCGCGGCCGCGGGGTATGTGGTGCTCGGCGCCGAGGTGCGGCGGACGGTGAGCACGACCGCGTACACCTACGTCTGCTACGGCACCACCAGCGTGCTTCTGCTGGTCACCTGCCTGGCCTCCGGTACGGCCCTGGGCGGCTACAGCGGCACGACCTGGCTGAAGCTGGCCGTGCTGACGGTCACCGCGCAGCTGCTGGGCCACTCGCTCATCAACCGCGTGGTCAAGGGCCTGGGCCCGTCCATCACCTCGACCGCGCTGCTGCTCGAGACGCCGGGCGCGGCCCTGATCGCCGCCCTCTGGCTGGGCCAGATGCCGCATGCGGTCGCCTACCCGGCGCTCGGGGTGATCCTTGTCGGCCTCGCGCTGGTGGTGCTGGCGGACCGCAGAAAGTCGAGCTGAGGGCTGTCAGAGCCAGCCGTTGCGCTTGAAGCCGCGGTGGATGGCAAAGCAGATCGAGACCGTGACGACGAGCACCGCCGGGTAGCCGAACTTCCAGCGCAGCTCCGGCATGTAGTCGAAGTTCATGCCGTAGATCCCGGCGATCATCGTGGGCACGGCGAAGATCGCCGCCCATGACGTGATCTTGCGCATGTCCTCGTTCTGGGCCACGGTGGCCTGCGCCAGATTGGCCTGGAGGATCGAGTTGAGCAGGTCGTCGAAGGCCAGCACCTGCTCATTGACGCGTGCCAGGTGGTCCGCGACGTCCCGGAAGTACTTCTGGATGTCCGGGTCCACCACCCGCATCGGCCGCTCGCTCAGCAGCTGCATCGGCCGCAGCAGCGGCGAGACGGCCCGCTTGAACTCCAGCACCTCGCGCTTGAGCTGGTAGATCCGCCCGGCGTCGCCGCCCCGCCGGGAGCTGGCCGCCGAGAAGACGTCGATCTCGACCTCGTCGATATCGTCCTGGACCGCGTCGGCGACCGCGAGATAGCCGTCCACGACCTGGTCGGCGATCGCGTGCAGCACCGCCGAGGGGCCCTTGGCCAGCAGCTCGGGGTCCTCCTGGAGGCGGTGGCGCAGCGCGCGCAGTGAGCCCTGGCCGCCGTGCCGGACGGTCACGATGAAGTTCCGGCCGGTGAAGCACATGACCTCACCGGTCTCGACGACCTCGCTGGTGGCGGTGAGCTCCGCGTGCTCGACGTAGTGGATCGTCTTGAAGACGGTGAACAGGGAGTCGTCGTACCGCTCCAGCTTCGGCCGCTGGTGCGCCTGGACCGCGTCCTCCACGGCCAGCGGGTGGAGTCCGAACTCCTGTGCGATTCCGGCGAACTCGCGCTCGGTCGGCTCGTGCAGCCCGATCCAGGCGAAGCCGCCCTCGGCGCGCACCTGCTTCATGGCCTCGGTCGGGCCGCAGTGGTCGCTGACCCGCCGCCCGTCGCGGTAGACGGCGCAGTCGATCACCGCGCTGGAGACGGAGGGGTCGCGGGTGGCGTCGTAGTTGCTGGTGGCGCGGGTGCGGCGCAGGGCGGGGCGGACGGCTGCGCGCAGGTCACGGATCATCGACATGACGGGCTCCTTCACGGGCAGGCCGTCAGCGACGGGCGCGCGGCGCAGCGCGGCCCGGAAGGTGGACGTACGGGCTCCGGTGGCCGTACGTCCGCAAAGCGGGCGGCGCTCCGTGCGATGGCGCTGACGGAAGTTCGCGGTAGAAAAGAGACAAAGCGATACGAAGGCGCTCTACCGTCAAGTGCCCTGGATGCGAATCGACTTCACGTGTTTCACCGCGGAGCGGTGGGGTACGGAAGGTGTCAGATCAAGAACAGCCGCATACCGAGGGGAAGAGGACGGGAGAACTGTCGGTACTGCACGGTCGACTAGGATCCACCGCAGCCCCACCTCCTCCGGTCGGTCCCCCTTGAGGGATGACGTATAACTCCCTGGGCAGGCGCCAAGGCTATCAGCCGTCTGAACCGATAAGTCGCCGCTTTGCCTGTTCGATACGCGATCTATGCTCGCCGCATGTCAGACGTTCTTCAGCTGGTCGAGGCCCGATTGCGGACGGCGCTGGGCGAGCCGGACGCCCGCGCCGCCGTGACCTTCGTCGGCACGGACCGCATCGAGGTGCTGCGCTTCCGCGACGCGGACGTCGTGCGTTACGCCACACTCGGCATGTCCGACCGGCCGATGGCCGACCCGACCGCCGTCGTCGCCGACCCGCTGCGCGGCCCGCGCGCCGAGCTGGTGCTGACGGTGCGGATCGGCGGCGCGGCCGTGGGCCCCGGGCTGCCCGTACTCGACGAGGTGCTGCGCCCGCTCGCCGTCCTCGCCGCGTCCCCCCAGGTGGAGGGCGTGGTGGTGGCGCCGGGCGGCTCGCTGGACCTGGGCGGGCCGCTGTGGCCGGGCGCGTCCTTCACCTCCGTACTGGTGGCCGAACCGGGCGGGCTGGTCGAGGACTTGGAGCTCGACCAGCCGAGGGACCCGGTCCGGTTTCTGCCGCTGCTGCCCATGACCGGGAACGAGGCGGCGTGGAAGCGGGTGCACGGCGCGGGCGCGCTGCAGGACCGCTGGCTCAGGCACGGCACGGATCTGCGGGACCCGAGCCGCTCCGGGGTGCCCCTGGCGAGCTGAGGCCGTCGTTGCCGGAGCGTGGTCGGCCGAGTCGCATCCGGACGGGTGATCGTCCTTGACGCGGCGACGCCCGGGGAGGACCGTGGGGCCCTATGAGGGGCGAACCCAGTTGCCCGAAGTGCGGTGGCCGGGTGCGGGCGCCCGGTCTCTTCGCCGACTCCTGGCAGTGCGGGGTGCATGGCACAGTGCATCCGCTTCAGCCCGTCGTCCCGCCGAGCGTCGAAGCACTCGTGGTCGTCACCAACCGTGCCCGTGTGCCGGTGTGGATGCCGTGGCCGCTTCCGGTCGGCTGGCTGTTCACCGGCGTCGCATGCGCCGGCGACGACCGCAGCGGCGGCCGGGCCACCGCCGTCGCCTGCTCCGGCCCCGGCCCGCTGGGCGGGCCCGGGGAGCTGCTGCTGGTCGCCGAGGAGCTGGGGGTCGGGCTCGGAGCGCGATACGCCGGGATCCGCGGCCCCGACCCGGGGCCGGGTATGCGGGTCGACCGGGCGCCGCAGGTCAAGGTGTTGGCCGCCGGGCGGCCCACCCCGCTGTGGCTGGTCGAGGGCACACCGGACGACCGCGCGGTGTTCGCGGGGGAGGCGTGCGGGCTGTGGCTGTGGGCGATCGTATGGCCCGAGCAGACCGGTCTGATGATGTACGACGAGATGGTGCTCACCGATCTGCGGGACGCCGGGGCCGAGGTGGACCTGGTGCCGTGCGGGGCGCTGTCGCCGCGGATCCTGGGCTGATCACCTCGGTCGCGGCCGGTTATTCTGAAGCGTCCCCTCCGTTCCACCGCCGCAGCTGGGAGCCCGCGTCGTGCGCATCGATCTGCACACCCACTCCACTGCGTCCGACGGTACGGACACCCCCGCCGAGCTGGTGCTGGGCGCCGCCGCGGCCGGGCTGGACGTCGTCGCGCTCACCGACCACGACACCGTCGGCGGGTACGAGGAGGCGAAGCGGGCGCTGGGCGGCTGTTCATCGGGGCTGACCCTGGTGACCGGCGCCGAGCTGTCGTGCCGGCTGACGATCCCGCCGTCCGACGGCGCCTCAGGTACTGGCGCCTCAGGGACTTCGGAAGACGGCGCGGCGGGTGTGAGCCTGCACATGCTGGCGTATCTCTTCGACCCGGACGAGCCGGAGCTGGCGCGCGAACGCGAGCTCGTCCGCGACGACCGGGTGCCGCGCGCCCGGGCGATGGTCGACAAGCTGCGGGAGCTGGGCGTCCCGGTCACCTGGGAGCAGGTGGCCCGGATCGCCGGTGACGGGGCCGTGGGGCGGCCGCATGTGGCCACCGCTCTGGTCGAGCTGGGCGTTGTCGACAGCGTCTCGGACGCCTTCACTCCGCAGTGGCTCGCCAATGGCGGCCGGGCCTACGCCGAGAAGCACGAGCTCGACCCGTTCGATGCGATCCGCCTGGTCAAGGCGGCCGGCGGGGTGACCGTCTTCGCGCATCCGCTGGCCCTCAAGCGCGGGCTGTGCGTGCCCGAGAGCGCGATCGCGGAGCTCGCCGCCGCGGGTCTTGACGGTATCGAGGTGGACCACATGGACCACGACGAGCCCACGCGCAAGCGGCTGCGCGGACTCGCCGCCGAGCTCGGCCTGCTCACCACCGGCTCCAGCGACTACCACGGCAGCCGTAAGACCTGTCGTCTCGGCGAGTACACGACGGATCCCGAGATCTACGGAGAGATCGTCCGCCGGGCGACCGGGGCGTCCCCGGTGCCGGGCGGGGCCGGCTGAGCGGTCCGCCAGGATGCACAAGCGCCCCCGTGCGACGAGGCACGGGGGCGCCGGAAGCTGCGTACTAAGAGCTACGTACTACAAACGGGGCGTTACCGGGCTGAGCTTTCGGCGGGGCGGATGTAGATGCGCTGACCGATTGCGGCGGCCTGCTGCACGATCCGGTTGACGGAGGCGGCGTCTACAACGGTGCTGTCCACGGCGGTCCCGTCGACATCGTCGAGGCGCATGATCTCGAAGCGCATGGCTTCTCCCTTCGTCTGATCCTCCTGAGGAGAACTGTGGTGTGAGACGGATGCGCACAGCGCCAGTGCCGCGAGCATCCGTACGGTTCAACAGAGGGTGCCATGGAAAACATTCCCTACGCTAAAGAAAATTTTCGGGAGCCTAATTACCGTCTCGTACCAGGTCCGGTTGTGTCCTGAGCGCGTCGGCCCGGAGAATGAAGCGCGTATGAGTGACGTCACGCCTCCGGGCCAACCAGACCTCGCCTCGGTCGTCGCAGGCATCGAGCGCACCAATGAACTGCTGCAGCGTGTGCTCGCAGAGGTCGCGACCACGCCCTCCACCCACGCGATATTCGTGGACGCCGGCTATGTCTACGCGGCCGCCGGCCGACTGGTCGCAGGAACCGAGGACCGCAGAACCTTCGAGCTCGACGCCGAGGGGCTCATCGAGGCGTTCATCGACAAGGCCCGCACGATCTTCCCGGACAGCAGGCTGCTGCGCGTCTACTGGTACGACGGCGCCCGGCGCCGTATCCACACCTCCGAGCAGCAGAGCATCGCCGAGCTGCCCGACGTCAAGGTCCGGCTCGGCAACCTCAACGCGAACAACCAGCAGAAAGGCGTCGACTCCCTCATCCGCTCCGACCTCGAATCCCTCGCCCGCCACCGCGCCATCGGCGACGCGGTGCTGATCGGCGGGGACGAAGACCTGGTCTCCGCGGTCGAGGCGGCCCAGGGGTACGGCGCGCGGGTCCACCTCTGGGGCATCGAGGCCGTCGAGGGGCGCAATCAGGCCGAGCCGCTGCTGTGGGAGGTCGACAGCCAGCGCACCTTCGACCTCGACTTCTGCAAGCCGTACGTCACCCGCCGCCCGGCGGGCTTCGAACCGTACGGAGCCGAACCGGGCCCGGGCGCGCCCGCCCCCAGCCGCGACGACGTCCGCTTCGTCGGGGCACAGATCGCCGCGCGATGGCTGTCCTCGCGCGGCCGGGAATCACTCGCCGAACTGCTGCCCGGCCACCCCTACCTGCCGGGCTCGGTCGACCAGGAGCTGCTGATCGACGCGGAGGCCCTGCTGCGGCTGTCGCTGCGTACGCATGCCGATCTGCGGCGGGCGCTGCGGGACGGGTTCTGGGAGCATCTGCAGGCCCAGTACTGACGCCCTGTACTGACGCGTCAGCTGCTGTCAGCCGTCGCGGGAGACACCGCTGTCGGGGGACACACCGCGCCAGAAGTCGATCAGAGCCTCGGCGGTGGGGAGCGGCCGCTCCGCGTTGGGGGAGTGCCCCGCGCCCTGGATCACGGTGCGGTGGGCGCCGAGCCGGTCGGCCATCTCGTCCATCAGCGGCACCGGCCAGGCGTAGTCCACGATCCCGGACAGCACATGCTTGGGCAGCGCCACCCCGGCCAGCTCCGCGACCCGGTCCGGCTCGCTGTTCAGCTGCCGTCCGGTGGCGATCAGCTGCTCGGGAACGGTGCCCAGCCAGCGCTGGTGGAGGAAGTCCTCGACACCGGGCGGCGTGCTCTCCTCGGGCGCCTCCGGCGGGTCGAGCTCGCGCATCGCCTGCCAGACGGTCTCCATATCGGTCACGGCCAGCGCGTCGATCAGCAGCTTGGTACGGGCCTGCTGCGACTCGGAGATGGCGGCCGGACCGGAGCTCATCAGCGTCAGCGAGGCGAAGGTGTCCGGGGCCATCGTCACGGCGTTCCGTACGACCAGCCCGCCGAGCGAATGCCCGAGCACATGCAGCGGCGCGGAGCCCTCGGCGGTGGCGTCGGCGGTGTCGGCCCCCGCGTCCAGCGCGGCCGCCTGCGCCAGGACGTCCCGGGCCAGCTCCTGCTGCGCGTACGCCGCCTCGTCCCGAGGCCCGCCGGTCTCATGCTGCCCCCGCCCATCGACCGCGACCACCCGGAACCCGGCGCGGGCCAGCGGCTCCAGCAGCGCGATGAAGTCCTCCTTGCTCCCGGTGAACCCGGGCACCAGCAACACCGTGCCCCGCGCCGCCCCCTCAGGACGCGCGTCATGCACGGCGAACTCCCCGCGGGCGGTACGAAGACGGTGCGCACGGGCGCACCCGGGCAGCGTGATGAACGGCGGCCTGCTCATGCGCCGAGGCTAGCGCGCACAGAAAATCCTGGCCAACCCGCCATGACGTGTGCCGCCACGTCCCCGCGTGTGCGGGCCGCCACCGCGCGGCGGCGGGCCCGCCGCCTGCGGGCCCTACGAGACCGGCGCCCGCGGCGCCGGCTGCGCGGGGGCCGGCGGGGGCGCACCGGTCGGCGGTCTCCCGGGTCGGGCCGGTTTGCGACGGCCGGTTTTGGCAGGCCGCGGTCGCTCGTGGTCATGCCACCGCGCGGGAGTCCCCGACCGTCCGGGATCGGACGAGGGGGCTCCGGGGACGCCGAAGGGCCCGGTCCGCGGGGAGCGGAGCGGGCCCTTCGGCGGTTGAGGCGGGTGGCGTCAGCCCTCCGTGGCCTCGGTCTTCGACGCTGCCGAGCGGGTGCGGCGACGGCGGCGGACCGGCTTGGCCTCGCCTTCCCCGGCCTCGGCCGGGGCCGCCTCGGCCTGCGGCGCCGGCGCCGGTGCCGGTGCTGCCGTCGCGTCCGCGGCCTTGGCGGTCGCCGCGCCGCGGGTGCGGCGGCGGCGCGGCTTGGCCGGGGCCTCGGCGGCATCGGGGGCCGCCTCGGGCTGGGGCTGTGCGGTGTCGGCCACGGCCGTGGTCGAGCCCTCGGCCGTGGTGACCGCCGCCTCGGCGTCGGTGCCGCTGTCGGCTGCCTTGGCCGTGACCCCCGCGCGGGTGCGCCGACGGCGGCGGGGCTGCCTCGGCTCGGCGGTGGCCTCCGCGGCCGGGGCCTCAGCTGTGCCCTCCGCCGTGTCCACGGCGGTCTCGGCCGCCTGCGTCGAGTCGCCGGTCACCCCGTCGACCACGACGCCGCCGCGCAGCCGGCGCCGCTGGCGCGGCGTGCGGGTGCGGGCGGGGCGCTCCTCGGCGGGCGCCGCCGAGGAGCGGCGGCTGCCGCGCGCGGACCGGGCGCCGCGGGCGCCGGTCTCGCCGAGATCTTCGATCTCCTCGGCGTCCAGGCCCGCCCGGGTGCGCTCGGCGCGTGGCAGGACACCGGTGGTGCCCTCGGGGATGTTCAGCAGCTCATACAGGTGGTCGGAGGTGGAGTAGGTCTCCTCCGGCTCGCTGAAGGGCAGGTCCAGCGCCTTGTTGATCAGCTGCCAGCGCGGGATGTCGTCCCAGTCGACGAGGGTGATGGCGGTGCCCGACGCGCCCGCGCGGCCGGTGCGGCCGATGCGGTGCAGATACGTCTTCTCATCCTCGGGGGACTGGTAGTTGATCACATGCGTGACGCCCTCGACGTCGATGCCGCGCGCGGCGACGTCGGTGGCCACCAGCACATCGACCTTGCCGTTGCGGAAGGCGCGCAGCGCCTGCTCGCGCGCCCCCTGGCCGAGGTCGCCGTGCACCGCGCCGGAGGCGAAGCCACGGTGGGCTAGCTGGTCGGCGATGTCGGCGGCGGTCCGCTTCGTACGGCAGAAGATCATCACGAGGCCGCGGCCCTCGGCCTGCAGCACCCGCGCCACGACCTCCGGCTTGTCCAGGGAGTGGGCCCGGAAGACATGCTGGGTGATGTTCGCGACGGTCGCGCCCTCGTCGTCCGGCGCGGTGGCGCGGATGTGGGTGGGCTGCGACATATAGCGCCGGGCCAGCGAGATGACCTGGCCCGGCATGGTCGCCGAGAAGAGCATCGTCTGGCGTTTGGCGGGCAGCATCTGGATGATCTTCTCGACGTCGGGCAGGAAGCCCAGGTCGAGCATTTCATCGGCCTCGTCGAGGACGAGGCTCTTGACGGAGGAGAGCCGCAGCTTCTTCTGGCCCGCCAGGTCGAGCAGCCGGCCGGGGGTGCCGACGACCACGTCGACGCCCTTCTTCAGGGCCTCGACCTGCGGTTCGTACGCACGGCCGCCGTAGATCGACAGAACGCGCACGGCACGGACCTTGCCGGCGGTGAGCAGGTCGTTGGTGACCTGCTGGCAGAGCTCGCGGGTGGGGACGACCACGAGCGCCTGCGGGGCGTCGGTCAGCAGCTCGGGCTTGGCCCGGCCTGCCTCGACGTCCGCGGGGACGGTGACGCGCTCCAGCAGCGGGAGGCCGAAGCCCAGCGTCTTGCCGGTGCCGGTCTTGGCCTGGCCGATGACGTCGGAGCCCGAGAGGGCCACGGGGAGCGTCATCTCTTGGATGGGGAACGGGGACGTGATGCCGACGGCCTCAAGGGCCTCGGCCGTCTCGGGGAGGATCCCGAGGTCTCGGAAAGTGGTCAGGATGCTTGCCTCTTCTGTGAGACGCGGCGTGAGGCGGCGAAGGGGGTCGCACGGCGCCCCGAGTACAACCGGCCTTGGGGTGGCCGGTCCGGCGCGGGACCACTGCCCTCGCTCGAGCGCTCATACCGCGAGCGGGTCCCTCCTGCCGTGCGCACGATTACATGCGCGCCGCGCGGAGGGCGGTCGGTTTGGAGCCGATCGGGCCACCGACCGGGCATCCGTATGCGTGGAACGACCCGTCGATACTCGACGGGTGCCTCTAGCACTGTACCCCGAGAGCGCGCATCTGTGACCGGGATGCCGGATGCGCCCCGTTGCCGTCCCGGCTGACCAGGGCCTTCCACGGGGCGCTGGGCGGGCTATTGTGCGCACCATGGAGACGTCTGACACACCGGAGAACGCCCCCGCCGCCGGGGAGCGCGCCGAGGGACACGCCGACGGGGAGCGCACCGGGATCGCCGCCCAGGACTGGGCGCAGGCGGCCGCGCACCCGCAGTACCGGGCGGCCGTGGTGGACCTGCTCGGTGCCCTAGCCTACGGCGAGCTGGCCGCCTTCGAGCGCCTGGCCGAGGACGCCAAGCTGGCGCCCACGCTGGAGGACAAGGCGGAGCTGGCGAAGATGGCGTCCGCCGAGTTCCACCACTTCCAGCAGCTCAGAGACCGGCTGGCGGAGGTGGGCGAGCAGCCGACGGCGGCCATGGAGCCCTTCGCGGCGGCCCTGGACGGCTTCCACCGCCAGACCGCTCCGTCGGACTGGCTGGAGGGCCTGGTCAAGGCGTACGTCGGCGACTCGATCGCCAGCGACTTCTACCGCGAGGTGGCGGCCCGGCTGGATTCGGACACCCGTGGGCTGGTGCTGAGTGTGCTCGACGACACCGGCCACGCCTCGTTCGCGGTGGAGAAGGTACGGGCGGCCATCGAGGCGGACCCGCGGGTCGGCGGGCGGCTGGCGCTGTGGGCGCGGCGGCTGATGGGCGAGGCGCTGTCGCAGGCGCAGCGTGTGGTCGCGGAGCGGGACGCGCTGTCCACGATGTTGGTGGGCGGCGTGGCGGACGGCTTCGACCTGGCGGAGGTCGGCCGGATGTTCTCCCGGATCACCGAGGCGCACACCAAGCGGATGGCGGCGCTGGGCCTGGCGTCCTGAGCCCGGTGCTGTGAGCCCGGTGCTCTGAGCCGTCGGGTGGAGCGGTAGCGCGCGGCCCGCGCCCCTGGAGGGGTGCGGGCCGCGGTGCGTATGGGGGTGTCTCTGAGGGCCGGTGTCTCTCGGGCGGGGTGCTCTCAGGCAGGTGACTCTCAGGCCGTGGCGGAGCGGCGGAGCCTGCGGGCCGGGCGGACCAGCAGCGACAGCAGCGCCACCGAGAAGCCGAGCGCGACGATCAGCACCGTCGGCGTATGTCCCGCGCCCAGCACGGCATGGGTGAGCAGGGAGCCGAGAAGCGCGGCGCCGGGGCCGGTGGACAGCAGCAGGCGTCGGGAATGGAACCTTCGAGGCTGCCAGCGGCCCGCCCCGTATGCGATGGCGAGACCGATCAGTACGGAGCCGAGCGCTTCCAAGATCATGGTGCGTCCTCCCGTGCGCGGACCGGGACCGAGGCCTCGTGGTACGGCGCTGCCGAGCCCCGGTCGCAGCCGTCCTACCCCCGGCCGACGGCGGGCAACCCTGCCCGGCAGACCGAACCTGAAGAGGGCCTTCCGCACGGGCCTGAAACGGGGCGGGGCCCGGTGAGGGTTCTCACCGGGCCCCGCCGCGTTCCGTTGGCGCGGACGCTGCTCAGAGCGCGCTGAAGCCGACCTTGCGGGCGGCCGGCTCGCCGATCTCGACGTATGCGAGCCGGTCGGACGGGACCAGGACCTTGCGGCCGTGGTCGTCCACCAGGGTCAGCAGCTGCGCCTTGCCGGCCAGCGCGTCGGCCACCGCGCGCTCGACTTCCTCGGCAGACTGCCCGCTCTCCAAAACGATCTCGCGGGGCGCGTGCTGCACGCCGATCTTGACCTCCACGGCTTTGTCCCTCCGACGGTCAGTTGGGGTGCGCGGCCAGCCGCGCCGTACGCAGCACACATTAGCCCGGTACGGAGACCGGACGGGCCGTACGGGCGCACGCCCGCAGCGAACACGCGGCCACCGGGGGCGCGGCGGACGCCCGCACTCCGCCCCGGTCACCGGGCGCGGCTCAGTTGCCGCCGTCGGTGCCGTGCAGCGGGAAGCCCGCGATGCCCCGCCAGGCGAGCGAGGTGAGCAGCTGCACGGCCGTGTCGCGCGGCACCTGGCTCTCGCTGGAGAGCCAGTAGCGCGCGACGACCTGCGAGACCCCGCCGAGGCCGACCGCCAGCAGCATCGACTCGTCCTTCGACAGGCCGGTGTCCTCGGCGATCACTTCGCTGATGGCCTCGGCGCACTGCATCGAGACCCGGTCCACGCGCTCGCGCACGGCCGGCTCGTTGGTCAGGTCCGACTCGAACACGAGCCGGAAGGCGCCGCCCTCGTTCTCGACGTATGCGAAGTAGGCGTCCATGGTGGCGGCGACGCGCTGCTTGTTCTCGGTCGTCGACGCCAGCGCGGTGCGCACCGACTGGAGCAGCGCCTCGCAGTGCTGGTCCAGCAGGGCCAGATAGAGGTCGAGCTTGCCGGGGAAGTGCTGGTAGAGCACCGGCTTGCTGACCCCGGCGCGCTCGGCGATATCGTCCATGGCCGCCGCGTGATAGCCCTGCGCCACGAAGACCTCCTGGGCCGCCCCCAGGAGCTGATTCCGTCGGGCTCGGCGCGGCAGGCGCGTGCCCCGCGGGCGCGCCTCGGTCTGCTCGATGGCTGTCACGCCGCCTCCCAATGAGTGTTCTGTACACGGTGTCCACCGCGCCCGCCATCGTACTTTTGGGTAACAGGGCGGCGCGCGGTCCGTACGGAGAATTTCACGGACCACACTCCGTGGAAAGTCGCTAAAGCTGACAAATGGCGCGGTTCACATGTAGTCGTCCTCGTCCACTTCGACGATCCGGGCCTGCTCCATGCGGTCCGCCTCGTTCGCCTCCAGCGATGCGTCTCCGCTCACGGGCTCGTCCCGGTTCGGAAGGAGGTCGTGATGCTGCTCCGCGGCGTCCACTTCCGGTGCTTCGACGTCCTCCACGGCGAATTCGCCGGCGTCGTTTTCCTCGAAGGTCTCGGGGTCGCTGGGGTCGACGGCCATTTCTCCCCTTCCTCAGGCGTTCCTCAGGCGCCCGGGTCCGGGCGTTTCTCCCGCCCGCCCCGGCCCGGGTGATCGTCCCTGTGTATTTACGAGCCTAGGAGAGCTCACTTTCGGACGCTACGCGGCCCTGTGAGGGCGAACACAGGGCCCCGAGCGTGATCGTCTCGTAACATTGCCGCATGTCTTCGACCGAGCAGCCGGTTTCCCGCATCGTCTCCGCGGTCCCGCCCGCCCGGCCCGTTCGCGTCGGAGCGGGGGAGCGGCTGCGTACCGTGCGCCTCTCCGGTCTCACTCTCACCGTACGGTCCCGGCCGCCGATCCGGGACGGTCTGCCGCCCGCGCTTTATGTGCACGGGCTCGGCGGCTCCTCG
>NZ_MUNE01000691.1:1216-1816 GCF_002154605.1 Streptomyces milbemycinicus | reverse complement strand
CCGGGCAGCGCGGAGGCCGCGCTCACCGTGGGCGCCGTCGACGACACCGACAAGCTGGCCTCGTTCTCCAGCACGGGCCCCGGCCTCGACGGGCAGATCAAGCCCGACGTGACCGCACCCGGCGTGGACACCACGGCCGCCTCGGCCCCGGGCAGCGTCATAGCCCAGGAGGTCGGCGAGAAGCCGCCCGGCTACGTGAGCATCTCGGGTACGTCGATGGCCACCCCGCATGTCGCGGGCGCCGCGGCGATCCTGAAGCAGCAGCACCCCGACTGGACGTACACCCAGCTCAAGGGTGCGCTGACCGGCTCCGCGAAGGGCGGCAAGTACACGCCGTTCCAGCAGGGTTCGGGCCGGATCCAGGTCGACAAGGCCATCAAGCAGACCGTGGTCGCCGACCCGACGTCGGTGAGCTTCGGCCTCCAGCAGTGGCCGCACACCGACGACAAGCCGGTCACCGACAAGGTCACGTACAAGAACCTCGGGAAGACCGATGTCACGCTGACCCTCGCGGTGACGGCCACCGACCCGAAGGGGCAGGCCGCACCGGCCGGCTTCTTCACGCTCGGCACCAAGACGCTGACCGTCCCGGCGGGCGGC
>NZ_MUNE01000691.1:0-1163 GCF_002154605.1 Streptomyces milbemycinicus | reverse complement strand
CGTGACGGCAACCCGGCGAAGTACTACAACGCCGAACTGGACGGTGTCACCGGGCTCGCACAGGGCAAGTGGTACTCGCCCTACGACGAGTCCGGCACCGTCAAGGTCCGCTTTCCCAAGGGCGGTTACATCTTCAACTCGGCCGTCCACGTCGACCCGGATGACCCCGCCAAGGGCTTCGACTGGGTGACGCAGCCGAAGCTGAGCATCACCAAGAAGGCCACGATCACGGTGGACGCGCGGACCGCGAAGCCGGTGGACATCACCGTGCCCGACGCGGCGGCGAAGTCGGAGGTCGCTACGCCGTTGTACACCGTCGGCGTGCNNACTTCCGTACCGCGCACGCCGGCCCGCAGATCACCGACGGCAGCCTGTACCAGCAGTGGGGCGGTCACTGGGTCAAGCCCGCCGAGGAGTACGACACCCTCGCCGGCGGCAAGGTCAAGCAGCTCGCCACCGGTTACACCAAGCGCTACAAGGCGAGTGAACTGGCCACGGTGAAGACCGGTCTGGGCGCCTCGTCGAGCGGTAAGAAGGGCGTGATCTACGCCTGGGGCGAGCTGCCCGGCAGTACAAGCACCTTTGCACCCGGGGTCCAGCAGAAGCTGCCCGGCACGCGCACGCTGCGCCTGTCCACCGCGGGCGGGGCGAAGTGGAAACTCGACTTCGAGCAGCACGGCGGGGTCGACGAGTCCGGCTTCCCGATCGTCGATGCCTTCTACACGCTCGGCACCCCGCAGACCCTGAAGGCGGGCAAGAGCTACGGGAAGACCTTCAACACGGCGGTCTTCGGCCCGCGTGTCGGCTCAAGTCTCGGTATCTACCGCGAGGGCAACGGCATTTACGGCTACCTGCCGGTGTTCACCGACGGCAAGACCCACTCCGGTTCCTCGCTCTACTCGTCGGTCACTACGACCCTCTATCGCAACGGCGCCAAGGTCGGCTCGAACAGCGACCCACTGGAAGGGGCGGGCATCTTCACGGTTCCGGCCGGTGACGCCGCGTACAAACTGACCACCTCGGTCAAGCGCAGCGTCAAGGTCGCCGCGGCCTCCACCCGCGTCGACGCCAGCTGGACCTTCCGCTCCAAGAAGGCCGACCTGGCCAAGCTGCCCGCGTCCTCGATCCGCTTCGACGCGGCCGTCGGCCTGGACAGCAGGGCT
>NZ_MUNE01000690.1 GCF_002154605.1 Streptomyces milbemycinicus | reverse complement strand
GGGGGCCTTCTGCCTTCCGATCAGAAGGGCGGCAGCTCGTGCCCTGCTTCTTGAAGCCGGTCGGTCAAGCCGTCGTAGTCGAAGTCCACCGGCGAGGGAGCTGCGTATGGCTCTCCAAACCAGCGTCGACGGCGCTCCTCCTGCTTGACCGTCTCCACGTCTACGAAGGAGAAGGAGGGGGCCGAAGGCCCCCCAAGGGAGCCAGCCCCTTCGTCTTCCTTCTGGGGGCCGCTTACGCGGCCCACCTTCGCCGGCTGCTTGAGCTCTTCGTCTTCGCCCTGTCGCCCCCCTGCCGGGGGCCGCTCTTCGCCTACCGGCTTGCTCTTCGCTGTTGGCTCCTCACCCCTACCGCCGTCGCTCTTGAAGGTAGGTAGGTTGTATGGCTCCTCAGCCATACCCCCCCTGCTTCGGCAACGTGAGCCGGTAGATCACCGGACCGTCCGGCACCTTGCCTGTCTTCGTGAGCCAGCCAGCCCTACGCAGCCTGCCAACGATCTTGTTGACCGTCTGCTCTGGAGCCTTCCCGCCGTAGCCGAGTTCCCTGGCAATCGTCCCGTTCGACGGGCACACGTTCTCGCCCGTCTCGTAGTCCGCGTACAACGCCATCGCGACGCCGACCAACTTCTCTGAGGTCTTCATGTCAGAGCGCACCAGCGCACGACGCCACACGTGTTCCTGTATCTCGGGTTTCCCTTCTCCGGCGACAACATCCGCCCCGCCCCCTTTGGCCGTCGCTCCCCCCGTCTCTTATACACATCC
>NZ_MUNE01000069.1 GCF_002154605.1 Streptomyces milbemycinicus | reverse complement strand
CCAACGCCCCGTCGCGCGCGGTCATCGCCCCGCTCCTGTCCCCGCGCTCTCCCGCGGCCGGTCGCCGCCGGGCGCGCCTTCGGCGGCGGCCTTGCCGGGCAGGAAGGCCAGCACGACCAGCGCGCCGAAGAGAGCGACGGCCGCCGAGCCGAGCGCGGTGATGTGCATGGCGTGGACGAAGGCGTCGTGCGCCGGGCCGATCAGCGCCTGGCCCTTGGGCCCCAGCTTCTCGGCGAGGCCGAGGGTGGCCTCGACGGACTCCCCCGCCGCGTGCCGCGCGGAGTCGGGCAGCCCGGGGACTGCCGCCAGGGAGTCCTTGATGCCGTCGCGGTAGGTGGCGGAGAGCACCGAGCCGAGCACCGCGACCCCGAGCGCGCCGCCGACCTGGCGGAAGGTGTTGTTGAGCGCCGAGCCGGAGCCGGCCTTCTGGCGCGGCAGCGTCTGCATGACCGTCAGTGTGACGGGCGGCATGATGTGGGCCATCCCCGCGCCCTGGAGGAAGAAGAGCAGTTCCATCACCACGAGGGGGGTGTCCACCCCCAGCAGGGTGAATCCGGCCATGGTCCCGGCCACCAGCAGCATGCCGCCCGCGCACACCGCCCGGACCCCGAACCGCTCGACGACCAGCCGGGTGCGCGGCGCGAAGATCAGCTGGGCGACGGCGAGCGGCAGGATCAGCAGGCCGGAGTCCAGCGCGCTGTAACCGCGCACGCTCTGGATGTAGAAGACCATGAAGAACGTGACGCCCATCAGGGCGAAGAAGACCAGCGCGATCGCGGCGACGGCGGCCGAGAAGGCGGGCTTTCGGAAGTACGAAACATCAATTGCCGGGTGGTCGCTGCGCTTCTCGTACACCACGAACAGCACCAGGATCGCCAGTCCGCCGGCGATCGTGCCGAGCACCTTCGCATCGGAGAAGTCGGCGAGCTGACCGCCCTTGATGATGCCGTACACCAGCAGCACCAGACCCACGACCGACAGCAGCACACCGCCGGGGTCGAGCCGGCCGGGCGCCGGGTCCTTGGAGTCGGGGACCAGCAGCGACATCGCGATCAGCGCGATGATGACAACGGGCACATTGACGAAGAAGACCGAGCCCCACCAGAAGTGCTCGAGCAGCACACCGCCGGTGATCGGGCCGATCGCGATGCCGAGGCCGACGGCCGCGGTCCAGATGCCGATGGCCTTGGGCTGCTCGTCGCGTTCGAAGACGTTCACCAGGATGGCGAGGGTGGCGGGCATCACCAACGCCGCGCCCAGGCCCATCAGCGCCCGGAAGCCGATCAGTTCGCCCGGCGAGCTGGAGTACGCGGCGAGCACCGACCCGATGCCGAAGATCACCATGCCGCTGAGCAGCACCTTTTTACGGCCCAGCCGGTCGCCGAGTAGACCTGCGGTGAACAGCAGCCCGGCGAAGACGAGGGTGTAGGAGTTGATCGCCCATTCCAGCTGGCTCTGGCCGGCGCCGAGCCCTGTCGGCTTGGGCGAGGCGATGGTCTTCATCGCCACGTTGAGTATGGAGTTGTCGAGGACGACGACCAGGACGCTGAGCATCAGCACGACCAGGATCGCCCACCGTCTGCGGTGGATCGCCTCGGGGACGCCGCTCACGGCGGGGGCGTCCTGGGTGTCGGAGGGGGATGCCATATGGCCCAGGCTAGGTCGCGTTCCGATACGGAACCGTCTCGTATTAGAAAGTCTTTGCGAGCCTTTACCCGCCTTTACGGTCCCGCGCACGCCGAGCGGGGTCCCGCGTACGCCGAGCGGGGCCCACTTTCGCCCGGCGGCACCGCATGCCAGCATGGGGGTGGTCCGGGGACGCCGTGAGGGCGCCTCGAGATGACGAACAGGAGCCGTCGCAATGACGCACGTCAGCCCTGCCGGGAAAAAGCCCGACAGCAGCGGGACCGGTCCGCCCGAGGCCGGAAAGGCGCTGTACGGAGGGAAGGGGTCCCGGCGTATCACCGTCCGCGATATCGCCGCCGCCAAGGAGCGCGGCGAGAAGTGGCCCATGCTCACCGCCTATGACGCGATGACCGCCTCCGTCTTCGACGAGGCCGGCATCCCGGTCATGCTGGTCGGCGACTCGATGGGCAACTGCCACCTCGGCTACGAGTCCACCGTGCCGGTCACCATGGACGAGATCACCATCCTGTCCGCCGCCGTCGTACGGGGCACCAAGCGCGCCCTGATCGTCGGCGATCTGCCCTTCGGCTCGTTCCAGGAAGGCCCGGTGCAGGCGCTGCGCAGCGCCACCCGCCTGGTCAAGGAGGCCGGGGTGGGCGCGGTGAAGCTGGAGGGCGGCGAGCGCTCCGCCCACCAGATCGAGCTGCTGGTCCAGTCCGGCATCCCGGTCATGGCCCACGTCGGCCTCACCCCGCAGTCCGTCAACGCGTACGGCGGCTATCCGGTGCAGGGGCGCGGTGAGGAGGCCGCGCAGCAGCTGCTGCGGGACGCCAAGGCCGTACAGGACGCGGGCGCCTTCGCGGTCGTGCTGGAGACGGTCCCGGCCGAGGTGGCCGGCGAGGTCACCCGCTCGCTGCACATCCCGACCGTGGGCATCGGCGCCGGGCCTGACTGCGACGCACAGGTCCTGGTGTGGACCGATATGGCGGGTCTGACCGGCGGCCGCGTGCCGCGTTTCGTCAAGCAGTACGCGCAGCTGCGCCAGACCCTCGGAGACGCGGCGCGCGCCTTCGCGGAGGATGTCGTCGGCGGCGCCTACCCGGCCGCGGAGCACTCCTTCCACTAGCCACCGCGGCACGCCGACAGCCCGCCGATCTTCCCCCGTCGGCGGGCTGTCTGCCGCCCTGTCTGCTGGATGTCTGCGGCTTGTCTGCGACTTGTCGGTGGGTTGTCGGTAGCGGCTGTCATCGTGGTGGTATGACGCGATACGAACACACGACCAGCGGCGGCAACGCCGTCGAAGTGCGGGGGCTGGTCAAACACTTCGGCGACACGAAAGCCGTCGACGGAGTGGACCTGACCGTGCCCGAGGGCACCGTCCTCGGCGTGCTCGGGCCCAACGGCGCGGGCAAGACCACCCTCGTCCGCTGCCTGTCCACCCTGCTGGTGCCGGACGCCGGCACCGCGATGGTGGCCGGGTACGACGTGGTGCGCCAGCCCCGGCAGCTGCGCCGCACGATCGGGCTGACCGGGCAGTACGCCTCGGTCGACGAGAAGCTTTCCGGCTGGGAGAACCTGTACATGATCGGGCGGCTGCTCGATCTGCCCCGTAAGGACGCCCGCGCGCGGGCGGACGCCATGCTGGAGCGGTTCTCCCTCACCGACGCGGCCAAGCGGGCCGCGCGCACCTACTCCGGCGGTATGCGCCGCCGGCTCGACCTGGCCGCGTCCATGATCGGCCAGCCCGCCGTGCTCTATCTGGACGAGCCGACCACCGGTCTGGACCCGCGCACCCGCAACGAGGTGTGGGACGAGGTCAAGCGGATGGTCTCCGAGGGCTCCACGGTCCTGCTGACCACGCAGTACATGGAGGAGGCCGAGCAGCTGGCGGACGATCTGACGGTCATCGACCAGGGCAAGGTCATCGCCGAGGGCCGGGTCAACGAGCTCAAGGCCAAGGTCGGCGGCCGCACCCTGCAGATCCGCCCGACCGACCCGGAAGAGCTGCACCGCATGGTCGGCGCCATCGCCCAGGCGGGGCTCGACGGCGTCGGCGGCGCTACCGCGGATGTGGAGGAGGGCCTGGTCAATGTGCCGATCATCAGCGATGAGCAGCTGACCGCCGTGATCGGCCTGCTCGGCGAGCGCGGCTTCGCGATCTCCGGGATCGACACCCATCTGCCCAGCCTGGACGAGGTGTTCCTGGCCATCACCGGCCAGAAGACGTCCATAGCCGAGACGCACGACGCACTTGAGGAGGTCGCCGCGTGAGCGCCGCGACGGTGAGTTCCGCGCCCGTGAAGGCGCTGCCCGGAGAGGGCCGGATCGGGCTGCGCGCCAATCTGCGCCATATCGGCGCGCTGGTGCGGCGTAACGCGCTGCAGATCAAGCAGGACCCGGAGTCGATGTTCGACGCCCTGCTGATGCCGATCGTCTTCTCGCTGCTGTTCGTGTACGTCTTCGGCGGCGCGGTGGCGCAGGGCGACCGGAGCGCCTATGTGAACTACTTCATCCCCGGGATGATGGCGATGGGCGGGCTGAACATCGCGATGTCGGTCGGCACCGGCGTCAATGACGACTTCAACAAGGGCGTCATGGACCGCTTCCGCACGATGCCCATCGCCCGCTCCTCGGTGCTGATCGCCAAGCTGATCGTGGAGACCGGCCGGATGCTGGTGTCCACCGTGGTCCTGCTGGTCATGGGCTTCATCATGGGGTTCGACCTCAAGACCGGCCCCGTCGAGCTGCTGGCCGCGGTCGCCCTGGCCCTGTTCTTCGGCTCCTCGTTGACCTGGATATTCATGCTGCTCGGCCTGTCGTTGAAGACCCCTCAGGCCGTGCAGGGACTGGGGTTCCTCGTGATCATGCCGCTGCAGTTCGGCTCGTCCATCTTCGCCCCGACGGCGACCATGCCGGGGTGGCTGCAGTCCTTCACCAAGTACAACCCGCTGTCCCAGCTCGCGGACGGGGCCCGGGCGCTGACCAGTGGTCATGGGGCGGTGGCGCATCCGGTGACCATGGTCGTGATCTGGGCGCTGGCCATCACGGTGGTCACCGCACCGCTGGCGGTGGCGAAGTTCCGCAACAAGACCTGAACCGCGCGCAGCACAGCAACCCGCAGCACCCGCCGCCTCATACGAGCGGCCTCGTACGAGCCGCCTCATACGAGGGCGGTGGCCTCCTCCAGGGACAGGCCGCCGCCCTCGGCGTATGCCCGCTCGTACGCCGCCTCGCCCAGCCGGTCCCGCGCCGCGGCCACCGTCCGCTCGCGGTTGGTGACCTCCATCGTCGTGACGAGATAGCCGGTCGGCCGCAGCACGTCGTACGCGCCGACCAGCCGCGCCGCGGTCTCGGCATGCGCAGCGCCGCCCAGCGCGGCCAGCGCCCGGGCGCCGATCAGGACGTTGACGATCTGCATCTGCGGCGCGATCATCCGGGCCAGCGGGTCGCTGCCCTTGGCCAAGGCTCCCCGCAGCGTCAACAAGGCGTCCGCGGGACGTCCTTCGAGCAGATCCAGCCAGCCGAGCAGCCCCCCCACGAGCCCTTGGAAGATGTCGAGCGCACGCTGGTCGAACACCGCCAGCACCTGCTCCAGATGGTCCCGCGCCTCCTGGGTGGCCCCCCTGTTGCCGCACCGCATGGCGAGATGCAGCCGGGCGTACGCCAGCGCCTCGGCCTCCATATGCTGCCCCTGCTCCACCACCTCGCGCAGGATCCGCTCGCCCTCGGCGACCTTCGCCGCCACCCCGCTCTCGACCATCACCCCGGCCAGCCGGGCCCGCAACAGCGACACCTGCGACAGCGCGCCGAGCTGCTCGGCACAGCCGATCGCCGCGCGGTAGTCGGCGGCGGCCGCCTCGCTCTCGCCGCGCTGCTCCAGCAGCTCGCCGCGGCCGGACAGGGCCTCGGCCACGCCCCACACATCCCCGAGCCGGGTGAAGATCTCCAGGCTCTCGTCGGCGGCCCGCCGCGCCTCGTCGGTGTCCTCCACCCGGTCGCCCAGGATCTTGGCGCGCAGCTGCAGGATCAGGGCGGTCTCCCACTCGTAGCCGAGCTCCCGGCAGCTGCGCACCCCCTCTTCGACGATCTCCCGCAGCAGCGGGAAGTCGCCCGTGAGCAGCACGGCGTAGAACCACATGAAGCCCGGTACGCGGCAGTTCTGCGGCAGCCCCGGACGGTACGCGGAGATGATCCCCTCAAGTTCGCGCCGCGCCTCCTCGCTGCCCAACTTCCGCATATCGCCGTCGATATTGGACAGCCCGATCAGCCGCACCCCGCGCCGCGCCTCCTCGAGCAGGTCGGGCGGCATGGGCGGCGGCCGGTCCGTGGAGGCCGGGAGGAGCGGGGGCGCCGAGGCCACGGGCGGCGCGAAGGGGTTGGGGCCGAGCGCCGCCGCGGCGGCCGACCAATGGCGCGCATCACCGCGGTGGCCGCGCAGCTGCCAGAACCAGCCGAGCGACAGCACCAGGCACAGCGCCTCCTGCTCATCGCGCGCGGCGACGGCGCGGCGCAGCGCGGCCCGCAGGTTGTCGTGCTCCGCCTCCAGCCGGTCGAGCCATACGCGCTGCTCCCGGCCGCGCAGCAGGGGGTCGGCGGTGCGGGCCAGCTCCCGGTAGGCGACCAGGTGCCGCCGCTCGACCACCGGGCGCTCCCCGGCCTGTTCGAGCCGTTCGGCGGCGTACTCGGCGACGGTCTCCAGCAGCCGGTAGCGCATCCCGCCCGCCGCGTCGGGGGTGGCGACGACCAGGGATTTGTCGACGAGCGAGCCGAGCAGGGCGGTGACGTCGAGGGGATCGACCGCGCCGGCCCTCTCAACTCCGTCGCCCGGGTCTCTCGGGTCGCCCGGGTCTCTCGGGTCGCCCGGGTCCCCGCATACGGCCTCGGCGGCGGCCAGGTCGCAGCCGCCCGCGAAGACCGACAGCCGGCGCAGCACGGTGCGCTCCCGCTCGTCGAGCAGGTCCCAGGACCAGTCGACGACCGCGCGCAGCGTCTGCTGGCGGGGCAGTACGGTCCGGCTGCCGCTGGTCAGCAGGCGGAAGCGGTCGTCGAGCCGGTCGGCGAGCTGACGCGGGGTGAGCGACCGCAGCCGCGCCGCGGCCAGCTCGATGGCCAGCGGCAGACCGTCGAGCCTGCGGCAGATCTCGGCGCAGGCCGCCGGGTCGTCGTCCACCCGGAAGCCGGGCCGGGCCGCCGCGCCCCGGTCCTGGAGCAGCCGCAGCGCGACGGGGTCCGGCAGCGGATCCACGGGGCGCACCAGCTCGCCCGGGACGGCCAGCGGCTCCCGGCTGGTGGCCAGGAGGGTGACGCCGGGGCAGCGGGTGAGCAGGGTCTCGGCGAGCCGGGCGGCGGCATCGACGAGGTGTTCGCAGTTGTCGAGCACGATCAGCATGCGGCGCGGCGCGCAGTGCTCCACGAGCCGCGCGAGCGGGTCGAACGTGGTCGGGTCGGCCGCGGCCCGCAGCCCTTCCGCGGCGGTGCTGCGGATGACGGTCTGGCGCGCCCCGAGCGCGGTGAGCACCGTCTCGGGCACGGTCCCCGGGTCGTCCACGGGCGCCAGCTCGGCCAGCCAGACGCCGTCCGGCCAGGCCTCCACCACCGATTCGGCGGCCTCCTGCGACAGCCGTGTCTTCCCGGCCCCACCGGGCCCGAGGAGGGTGATGAGCCGGTGCTGCCCGGCCAGGTCCGCGCGCAGCACGCCGAGATCCGTCTCACGGCCGACGAAGCTGGTGAGCCGGGCCCGCAGATTGCCGCTCCGCACCCCGGGCCGGGCATCCGGCCGCCGGGGCGGCGCACCTTCGGAGACCGGCCGCGGCGCGGCAGACGCAGCGGCTACGGCAGATGCAACGGCTACGGCAGACGCCGCCGGGTCCAGCAGCTCGGCGTGGAGCGCGCGCAGGGCGGGGCCGGGGTCAGCGCCGAGCCGGTCGGCGATCTCGACGCGGATCGCCTCGTACGCGGTCAGCGCCTCCGCCGGGCGGCCCGCGTCGCGCAGGGCACGGATCCGCAGGGCGTGCAGGGGCTCGTCGAAGGGATGCGCGGCGCAGAGTTCGGCAAGCTGGGGCAGGGCCTGGTCGGCCCGGCCGAGGGCGAGGTCGGCGGCGATACGGCAGCGACGGGCGTCCAGCCGGCGGGCCTCGGCCCGGGCCGCCGCCGAGCCGCCGCCGGGGAGGTCGGCGAGGGCCGGGCCGCGCCACAGGGCGAGGGCGTCGTCGAGGACGGCGGCGGCCTTGGCCGGGTCGCCGTCGTCCAGGGCCCTGGCCCCCTCGTCCACGAGGCGTTCGAAGCGGTGCAGATCGACGTCGTCGCGGTCGGCGCACAGCCGGTAGCCGCCGGGGACCGAGCGCACGGCGTCCTTGCCGAGGGCCCTGCGCAGGCGGCCGACGAGGGCCTGCAGCGCGCCGTTCCCGTCGGCGGGCGGGTCGGCGTCCCAGATCTCCTCGATCAGCGCGCCGGTGGTGTGCGCCCGTCCGGGGTGCAGCGCCAGTACGGCCAGCAGCGCGCGCAGACGGGTGCCGCCGAGCGCGACGGGGGTGCCGTCGTCGCGTCGGGCCTGGGTGGTGCCGAGTATGGCGTAGCGCACCGACCTATTGTCATGCACGGCGGCGGCTGGTCCGCTCAGCTGTTCGCCCCTAGCATCGCCCCGGAACTCCCCGCACCCCGCTCGACGTTTCCCGATCACCCCACCGCACAGCCCCACCCCCACGGAGAGACATCACGCATGGCCACCGCAGTCAGCCGCCGCAATCGGCGGATCAGTCCCGTGTTCCTCGCCTTGGTCGCGATCATGGGCGTGTCCGGATGGGCGGTGTGGACAGACTTCTCGGCGAGCCCCGGCTTCGCCGTCTTCCTCTTCGTGGTCTCCGGCTGGATCGTGTCGCTGTGCCTGCACGAGTACGCCCATGCGCGCACCGCCCTGCACGGCGGTGATATCTCGATCGGCGCCAAGGGCTATCTGACCCTCAACCCGCTGAAGTACACGCATGTGGCGCTGAGCATCGTGCTGCCCGTGCTCTTCGTGATCATGGGCGGGATCGGGCTCCCCGGCGGGGCGGTGTTCATCGAGCGGCACCGCATCCGCGGGCGCTGGAAGCACAGCCTGATCTCGGCCGCCGGCCCGCTGACGAATGTCGCGTTCGCCATCGTGCTGACCGCGCCGTTCTGGCTCGGGGTGGACGGTGTGCCCGAGGTGTTCCGCTACGCGCTCGCGTTCCTGGCGATGCTGCAGGTCACCGCGGCGATCTTGAACTTTCTCCCGGTCCCGGGGCTCGACGGGTACGGGGTGATCGAGCCGTGGCTGTCGTACCGCGTACGGCGGCAGGTGGAGCCGTACGCTCCGTTCGGCCTGATCGCGGTGTTCGGTGTGCTGTGGATACCGGAGGTCAACACGGTCTTCTTCGACGCCATCGACGCGGTGATGCGGGCGCTGGGCGTCTCGGCGTGGGAGACGAGCTGGGGTCAGGAGTTCTTCCGCTTCTGGAAGGGCGAGCCCCAGCTGTACTAGACCGAGGCCTCCCGGGCGCCCTCACCGACGGCGGCCCGGTCCATCTTGGCCTTGCGCAGGTAGTACCAGGCCATGTTGGAGGAGAGGCCCGCGAGCAGGATCCACACGACGCCGATCCAGCTGCCCCGCGCGAAGGACACGACCGCCGCGACGGCGGCGAGGGCGCAGACGGCGAGGGCGTAGAGGGCCAGTCGGGGCATGGGGTCGGCTCCTGTCCGGGGATGTGTCAGTCCCGGCCATTGTCCCCCATGCCCCGCCCCGCTCCGCTTCCGGTGGGCGGCCCCGGTCAGACGTCGGTGATCCGCAGGCCCGCGTGCGCCTTGTAGCGGCGGTTCGTCGAGATCAGGTTGGCGACCAGCGACTCGACCTGGTGGGCGTTGCGCAGCCGCCCCGCGAATACGCCCCGCATCCCGGGGATCCGGGCCGCCAGCGCCTGCACCAGGTCCGTATCGGCGCGGCTCTCGCCCAGCACCATCACATCCGTGTCGATCCGCTCGACCTCGGGGTCCTGCAGCAGCACCGCCGACAGATGGTGGAAGGCGGCGGTCACCCGCGAGTCGGGCAGCAGGGCCGCGGCCTGCTCGGCGGCGCTGCCTTCCGCGGGCTTGAGCGCGTAGGCGCCCTTCTTGTCGAAGCCGAGCGGGTTCACACAGTCGACGACGAGCTTGCCGCTCAGCTCCTCGCGCAGCGCCTCCAGGGTCTTGCCGTGGCCCTCCCACGGCACCGCGACGATCACGACATCGCTGCGCCGCGCGCATTCGGCGTTCTCCGCGCCCTCGATGCCGTACTGCGCGCCGCCCAGCTCCTCGGCCGCGGTGCGCGCCCGCTCCGCGGCCCGGGAGCCGATGATGACCTTCTGGCCCACCCGGGCCAGCCGGTACGCCAGCCCGCGCCCCTGGTCGCCGGTGCCGCCGAGCACGCCGACGACCAGGTCGGACACATCGGGCAGGTCCCAGGGGTCCTTGGCGGGGGCCTTCTTCGCAGGAGTCGCGTCACCAGCAGCAGTAGAAGTCATGACAGCGATACTGACACGCCCTATGACGCGGACACGCCCCGGTCACGCCTTGACGCTGCCCTCCGTCAGCCCGGTGCGCCAGTACCTCTGCAGAACCCCCATCAGCACCATCAGCGGCAGTACGGACAGGAAGGCGCCGCCGACCGTGTACTGGTAGAGCTCGGGCTGCCGGTCCGCGTACCCCTGCCAGGAGGTGAGCCCCAGCTGGATCGGGTACAGATCGGAGTCCGAGAGCATGACCAGCGGCAGGAAGAAGTTGTTCCAGATATGCACGAACTGGAACAGGAACACGGTCACCAGCGCCGGGGTCATCAGCCGCAGCCCGAGCGTGGAGAAGATCCGCGCCTCGCCCGCGCCGTCGATCCGCGCCGCCTCCAGCAGTGAGTCGGGCACGGCGGCGGCCGCGTAGATCCGGCACAGATAGACCCCGAAGGGGCTGACCACGCTGGGCAGCAGCACCGCGGCATAGGTGTTGGCGAGCCCCATCTCGCTGAAGAGGAGATACAGCGGGAGGGCGAGCGCGGTGCCCGGGATGAGCACCCCGGCGAGGATGACGTTGAAGACGCCCTCCCGCCCGGGGAAGGGGAACTTGGCCAGGGCGTACCCGGCGGCGGCCGACAGCAGGGTGGCGGCCAGCGCGCCGACGCCCGCGTACATCAGGCTGTTGGCGAACCAGCGGACGTAGATGCCGTCGTCGTAGGTCAGCACCCGGTGCAGATAGTCGATGGGGTGCGGATCGTGGAACCAGAAGCCGAAGGTGCCGAAGAGGTCGCTGCTGGACTTGGTCGACGACACCACGAGCCAGTAGACCGGGACCAGGAAGTAGACGGCCGCGACGGCGAGCAGCGAGACGGTGATGATGCGGTAGCGCAGCGGCGGCTGCCGGCCGTCCCGGCGGCGGCCGGGGCGGCGCGGTGCGCTCGCACCGGTGCCCGGCGCCGGGGTGCCGTCCGCCGGGATCTGCTGGGTGACCTCGGTGCTCACCTGCTCGTCCCGCCCTTCCCCTTGGACCCTCTGGGCTCTCGCTGTCCCACGAGCCTGAGGAAGCTGAAGGACAGTACGCAGGCGACGAGTGCGAGCAGCACCGCCTCAGCCGCCGCGATGTGCTGGTTGTTGCTGGTGAACGCCTCGTTGTAGGCGGCCAGATTGGGTGTGTAGCCGGAGTCGATGGAGTTGCTGAGCGGTTTGAGCACCTTGGGTTCGGCGAACAGCTGGAGGGTGCCGATGATGCTGAAGACGGTGGTCAGCACGAGCGCGGGCCGGATCAGCGGCAGCTTGATATGCCAGGCGATCTGCCAGGCCCTGGCCCCGTCGATACGCGCCGCCTCGTACAGCTCACCGGGCACGGACTTCAGCTGCGCGATCAGCACCAGCATGTTGTAGCCGGTGAACTGCCAGGTGACGATGTTGGCGATGGACCACAGCACGGTGGAGCGGCCCAGGAAGTCCACGTCCCAGCCCGCCGAGTGGGCCATCTCCACCAGAGGGCTGATGCCCGGTACGTAGAGGAAGCCCCACAGGATCGAGGCGATGACGCCGGGCACCCCGTACGGCAGGAAGAAGGCCGTCCGGAAGAAGCCCACCCAGCGGGCGGACGCCGCCTCCAGCAGCAGCGCGAGCCCGGTGGCCAGCACGATCATCACCGGGATCTGGACGGCGCCGAACAGCAGCACCCGCCCGAATCCGGCGGTGAAGCGGTCGTCCTCCAGTGCGTGCGTGTAGTTGTAGAGGCCCGCCCAGACCTCCTTGGTCTCGCCGCCGAGGCCGAGCGCGCCGGTGCGCTCGACCCTCAGCAGACTCTCGTACAGGGCATATCCGATGGGTGCGATGAAGCACAGCAGGAACAGCGCGAGGAAAGGCAGCAGAAACCCGGCCGCCGCCCGCGCGCTGCGGGCCTCCGTGTGGGTGGGGCGTCTCACCCGGCCTTCACCTGCAGTCCCTTTTCCTTCAGATCGGTGATCGTCTCGCCCTGCACCTTCTTCAGTACGGACCGGAAGGAGCCGCCGTCGCCGAGGGCCCCGGTGAAGGCGTCGCCGAGCCGCTGGTAGAGGGTGTCGGTGGCCGGGCCCCAGCGCCAGCTGGTGTCCACGCCCTTGCTCGCGGCGTCGAACACCTTGCTGTACTCCTGGCCGCCCATGAAGTCCTTGTGCACATCCAGCTGGGAGGTGGTGTAGCCCTGCTTGGCGGCCGGGGTGCCATAGCCGTTGTCGATCAGAAGCTTGATCGACTCGGGGTCGGTGTTGAGCCAGATCGCGAACTTGAGCGCGTCCTGGGGGTACTTGCTCTTGGCGAAGACCGCGGTGGTGGACCCGCCCCAGTTGGCGAAGGCCCCATCGCCCTTCTTCCACTGCGGCATGGGCACGACCCGCCACTTTCCGCTGGTCTTCGGGGCGTTGCCGACCAGCAGCGCATCGCCCCAGCTGGCGCCGAGCCAGGAGGCCATCGCGCCGGTCTGGACGTCCTTGTACCAGGCGTTCTGCCGGTCCGGGATGGTCTTGATCAGCTTCTGCTTGACCAGCGCCTCCCAGTAGTCGGCGACCTTACGGGTCGGCTCGTCGTCGATGGACACCAGCCAGGTGTCGCCCTCGGAGCCGAACCAGCGCGCCCCGGCCTGCCAGGCCAGGCCCGCGAAACGGTTGCCGTTGGTCGCCGAGAAGGTCTCGATCCAGGCGCCCTTCTTACGGATCGCCTTGGCCGCCGCCTCGTACTCGTCCCAGGTGGTGGGCGGCTCGATGTCCCACTTGTCGAACAGGTCCTGACGGATGAACAGGCCCATCGGACCGGACGCCTGCGGTACGGCGTAGACCGCCTTGCCGAACACCGACTGCTGCCACTGCCAGCCGACGAACTTGTCCTTGTACTTGTCGACCCCGTACTTGGTGAGGTCCAGCAGACCGTTGTCGATGAGGAAGCTGGGCACGACCGGGTACTCGATCTGGCCGAGGTCCGGCGGGTTGCCCGCCTTGATCGCGGCGTGCATCTTCGCGTACTGGGCGCCGTCCACGGCCGAGACCTTCTCGACCTTGACCTGCACCTCGGGGTTCTTGCTGTTCCACAGGTCGACGGGCTTGTCGATGCCCGGCACCCAGGACCAGAAGGTCAGCGAGATCTTCTCGCCCTTCTTACGGCCCTTGGGCTCGTCGTCCCCGTCGTCCGAGCCGCAGCCCGCGAGGGCGAAGCCGGCCGCCGCGGCGGCCGCGCCGCCCAGGACGGCGCGCCGCCCGGGGGCCTGGAGGGGACCGTGAGAACTGTGGTGGTGCATCTTGCTCATACCAGCTCCTTCACCGGAATGCGCCGGAAGGTGATCGTCGAGTAGGCGCTGAAGTCGCCGGTCTCGTACAGCAGTCCGACGGTCGCGTCATCGATCCTGACCAGATCGGAGTAGGCGGCCGGCAGCCCGTCGACGGTGTGCGCGGGCCGCCAGGTGACCCCGCCGTCACGGCTGGCCCGCACGGTCATCAGGGCCCGGTAGCCGGGGTCGGCGGGCCCCGAGAACAGCAGCACGCCTGCCGCGCTCCCTACTGCCGGACGGTCCAGGTGCAGCACGCTGCCCTCGACGACCGGCGCGACCAGCCCGGCCTGCGGCCTGAAGGGCGTATCGAGGGTCGCGCCGCCGTCGGACGAGTAGGCGTCGGCCCGGTTGCCGGGCGCGTTCGCGTCGCTGCGGGTGTTGAAGTAGATCCGGCCGTCGGGGAGTTCGGCCGCGGTGGTCTCATTCGCGTTGATGTAGCCGTCGGGGTTGTCCTCGACGTATCCGATCCGCCAGGTGGCGCCGTCGTCGTCGCTGAGCAGATCGTGCCCGCCGTCGTACTTCCCCTCGGCCCCGGTGTCCCCGGCGACGGTCGGCGGCGTCGAGTGGTTGCCGGGGACGACGATCCGGCCCGGCCAGGAGCCATGGCGTAACCGCAGGGCGTGGCCGGGCGTGGTGGCGTACCAGCGCCACTCCGGCCGCTTCGCCTCACCGGTGATCTCCCGGGCCGCGCTCCAGCTCGCCCCGTCGTCGTCGCTGTGCGTCACCCACACCCGCCGCCCGTCGGCCGCTGACACCTCGCCGAGCCGGATCCGGGTCTCGGTGGCGGTGGCCGCGCTGGTCACATGGACCAGGACGACCCGGCCGCCGGCGGTGACCACGGGCGCCGGATTCCCGGCCGTGCCGTCGCCGTGCTGCGCGACGACCTGTAAGGGCCCCCAGGTCCGGCCGCCGTCGACCGAACGCTTGAGGACGAGGTCGATGTCGCCGTGGTCGGCGGAGGACCCCACCCGCCCCTCGGCGAAGGCCAGGAGCGTCCCGGCCGCCGTCGCCACCACCGCCGGAATGCGGTAGCTCGCATACCCGTCGGCCCCCGCCCGGAACGGCACGGAGACCTCGTACGCACGCGCTGCCACACCGCTTGCCATCCGACCTCCGATGCCCCGTTGCAATCGAGTGCCGCCGCCAAAATGACCGGACGTAGGACGTCCCTTGTGTGCCGCGACCTTAGGGTTCGCCTCACAGAGCGTCAAGGGACGGCGCATGAACACTTGGCGGCGGATCCGTCGAAGGATGCAGGGAGCCGCCACTGATCTCGTCCGCCGGGCGGAGGTTCCGTCAGGCGGCGGCTCATAGCGTGACGTTGTCCCCCAGCCCCCATGACGAAGGACAGCGCACCACGATGACCAAGGCCCTCAAGCAGCTCCTCGAAGGAAGCGTCACCCTCGTCGCCGGGCTGGCGCTGTGGCTGTTCACCGGGGACGTCGAGCTCCCCGTCGTGACCCTCACCAAGGTCGGGGTCGTGATGATGTGCTGGGGCGGCGCCCAGCTGCTCTACGGCTCGTACCTGGGCGTGGCCGGCCAACGCTCGAAGGGGTGAGGCGTTCGAAGCCGCTCAAAGGGGTGAGACCGGCCCGATTCGCCCCCGCCGCCCCGCGCGCCGGGGCAGGATCCGGGTGCCATGGACGCCGTACGGGTCGCGCTGCTGCGCGACGTACTCGCCGGAACCGAATGGCTGCGCGCCACCCGCCGCTTCGCGGGCTCCCTGCGGGCCTCGGTCGAGCCGCGCGGGGGCGGGCTGCTGCTGGTCGGCAGCGAGGAGTACGAGCCCTGGCACCTGGCCGCGCACCTCGACGACGAGGCCGCCTGGTCCGGTCTGCCCGAGCTGTCCCCCACCCTCGTACGCCACCGGGTCCCCGACGGCGCGGCCCCCGCGCATCTGTCCGTCGGCCTCAGCCGGCTGGAGCGCGCCAGGCGCGGCGAGACGCTGCTCGTGGTCGCGCCGGACGACCCGGGGGCCGGACTGCTGGAGCGGGTGCACGGTGCGCGCCGGAGCGGGGCCACCGTGCTCGCGCTCGACGGCGGCCACGCCGAACTGCACGCCCTCGCGCATGACGCGCTGGCCGCCCCGGCCGATGCGGGCCTCGATCTGGACACCCTCCAACACCTGGTCAGCGCCGCCGCCGGGGAGAACAGCCCGCCCGTGCCGCCCGGCCGCCGCCGCTTCCGCGACCGCCTCGCCCGGCTGGCCGACCGGCTGACGGCCCCGCCACCGGCCTCCTGGTAGACCCGGTGGAGCGGCATGGCGGGAAAAATTCGTTTGTGGGCGGCGCGGACGGCGCTTGAGCATGGCCCCTTGTGACGGACGATCCGCATCCCCCGCCGCCGGGGGCGCGTTGGCGCGCCCTGCTGCCCGATCTCGCGCCCTGGCGCTCCTCCCGCGACTTCCGCCTGTTGTGGACCGCGGGCCTGGTGACCTCCTTCGGCACCTTCCTGACCATGGTCGCGCTGCCGCTGCAGATCAAGGAGTTGACCGGGTCGGCCCTCGCCGTCGGCGCGATCGGCGCGGTCGAGCTGGTGCCGCTCATCGTCTTCGGCCTGTACGGCGGGGCGCTCGCCGACGCCGTCGACCGCCGGAAGCTGATCCTGCTCACCGAGGTGGGCCTGGGCCTGCTGTCCGCGCTGCTGCTGGCCAACAGCCTGCTCCCCGATCCCATGCTGTGGCCGCTGTATGTCGTGGCCGCTCTGACCAGCGCGCTCACCGGGCTGCAGCGCCCGGCCATCGACTCGATCACGGTCCGAATCGTCCCGCACGACCAGCTCACCGCGGCCGCCGCGCTGAGCTCGATCCGCTGGCAGCTGTCCGCCGTCGCGGGCCCCTCGCTCGCGGGCGTCGTCGTCGCATACGCCGGGCTGCCCTTCGCCTACGGCCTGGACCTGCTGACCTTCGCCGTCTCGGTCCTCCTCGGGCTCGGCCTCGCGCCCGCGGCACCCGCCCACGACGCGGAGCAGCCGTCGCTGCGGGCGATCGCCGAGGGCGCGCGCTACGCCTGGCGGCGCAAGGAGCTGCTGGGCACCTACGCGGTGGACATGGCCGCCATGCTGTTCGCCTTCCCCAACGCGATCTTCCCCTTCCTCGCCGACGAACTGGACGCGCCCTGGTCACTCGGCCTGATGTACGCCGCCGGGTCGGTCGGCTCCATCGCGGTGAGCCTGACCAGCGGCTGGGCCTCACGGGTGCACCGGCACGGCCGGATGGTCGTGCTGAGCGCGGCGCTGTGGGGCGCGGCGATGGCCGTGGCGGGATGGCTCCCGAGTGTCTGGCTGGTGCTGCTGTGCCTCGCGGTGGCGGGCGGGGCGGACATGGTCAGCGGGCTGTTCCGCTCGACGATGTGGAACCAGACGATCCCCGACGAGCTGCGGGGGCGGCTGGCGGGCATCGAGCTGCTGTCGTACGCGACGGGTCCTCAGCTGGGCCAGGTCCGGGCCGGCGGCATGGCCGGCCTGGTGGGCGTGCGGGCCTCGGTGTGGGCGGGCGGTCTCGCGTGCGTCGCGTCCATCGGCCTGCTGGCGCTGACCCTGCCGAAACTCATGGCGTACGACGCAAGGACGGACGAACACGCGCGCCGCGTCCGAGAGCGACGCGAGGCGGCGGGCGCGAGGGCGGCGGACTCGGCGGCGGCGTAGGCCGCGGCGGGGCTCCCGCGCCCGGCGGGGCTCCGCCCCCTGCCCCAGACGCCCCGGCTACCGCTGGAGAGCTACGGCCAGCCCTGGCTGGCCGCGACGAAACGCGCGGAGCCCCAACAGCCGACCTCGGGGCAGAGCCCCGCGGGGTTCGGGGCGCGGCCCCAGCTGGATCCGGGACACAGCCCCAGCGGGGCCTGGGGCGCAGCCCTTCAGTTGACCGGAGCCGCAGCCCTCGCAGGGGCCGGGGCGAGCCCCACCAAGGGGCTGGGGCAAGCCCCATCAAGGGCCGGAGCCGCGGCCCCGCCAGGGGCCGGGGCGCAGCCCTCCCGGTCCCGGGGCGCAGCCCCGGTGGTC
>NZ_MUNE01000689.1 GCF_002154605.1 Streptomyces milbemycinicus | reverse complement strand
ACGACCGCCCCGTCGTCGGCCAGACCCACTGCCACCAGCACGCCGTCCTCGGCGACGCGGCGGAACGCCGCCTGCGCGCCCGCGCGGGTCTGACGGGCGAGCTGAGCGGCGGCTGCTGCGGGCTGGCGGGCAACTTCGGCTTCGAGCAGGGGCATTACGACGTATCCGTCGCCTGCGCGGAGGAGCAGCTGCTGCCGTCCGTACGGGCCGCCGACCCCGCCGCCGAAGTCCTCGCGGACGGCTTCTCCTGCCGTACGCAACTGGAGCAGCTGGCGGGGCGCCGGGCCCGCCACCTCGCGGAGGTTCTGGCCGAACGGCTGCCCTGACGGGGCCTGCCCGCGTGTTCCGCCGCAAGAGCTGAGCGTCACGCCGGGGGCCGGGTGAGTTTGGCGGCCACGGCGTCGAGGACCCAGTCCAGGCCGGTCGCGAAGGATGTCTCGGCGTCCACGTCCGTGCCGTCGTACACGGCCTTGGTCAGCGCCGGGAAGCGGCCCGTGGCCAGCATTCTCGTCACATGCGGGCCGGAGGCGCGCTGCCAGTCGCGCTTGGACAGGCCCGTGGCGCGCTCGGCCCGCAGGTTGGTGATCTCGCGCCTGATCGCGCCGGTGTAGTAGGCGCTGACGGTCTCCACGGCGCGCATGACGGTGTCGATGTCGGCGAGGCCGTCGAGGGCGGCCAGCGTGGTCTCGGCCACGGCGAGGCCGTTCGGACCCAGGGTCGGGCGGCCGCCGAGCAGGTCGGCCAGCCATTCGTGACGGAGAGCGGCCTGCCTGGTGCGGTGGGCGAGGATGCGCAGCGCCTCCCGCCAGTCACCGGGCTGCTCCTCGTGCTCCTCGTGCTCCTCGTGCTCCTCGGGGAGGATCTCGGCTTGGACCTCGTCCACCATGAGGTCGAACAGCTCCTCCTTGGTGGAGATGTATCCGTACAGCCGCATCGGGCCGGCCTCCAGCCGGGCGGCGACCTTACGCAACGACACCGCCTCCAGCCCGCCCTCGTCGGCCAGCGCGATGGCGGCGGCGACGATCCGCTCCCGGTCGAGCGGCACAGGGCGAGTCGGCGGCTCCGGCCGGTCCCACACAGTCATGGTCGAACCGTACTTGCGATGCACCGTAATGAGGAAATACAGTGTATCGACATGAGACACCGCATCGCTGTGGTCGGGAGCGGCCCTGCCGGCCTTACCTTCGCCCGCGTCCTGCACCGCCATGGCTACCCCGTCGCCATCCTCGAACGCGATCCCGGCCCCGACGCCCGCCCCCCGGGCGGCACGCTGGACCTGCACGAAGGGCTGGGCCAGCTCGCGCTGGACAAGGCGGGGCTGCTGGCGGAGTACCAAGCGCTGTCTCGTCCCGAGGGGCAGGCCATGCGCATCCTGGACGCGGACGGGACCGTCCTGCGCGACTGGCAGCCCCGTCCGGATGACCGGGCCAATCCCGAGATCGACCGCAGGCAACTCCGTGACCTGCTGATCGGCCCTCTCGACGTCCAGTGGGGGCGGGGCGTGACGCAGGTGGTGCCGGGGACCCGGGATGGCGTACGGGTCCATTTCGCGGACGGGCGACAGGAGACGTTCGACCTCGTGGTCGGCGCGGACGGCGCCTGGTCCCGGATCCGCCCGGCAGTCTCGTCGGTGACGCCGGTCTAGTGCGGCGTCACCGACGAGACTGC
>NZ_MUNE01000688.1 GCF_002154605.1 Streptomyces milbemycinicus | reverse complement strand
AGGCCAGCGCCCCGGCCCCGTCGCCCGGCTTCTCGTCGAGCTCGTCGATCTCGGCCGTCAGATACGGGCCCGAGGCGTCGACCGAGCGCAGTTCGAAGCGAGTGGTGCCGGTGGCGAGCACTTCGAAGGTGCCGTCCTTCTGCTCCCGGATGGTGGCCGCGTCCGCGACACACCCCACCGCGTGGAAGGACTTCATCGGCTCAGGCCCGAACCCGGCCGCGGCGCCGCGCTCGGGGTCGGCGGTGGGGTCCGGGAGGCCGATTGCCGTCGGCGCGACCTCGCGGCCGTCCCGGATGGCGATGACACCGAAGCGGCGCGGTGCGTCTTCGGGCATTGCCAACAGTTCGCGCATCATGGCGCGATACCGCTGCTCGAAGACGTTCAGGGGCATGACGAGCCCCGGGAACAGCACCGTGTTCAGTGGGAAGAGCGGTAGGCGCGCGGAGGTCACGGGCGTTAAGCCTAATGGCCCCGCGCGCCCCGATCACTGGCGGCGCAGCAGCCGGGAGGCTCCGGCGGCGACTGTGGTGGCCAGGATCCAGCCGAGCATGACCATCACGATGGCCGCCCATTGGACCGCGCCGTCAGGTTTCCAGTAGCCGTCCTGGCCCAGGTCGATCACCGGGAGCAGCAGGTCGAGGGTGTACAGCGAGGCGTTCCAGTTCGGCGACTCGCCCGGCTTGATGGGGTCCGGCCGGTTGTGGGCGAAGAACACCGAGCCGATCGCCCAGAGCACCGCCATCCACACCGCAGCCCGGCCGGGGCGGTAGCCGTAGGCCACGGTCCAGTCCTGGAGATATCCCCAGAGTTTTCCGGCCGGCGGCAGCGTCTCGCGGCGCCGCCGCTCCTTGGCGAGCAGCACCTCGCGCGCCTCCGCGTCCTCGCCGCTGGTGCGCATCGCCGTGGCGAGCATCTCGTACGGCCCCCGGGAGAACTCCGGGGTCGCGGCCGCCACCCACTCCAGCCGCCGGGAGAGCGGGAAGTGGCCGACCGGGATCAGACACTCGTAGGAGAAGCCCGCCATGGTCAGCCCGCCGGGGCCCGGCCAGCTGACCGATTTGTCGACCAGGTTGACCACCCGCGCACCGGAGAGGATCACCCGTCCGCGCTGCGGCCGCTCCCCGACGAACCGCAGCTCGGGTGTCTGGATGCGGCGCAGCGAGAGCTCCTGGTCGTTCTCCATGACGAAGCGGGCCTGGTCGAAGTCGACCGCGTCATTGAACCGCCCGTCGTCCAGGCGGATCCCGCCCTCGCATTCGAAGCGCTGGATACGCGTCCCGCGCGTCGGCGTGTTGCTGGTGCCGTACGGCGGGGTGGAACCGCTGCCGTAGCTGCTCACCCCGGCGGCGGTGAGGTAGAGGCTGCGCTCGACGGTCAGCTGCGGGGCGTTCAGCGCCCGGCGCCCGTACGGATTGTGCAGCTGGGCGCCGCGCAGGCTGAGCGACACGCCGATCTGCGCACCGCGCATGCTCAGCTCGCCGTGTGACTCGATCATCTCGGCCTGGAGGTCCTGGCCGACGGTCAGTCCGTCGGCGCTGATCGACTGGCCGCGCCGGTCCCGGCGCACCACTAACTGGTTGAGCAGCAGATCCGTGCCTATATGGGCGTCGGTGAGCCGGATGCCGTGCTCCACGACACAGCGCGGCAGATGCAGATCGCCCTCGGTGCGCACCCGGGCCGCCTCCAGCCGGGGCAGGGCGCAGCCCACCAGCCGGAGGGTGGTGAAGTGGGCTTCGGGGAGCAGCACCTCCTGCTCGAAGCGGCAGTTCTTCATCTCCACATACGGCTCGACGGTGCCGCCGGCCAGGTCGAGCGTGCCCGTGATGTGCACCCCGTTGAGCTTGAGCGCGGCGACCCGGCCCGGCTGCGGGGGAGGGCCGTCGAGCAGCAGCAGGGCCACGACCCGGGCGCGCACACTGCGCTCGGGGCCCCAGGCGTAGGGGCCGGAGGGGTCGTTGCGCTGGGGGTGGGAGGTGCGCAGATCGTGGGTGCTGCCGTTGCGGAACGCCTGCCACATGCCCCACTCCGCGGTGGTCAGGTCGAGCCCGGGGGGTGGATCGCCGTCGCGTGGCTCGGTCACAGCCGTGTCCCCTCCTGTTCTCCGTACCCCCGTACGGATCCCCATGCCCGTTGAGTAACCGCTTGAACGCTTGCGGTCAGGGTCAACTTCCAAGGTCAACTTAGGGGGTACGTATCACTCACTGATACGGGGGGCAGGCCGCCGGTGCGGGTCTGAGACAATTGATCGCGTGATCTCCCGTATCGATCTGCGCGGTGCCGCCTTCCCGGAGGGCGGGATCGACCGCGACCTGTTGCCCCGTGCCGAGCTCGACGTCGAGGCCGCCCTTGAGAAGGTGCGGCCGATCTGCGACGACGTGCGCCATCGCGGCACCGCGGCGCTGATCGACTACGCGCAGCGGTTCGACGGAGTGACCATCGAGCGGGTGCGGGTGCCCCAGGAGGCCCTGACGCGCGCCCTTGAGGAGCTGGACCCGGCCGTGCGGGCCGCCCTGGAGGAGTCCATCCGGCGCGCCCGGCTGGTCCACCGCGAGCAGCGCCGCGCCGACCACACCACGCAGGTCGTGCCGGGCGGCACGGTCACCGAGCGCTGGGTGCCGGTCGAGCGGGTGGGGCTCTATGTGCCGGGCGGCCGGTCCGTCTATCCGTCCTCCGTTGTGATGAATGTGGTGCCCGCACAGGAGGCCGGGGTCGGCTCGATGGCCGTCGCCTCGCCGCCCCAGCGTGACTTCGACGGGCTGCCGCACCCCACCATCCTGGCGGCGTGTGCGCTGCTGGGCGTGGACGAGGTGTACGCGGCGGGCGGCGCCCAGGCCATCGCCATGTTCGCGTACGGCACCGAGGAGTGCCGCCCGGTCTCCCTGGTCACCGGGCCCGGGAACATCTGGGTGGCCGCGGCCAAGCGGCTGCTCAAGGGGCGCATCGGCATCGACGCCGAGGCCGGCCCGACCGAGATCGCGATCCTCGCCGACGCCACCGCCGACCCGGTGCATGTCGCCGCCGACCTGATCAGCCAGGCCGAGCACGACCCGCTGGCCGCCTCGGTGCTCGTCACCGACTCCGAGGAGCTGGCCGCGGCGGTCGAGAAGGAGCTGGAGGCGCAGGTCGCCGCGACCAGGCACGTCGAGGACCGGATCCGCCCGGCGCTGACCGGGCGGCAGTCCGGCATCGTGCTGGTCGACGGCATCGACCAGGGCCTCGCGGTCGTGGACGCGTACGCCGCCGAGCACCTGGAGATCCAGACCAGGGACGCGGCGGCGGTCGCGGCCCGGGTGCGGAACGCCGGGGCGGTCTTCGTCGGTCCGTACGCGCCCGTCAGCCTCGGCGACTACGCGGCCGGGTCCAACCACGTGCTGCCCACGGGCGGCTGCGCCTGTCACTCCTCGGGGCTGTCGGTGCAGTCCTTCCTGCGCGGCATCCATGTCGTGGACTACACGCGGGAGGCGCTGGCGGAGGTCGCCGGCCATGTGGTGACGCTCGCCGAGGCGGAGGATCTGCCCGCCCACGGCGCCGCGGTGAAGGCAAGGTTCGACTGGAAGGTGCCAGGGGACAAGTGACCCGGATCGACGATCTCCCCATCAGGGACGAGCTGCGCGGCAAGTCCCCGTACGGCGCCCCCCAGCTGGACGTACCCGTACGGCTGAACACCAACGAGAACCCGTACGAGCTGCCCGAGACGCTGGTGGCCCGGATCTCCGAGCGGGTCGCCGAGGCGGCCCGCCACCTCAACCGCTACCCGGACCGGGACGCGATCGAGCTGCGCACGGAGCTCGCGAAGTATCTGACCCGCACCGCCGGCCACGAGGTCGGCGTGGCCAATGTGTGGGCCGCCAACGGTTCGAACGAGGTGCTTCAGCAGCTGCTGCAGACCTTCGGCGGGCCCGGACGCACCGCCATCGGCTTCGAACCCTCGTACTCGATGCATGCGCTGATCTCCCGCGGCACCGGCACCGGCTGGATCTCCGGCCCGCGGAACGCGGACTACACCATCGATGTCGACGCGGCCTGCGCGGCCATCACCGAGCACCGCCCCGACGTCGTCTTCATCACCTCGCCGAACAACCCGACCGGCACCGCCGTCGAGGCCGAGACCGTTCTGGCCCTCCACGACGCGGCCCAGAGGGCGCGGGCGAAGGCGGCCGGGGCGCTGGTGGTGATCGACGAGGCGTACGGGGAGTTCAGCCACCGCCCCTCGCTGCTTCCGCTGATCGAGGGACGGCCGCGGCTGGTCCTTTCCCGGACGATGTCCAAGGCGTTCGGCGCGGCCGGGCTGCGGCTCGGCTACCTCGCCGCCGACCCGGCGGTGGTGGACGCCGTCCAGCTGGTCCGTCTGCCCTACCACCTGTCCACCGTCACCCAGGCCACCGCGCTGGCCGCCCTCGAGCACACCGATACCCTGCTCGGGTACGTCGAGGCGCTCAAGGCCGAGCGCGACCGGCTGGTGCGCGAGCTGCGCGCACTCGGCTGCGAGGTGACCGAGTCGGACGCCAACTTCGTACAGTTCGGCCGCTTCGAGGACGCCCAGGCGGCGTGGCAGGCCCTGCTGGAGCGGGGGGTCCTGGTCCGTGACCTGGGCGTACCGGGCATGCTGCGGGTCACCGCGGGCACCCCGGCCGAGAACGACGCGTTCCTCGACGCGGTCCGCGAACTGATGAAGGAGACAAGCGCATGACCCGCGTGGGCCGTGTGGAGCGCACCACCAAGGAAACCTCGGTCGTCGTCGAGATCGACCTCGACGGCGTCGGGAAGGTAGACGTGTCGACGGGTGTCGGCTTCTACGACCACATGCTCGACCAGCTCGGCCGCCACGGCCTCTTCGACCTCACCGTCAAGACCGAGGGCGACCTGCACATCGACACCCACCACACCATCGAGGACACCGCTCTCGCGCTCGGCGCCGCCTTCAAGCAGGCGCTCGGCGACAAGGTGGGGATCTACCGCTTCGGCAACTGCACGGTGCCGCTGGACGAGTCGCTGGCCCAGGTGACCGTCGACCTCTCGGGCCGCCCGTATCTGGTGCACAGCGAGCCGGAGAACATGGCACCGATGATTGGCACCTACGACACGACGATGACCCGGCACATCCTGGAGTCCTTCGTCGCACAGGCGCAGATCGCCCTGCATGTCCACGTCCCGTACGGGCGCAACGCCCACCACATCGTCGAATGCCAGTTCAAGGCGCTGGCGCGGGCGCTGCGCTATGCGAGCGAGCGCGATCCGCGGGCCGCCGGAATTCTTCCCTCCACGAAGGGCGCCCTGTGAGCGGTCTCTCTACTGCCTTTATCGTTCTCGGTCTGTTTCTGCTCGGCGGGGTCTACTCCTTCGTCAAGCAGGGCCTGCCCAAGAGCGTCATCGTGCTGCTCGGCATCGGCGCGGCGATGTCACTCATGGCCGGAATCCTTCGGCTGGAGGTGTGGAATTGACCGCGGGCGCCAAGAAGGCCGCCAAGAAGGTCGTCGTCTTCGACTACGGCTTCGGCAATGTACGGTCCGCCGAGCGGGCCCTCGCCCACGTCGGCGCGGACGTCGAGATCACCCGTGACTACGACCGCGCCACCGCCGCCGACGGCCTCCTGGTCCCCGGCGTAGGCGCCTTCGCCGCCTGTATGAAGGGGCTGCGCGAGGCCCGCGGCGACTGGCTCGTGGGGCGCCGGCTGGCCGGCGGGCGGCCGGTGATGGGCATCTGCGTCGGTATGCAGATCCTCTTCGGGCGCGGTATCGAGCACGGCGTCGAGGCCGAGGGCCTGGACGAATGGCCGGGCACCGTCGAGCAGCTCAACGCCCCCGTCGTCCCCCACATGGGGTGGAACACGGTCAAGGCGCCCGAGGACTCCCAGCTCTTCGCGGGCCTGGACGAGGACGCCCGCTACTACTTCGTGCACTCCTACGCGGTCCGCACCTGGGAGCTCGAAGTGACCAACCCGAACATCCGCGCCCCCAAGGTCACCTGGGCCACGCACGGCGAGCCGTTCGTCGCCGCGGTCGAGAACGGGCCGCTGTGGGCGACCCAGTTCCATCCCGAGAAGTCCGGCGACGCCGGAGCGCAGCTGCTGCGCAACTGGCTCGACACGCTCTGACCGGCGGCCCGACCCGCCCTGGCCTTCCCGTACCAGCCCGCACCTCACCGTAAGGTCTCCCATGAGCACGCACCGCCTCGAACTCCTCCCCGCCGTCGACGTCCGCGACGGCCAGGCCGTCCGCCTCGTCCACGGCGAGTCCGGCTCCGAGACGTCCTACGGCGACCCGCTGGAGGCCGCCCTCACCTGGCAGCGGGCGGGCGCCGAGTGGCTGCACCTGGTGGACCTCGACGCGGCCTTCGGCACCGGCGACAACCGCGAGCGGATCGCCGAGGTCGTGCGCACCATGGACATCAAGGTCGAGCTCTCCGGAGGCATCCGCGACGACGCCTCGCTCGCCGCCGCCCTCGCCACCGGCTGCACCCGCGTCAACCTCGGCACCGCCGCGCTGGAGTCCCCGGAGTGGGTCGCCAAGGTCATCGCCGAGTTCGGGGACCGGATCGCGGTCGGCCTCGACGTCCGCGGCACCACCCTGCGCGGCCGCGGCTGGACCCGCGACGGCGGCGATCTGTACGAGACGCTGGCCCGCCTGGACTCCGAGGGCTGCGCCCGCTACGTCGTCACCGACATCGCCAAGGACGGCACCCTCCAGGGCCCCAACGTGGAGCTGCTGAAGAACGTCTGCGCGGCCACCGACAAGCCGGTCGTCGCCTCCGGCGGCGTTTCCTCCCTTGACGATCTGCGCGTCCTTGCGACCCTGGTACCGGAGGGTGTGGAGGGCGCCATCGTCGGCAAGGCCCTCTACGCCAAGGCGTTCACCCTGGAAGAGGCGTTGGAGGCGGTATCCGTATGACCTCACCCGAGAGCGTGCGGCGGGTCCAGGCGGACAGCCCCTGGGAAGAGACCATCGGCTTCGCCAGGGCCGTCGCGGCCGGCGACCGGGTCCTGGTCGCCGGGACGATGCCGCTGGTGGGCGGAGTCCTGCAGGGCGAGGGCGATCCGTACGAACAGACGCTGGCGGCCTTCCGTAACGCGCTGGACGCGCTGCGGAAGTTCGACCTCGGCGTCGAATCGGTCATCCGTACCCGTATGTACCTCACCCACGCGCGCGATGTGGACGAGGTGGGCCGCGCACACAAGGAGCTCTTCGACGCCGTACGCCCCGCCGCGACCCTCGTCGTGGTGTCCGGCTTCGTCGACTCGCGCGTCCTGGTGGAAGTCGAAGTAGAAGCATTCCGAGGAGCCCTAGCGTCATGACCCTGGCGGTCCGAGTCATCCCCTGCCTGGACGTGGACAACGGCCGGGTCGTCAAGGGAGTCAACTTCCAGAACCTGCGGGACGCCGGCGACCCCGTCGAGATGGCCAAGATCTACGGCGAGGAGGGCGCCGACGAGCTGACCTTCCTCGACATCACGGCCTCCTCGGGCAACCGCGAGACCACGTACGACGTGGTGCGCCGCACCGCCGAGCAGGTCTTCATCCCGCTCACCGTGGGCGGCGGCGTGCGCACCGCGGAGGACGTCGACAAGCTGCTGCGGGCCGGCGCCGACAAGGTCGGCGTCAACACTGCCGCCATCGCCCGCCCCGAGCTGATCAGGGAGATCGCCGAGCGCTTCGGCAGCCAGGTCCTGGTGCTGTCCGTCGACGCCCGCCGCTGCGGTGAGGGCACGGTCACCCCGTCCGGCTACGAGGTCACCACCCACGGCGGCCGCCGCGGCACCGGCATCGACGCCGTCGAATGGGCCCACCGCGCCGCCGAGCTGGGCGCGGGGGAGATCCTGCTGAACTCGATGGACGCCGACGGCACCAAGGACGGCTACGACACCGCCATGGTCGAGGCGGTGCGCAAGCATGTCACAGTCCCCGTCATCGCCAGCGGCGGCGCCGGGAAGCTCGCCGACTTCTCCCCGGCGATCGCCGCGGGTGCGGACGCGGTGCTCGCGGCCTCCGTCTTCCACTTCGGCGATCTGCGCATCGGCCAGGTCAAGGAGGCGTTGCGGGAGGCGGGGCACCCGGTGCGGCTGTAGCACCCGGCGCGGCTGTGGGCCTACAGGCCTGGGCCGCGGCCGGGCGAGGACCGGGCCGGGTGTCCGGTCCTCGCTCCGTTACGGCCCGCCTCAGCGCCCTCAGGGCCCTCAGCGCACTTCAGAGCCCTCAGCGCCCGATGTCGAAGGCGCGCAGGACGAGCTTGCCCTGGGGGTCGTCGAGCGGACTGCCGATCACATAGAGCGTGTCATCCCAGGCGCCGGCGCTCATCGCGTCCATGAGCTGCAGCGAATGCTTCGGCGTGTACAGCACGCCCCGGGACTCCTCCGCGCCGTCCCGCAGCCCGAGGGAGACGAGCGTCGGATCCTGCGCCGGCATCTTGGGGGCCCTGAGCGCGATCACCTTGCCGTCCTCCATGCCTACCTGCCTCGTCTGCCGCTTGGACCACAGCACCTTGCCGGTCTTGAGGTCGGTGGCCGCCATGCCCGAGGTGGTGTCGTAGTAGGACAGCAGCACCGAGCTGTCCCGGTCGGTAGTGGTGGCGCCGAACTGGAGGTCCTTGAGCGCGCCCGTGAGGGGGAAGGCCTTGTCGGGCTTTCCGTCCTTCGTGTAGGTCTGCAGCGTGCGCTTGGGGTCGTCGTTGCCCTCCTGCTCGGCCAGGACCAGGGTCAGCGGATCGTCCCCCAGCACCTGCTCCACGTCCCGCTTCTCGTTCGGGAACTTCCAGACGTCCCCGTACCGCAGATCATGGATGCTCAGCTGGTTCTCGGGTTTGGCGTCGCTGCAACTGCTGGAGGCGGCCAGGTAGCCCGACGACCAGTCGATGTCGTTCCCGCAGTCGCGGCCGCGTGAGTACAGCGTCCACACCTTGGTGCCCTTGTGGGAGATGGAGTACGCCGCCACTCCGCCGATACCGGTGACCACCGTGTCCTCGCTGACCTCGACGTGCGGCGCGACCGTCTTGTAGCCGCTCGACAGGTTCTTCGACCACAGCGTCTTTCCGGTCTCCGTGTCGAAGACGACGAGGAACGCACAGTCGTTGCCGCCCGCGTCGTAGACGGCGGCGCCCACGCCATCGGAGTTCGGCTGCGGAGCGATGGCGCAGACCTCGCTCGCCCCCTTGGGCGTCTTCACCGTCCACAGCTTCTTGCCGGTCTCCGGGTCGAAGGCGCGTACGCCGTTGTCGTCGGCGTAGACGGGGCCGCGGTCGGTCGTCCACAGCGCGGGCAGCCCGCTGAGGTTGCCCCGGACGTGCGACTTGGGCAGTTCCGCTTGCCACTTCTGGTGCAGCGCATGGGCCGGGGGCGATGACTGGTTCGCCGCGGGGCCGCCGGAGCTGTCGGAGCCGGAGCTGCTGTGCTTGGACAGCGCGACCGCCATGCCGCCCGCCAGCAACAGCACGACCATGGCGATGACGGTCGCAACCTTGCCCCCGCCGCGACGCACGGGCGCGGGCGCGGGCGCGGGCGGGGGCAAGGTTGCGAC
>NZ_MUNE01000687.1:22686-22903 GCF_002154605.1 Streptomyces milbemycinicus | reverse complement strand
TCCCCGCCCCGGTCATCCGCCCCGCCGTCAGCGGCCCTTGACACCTCGTCGCCCCCTGATCGCTCCGCGTCCCGGAGGAATCACGCTACTGGACGCGAGCGTAGGATCCGCTCATCCCATCCGGAGGAGCCCCCGCCATGTCGTCCCAGATCGCGCTGTTGCGCGGCATCAATGTCAGCGGCCACAACAAGTTCCCGATGGCCCGGCAGCGCGAGCT
>NZ_MUNE01000687.1:0-22636 GCF_002154605.1 Streptomyces milbemycinicus | reverse complement strand
CGCCGACCGCATCACCGCCGACCTCGGACTGACGGTGCCGGTGGTCATACGTACCCGCGACGAGCTCGCCGCCGTCGTCGAGGCGAACCCGTACCCCGAGGCCACGGCCGAGCCCAAGACGCTGCACGTGGTGTTCCTGTCGGCCGCCCCGGCCGACCCGGCCCCGCTGGACGCCCTGGACCTGGCCTCGTACGCCCCGGACGAGTTCCGCCTGACCGGCCGGGAGATCTATCTGCGCGTCCCGGACGGCGCCGGCCGCTCCAAGCTGGCGGAGAAGGTCACGCGGGCGCCCCTCGGTGTCACGTTGACGGCCCGCAACTGGAACACGGTCACCAAGCTGCTGGCGCTGGCCGACGGCTGACCCACCCCAGCCGGCGGCTCGGCGCTCAGCTCCAGCCGTACCGCTGCCGCAGCCGGGCCACGACCCGGTCGAAGCGGGGCCGGTCCAGGGCGCAGGCCTCCCGGCGCATGCCCTCCGGATGGACCCGCAGCACCCGGTCGAGGTCAACCCACGAGTCGCGTCCGGCCCGGTCCCAGGGCCCGGCTCCGATGGCCACCCACTCGCGGTCGCCGTCGTGCCGCTTGCTCGACAGCTGTACGGCGAGCAGGGTCCCGCCGCGCTCCCGGGCGACCACGAGCACCGGCCGGTCCTTGCCGCGGCCGTCCATCTCCTCGTACGGCACCCAGGTCCAGACGATCTCCCCGGGGTCCGGGTCGCCGTCCGGGTCCGGCGCGTACTGCGTGCGCACCCGGCCGACCTGGCGCGGTTGGGCCTCCACCGTGGCCGTGGGGCCGGTGCTGCCCGGCAGCGGGGCGGCGTCGCCGTGTTCGTTGAATGGCGTGATCACGGCCCACACGTTAGCCCGTCCGTGGTTTCGCGTGGCGTGTGAGGTCCGCTCAGGTGGCAAGCCGTCGTACTGATGCCTTTGTGACTTCTGATGCGGGAAGGGGCAGAAGGTGCCAGATGTTCTCGACCCGGTGGCGGACCTCGTCAAGCGGCGGAAGGACCCGGTCGTCGTACAGACGCTGCGTTCGACGGCCGCGGCGACCATCGCGTACGTCGTCGCCCTGAAACTGAGCAGTGAACCGGCACCGCTCACCGCCCCGCTCACCGCACTGCTGGTGGTGCAGGTCACCCTCTACGCCACCATCACCACCGGCATCCGCCGGGTGAACTCCGTGGTCGTAGGCGTGATCATCGCGAGCGGGTTCAGCGCGCTGGTGGGGCTGACCTGGTGGAGCCTGGGGCTGATCATCCTGGTCGCACTGACCGTCGGCCATTTCGTACGGGTGAGCGAGTTCGTCGCCGAGGTGGCGATCAGCGCGATGCTGGTCCTCGGTGTGGCCCGGGTCGCGAACACTGCCTGGGACCGGGTGCTGGAGACGCTGATCGGCGCCGGGGTGGGCCTGGCCTTCAACCTTCTGTTCGCCCCGCCGGTGTGGGTCGAGACCGCCGGCGCGTCCATCGAGGACCTGGCCCGCCGGATGCGCCGGCTGCTGCTGCACATCGGCGAGGAGCTGGGCGGCCACACCCCCGTCGAGCGCGCCGCCGCCCGGCTCCACGAGGCCCGCCGCCTCGACCAGGACATCGCCCAGGTGGACGCCGCCCTCCGGCAGGCGGAGGACAGCGTGCGGCTCAACCCCCGCGTCAAGGAGGGGCTGCTCTACCGCGTCGTGCTGCGCACCGGCCTGGACACCCTGGAAATCTGCATGGTCGTGCTGCGCGTCCTGGCCCGCACCCTCACCGACCTCGCCAAGAAGCGCATGGACGAACCACTCTTCCCGCCCGATGTGGCGGCCGCCCTGGAAGACCTCTTCGTCCACCTCGCCTCGGCCGTCGAGAGCTTCGCGGTCCTGGTCACCACCCAGGTCAGCGCCAACGCCGAGGAGGCCGAGTCGCGGCTGGCCAATGAGCTCATCAAGGCCCATTCGAGCCGCGACGAGGCCGCCGAGGCGCTGCTCCAGCGCGTCCAGCAGCATCCGCGCCAGTGGCAGCTCCATGGGGCCCTGCTCGCCGAGATCGACCGGATCCTCGACGAGTTGGACATGGAGCAGCGCTCCATGCGTCTGATGGAAGAGCTCGACCGCAGCGCCCGCGAACAGCGCGAGCGCTACCCCTTCCTGCGCAAGATCCAGCGCTGGATCCGCGGGGACCGCACGGAGAACCAACGCACGGTCTGACCACACTCGGCGCTTTGGGCTGTACCAGGGTTTCCCTCAGCCACTTTGCCGGGCTTCACTCGGCGTGCCGCCCGGCGCTGTGTCTCCGATCAGCTGGTTGCCGTCAATGCTGCGCGCGCGGTGGTGAGGATCTCCTCGGAGAGCGGGGAGCCCTTGGTGGCCCGGGCCAGGACGAGTGCGCCGAGCATGGTGCACAGCCGGGTGATGCCGTCCTGGTCCTCGGTGCTGAGCCACTCGGCGAAGTCACTCACTCCCTCGGTGTAGACGCGGTGGGCGTCACGATCGCCCAGCCCGCGCGCCATGTCGGTGGCGAGTGCGGCGACGGGGCACCCGTCTGCCGTGCCGTCGCGGTGCTCTGTGGAGAGGTAGGTGTCGATCAGCGTCTGCTGGGCGGCGTCGCGCTGCCCGGCGTGCTGCTCGAGTCCGGCGTCGCGAAGCTGGGTGAGCTCCTCGAACGCGTGCGTGGTGGCTTCGTCGATAAGCGCATCCTTAGAGGCGAACTGCTTGTAGAAGCCTCCGTGGGTCAGGCCACATGCCTTCATCAGGTCGGCGACGCTGATGTGCGCGCCCTGCTCCCGGAACAGCCGGGAGGCGGTTTCCACGACCCGCCTGCGATTCTCCTGCGCTTGCGCCTGCGATACGCGGCCCATCAGCCACCTCCCATTTGGATGTCGGGCGACATCTATTCTATGCTCAAGTTTAGATTATCCCCGTAATCTAATTGATGGCCGGTTCACGCCGGCCCCGCAACGCTGGGAGCAGGCATGGAACTGAAGGACGCGGTGGCAGTGGTCACGGGCGCCAACCGGGGGCTCGGGCGGCACCTGGCCGCCCAACTCGTGGAGCGCGGAGTGAAGGTGTACGCGGCGGCGCGGCGCCCTGAGACCGTGGACATGGCCGGCGTGACCCCGCTCCATCTGGATGTGACCAACCAGGAGTCGATCCGGGCAGCGGCCCGTGCCGCGTCCGACGCGACGCTGCTGGTGAACAACGCCGGCATCTCCACCAGCACCCCTCTGCTCGCCGGCGGCCTGGATGCGGTGCGGCTGGAGATGGAGACGAACTTCTTCGGGCCGCTCGCTGTGACGCGGGCCTTCGCCCCGGTCATCGAGGGAAACGGCGGCGGCGCCGTACTCAACGTCCTGTCCGTGCTGTCCTGGCTGCACCCGGCCGGTCTCGGGTCCTACGCGGCGGCCAAAGCCGCCGCGTGGGCGCAGACCGACGCGGTCCGCGAGGAGCTGGCACCCCGCGGCATCACCGTCACGGCGCTGCACGTCGGATACATGGACACCGACATGGCCGCGGGCGTTCCCGCCGACCAGAAGGCCGACCCCGCCGATGTCGCGGCCCAGGCCCTGACCGGCATCGAGAAGGGCCTCCCCGAAATCCTCGCCGACGAGGTCAGTCGGCACGTCAAGCAGAGCCTGGCCGCCGTGCCGGCCTCGGCGTGAGGCCCCGCAGCCGTCGCCAGGACCGCCCACCCCACCATCGATGCACCCGCAGCACCCAGGAGACCTGATGCGTTACACGACCTTTGGACACCGGACAGGGCTGCGCGTTTCCGAGTACGCGCTCGGCACCGCGAACTTCGGCACCGGCTGGGGTGCCGGTGCGGAACCGGACGAGGCGCGCCGCATGTTCGACAGGTTCGCCGAAGCCGGCGGAACCTTCCTCGACACGGCGGACAACTACCAGTTCGGCCAGTCGGAGGAGCTGGTGGGGAAGTTCGTCGCCGCCGAGCGGGACCACTTCGTCCTGGCCACCAAGTTCACCAACGGAGCCACTCCGCAGCCCGGTATCTCCAGGACGGGCAACAGCCGCAAGAACATGGTCGCCTCGCTGGAGGCGAGCCTGAAGCGCCTCGGCACCGACTACGTCGACCTGTACTGGGTCCACTTCCCCGACGGCCTCACCCCCATGGAGGAGATCCTGCGCGGGATCGACGACCTGGTGAGCTCCGGCAAGATCCTCCACGCCGCCCTGTCCAACTTCCCCGCCTGGCGGGTCTCCCGCGCCGTGACCCTCGCGGACCTGAAGAGCTGGGCACCTGTCGCGGGCATCCAGATCGAATACAGCCTGGTCGAGCGGACCGCCGACCGCGAGCTGCTGCCGATGGCAGAAAGCCTCGGGCTCGGCGCCGCTCTGTGGTCCCCGCTCGGCGGCGGTCTGCTCACCGGCAAGTACCGCCGCGGCACCGAGGGGCGGCTGACCGATCTGAAGGCCGTGATCCACACCGAGAGCACCGATCAGAAGACCGCCGTTGTCGACACCGTCCTGGCGATCGCACAGGAGAGCGGAGCAACGCCGGCCCAGGTGTCCGTGGCCTGGGTCCGTGAGCGTGCCGCCCAGGCGGCGACCTCGTTCGTTCCGATCATCGGCCCGCGCGACCTCGCCCAGCTCGACAGCTACCTGGGTGCTCTGGATGTCCGGCTGACCCCTGAGCAGTTCGCCCGCCTGTCCGACGTCAGCGCGGTGCCGCCCGGGGTTCCCCACGAGGCGATCGCCGGCATCCGGGACACCGTCCAGGGAGGCGACGCGAGTCGGATCATCCCTCCGACCGTACCGGTGGCGTGACACCCGAAGCGAAGCCAGGAGGAGACGACGATGAGGGCCTTCATAGTCGAGCGATACGGCGACCAGGCCGGCGTTCGCGCCGGTGAGATGCCGGACCCGCAGATGGGCGCGGACGACGTCCTGATCCAGATCCACGCCGCGAGCGTGAACCCGCTCGACCTCAAAATCCGGGACGGGGATTTCAAGGCGTTCCTGCCCTACCGGACCCCGTTCATCCTGGGCAACGACCTGTCTGGCGTGGTGGTCAAGGTGGGTGTGGCCGTGACGCGATTCGCCGTGGGCGATGAGGTCTACGCGCGGCCCGACAAGGACCGAATCGGCACGTTCGCCGAACTCATCGCGGTGCACCAGGATGACGTGGCGATCAAACCGGCCACGCTGACCATGGAGGAGGCCGCCTCACTTCCCCTGGTCGCCCTGACCGCTTGGCAGGCGCTGGTCGAGCGAGCAGATGTTCAACCGGGCCAGAAGGTCCTCATCCACGCGGGATCCGGCGGCGTGGGCACCATCGCGATCCAGTTGGCGAAACAGCTCGGGGCGAGTGTGGCCACGACCACCAGCACGGCCAACGTCGACCTGGCGAAGGCTCTGGGCGCGGACGTCGTCGTCGACTACAAGAAGCAGGCGTTCGAAACGGTCCTCCAGGACTACGACGTCGTCCTGGACCCGCTCGGCGGCAAGACACTCGAGAAGTCCCTGCAGGTGGTCAAGCCCGGCGGAATGGTCATCGGCATCGCCGGCCCACCCGACCCCGCCTTCGCCAGGGAGCTGGGAGCGAACCCGATCCTCCGACTGGCGATGAGCGCACTGAGCTTCCGAACCCGCCGACGCGCCCGACGCCACCACGTGACGTACTCATTCCTGTTCATGAAGGCCAGTGGGGACCAGCTGCGCGAGCTCACCCCGCTCATCGACGCCGGCCAGATCCGCCCCGTCGTCGACCGCGTCTTCTCGTTCGAGTCCACCCGAGAAGCCCTGGAGTACGTCGAGAAGGGGCGCACGAAGCCCGGCAAGGTCGTCATCAAGATCGCAGAAGCTCCTCCCGGCTCCTGATCAAGCAGTTCCGTCTCCCTCCAAGCTGAAGATCAAGCCCTTGCCGGTCAGCGTCGTCTCGACCGACCACCCTGGGGCGAGCAGGTCGAGCAATTCCAGCCCTCGACCGTGGCTGTCCAGCACGGCGTGGGTACGCCGCTCGGGTTCCTTGGCGCTGCGGTCGTGCAGCTCGATCTGGATGGCGCCATCACATGGGGAATGGCAGATCAGGTCGAACTCACCGCCCCCGGAGTGCAGTACCGCATTGGTGGCGGTCTCACTCACCAGCAGCCGGATGACCTCGTGGTCGACCCAGGGGATCGCGGCGTACGCCTGTACGGCGAGGTCGCGCGCTCTGCCGACGGCGTTCACCCGGCAGGGATACCGCTCGGTTACCAGGACATAGCTGCGTTCACCCATGACCCACACCCTTCTGGGCACGGCCGGATGCCGCCGACCGCGCACGACGTCGAACTACGCACCGGAGTCGCACGGACTCATGGCGTACACGAGGGAGTCTGGGTCACGTGACTCGTCACGTGCAAGCCGGTCGCCTTGATCTCACCGCGGAGAGTCATGCATCGGTACCTGAGCGCTACTCTGACGGCATCAAGACCCTCGCCCTTGAAGGGAAACCGTGGCCATCAGCGTCAACGCGAACGCGATTTTCGCCATGCGCCGCGCGGGCGAGGAACTCCAGCGCCTGCGCGTCCAAGCCGACCTCAAGCAAGAGGACGCCGCAGCGGAACTGGGTGTTTCGCGGTACACCGTCAGCAAGATCGAGCGAGGCAAGGCGTTCCCCACCAACGATCAACTGAGCACGCTGCTTGACGCCTACAAGGCAAGCGCCGAAGAGCGCGCGGCCATCGCAGAGCAGATCGAGCAGGGCAGATCCTACGGTCGGGCCTGGTGGGAACAGCCGCCATTCCAGTCACTCTTCCACAGTGACTCCTACCGGTATTTCTACCTGGAAGACGCCGCCGAGCGCCTTTCGCTGCATTCAGGTACGTACGTACCGGGGCTGCTGCAGACTCGCGAGTACGTCGAGGCGATTGCCGCTTTTGGTCAGAAGCATGAAAGCACGGAGCACCGCGAAGCCTTCGTCGAGACCCGGATGAGGCGTCAAGAAGTCCTGACACGGAGCCACCCCGTAACTCTGGACGCACTGTGTTTGGAGTCCTCGCTGCGGGCGGTCGTGGGCGGCCGCGAAGTGATGCGCGCGCAACTTCAGCACCTGCTGGCCTCTCTGCGGAAGCAGAACATCAACCTGCGCGTCGTCCCCTTCGAGGCAGGGGCCCCGAGCATCTCTGGATACCCGTTCACCATTATCGACTTCCCAGGGACGGACAACCGCAGCGTGGTCTCCGAAGAGCGAGCCGGAGGTGACACGCTTCGAGACGATCCGGTCGAGGTTCGGCGCAGTCGCCGGAAGTTCGCAGACCTAGCAGCGCACGCGCTGAACCAGGAAGAAACCATCCGACGGATCGACGAAATCGAGAAAGAACTCCGATGAACCAGGAAAAGGACACTCTCTACACCACTCCACTCAACGGTGAGTGGCAAAAGGCTTCTTTCAGCAACGGTTCCGGTGAGAACTGTGTCCAGCTGATGGGGATATCAGGCGGCGTCGCCATAGGCGACTCCAAGCGCCCGGACCGTCCGGAGTTGCGCTACACCCCGAGCGAGTTCGCCGCCTTCGTCCAAGGCGTAAAGGCCGGAGAATTCGACCACTTGCTCAGCGACTGACGGCAAGAAAATCGGTGGCCATCCCGCTCGTCCGCGCCCCACAGTGGTGGCACATCACTGAACGAGGGACGGGGGGTCCCAACCATGTCGACGCTGCGTGTCACCGCTGAGCGGCTGACCATTCATGAACACCCGAACGCCGACGCGCTGGAACTGGCGCAGGTGGGTCTGTACCGGGCCGTGGTGGCCAAGGGGGCCTTCCGGTCGGGTGAGTTCGCCGTATACGTGCCGGAGCAGGCCGTACTGCCCGATGAGCTGATCGCCGAGCTGGGGCTGACGGGGAGGCTGGCAGGGGCCGCGCACAACCGGGTCAAGGCGATCCGGCTGCGCGGGGAGCTGTCACAGGGGCTGGTGTGCCGGCCGCGGGCGCTAGCGGAGGTGGACCTGGAGCGGGCGGCGCGGGAGGGCGAGGACTTCGCCGAACGGCTCGGGATCGTCAAGTGGGTGCCGCCGGTGCCGATCGCGATGAGCGGACAGGTGGAGCCCGCGCCGGATCTGATGCCCTGGATCGACATCGAGAACCTCAAGCGCTACCCGGACGTGTTCGAGGACGGGGAGCCCGTCGCGGTCACCGAGAAGCTGCACGGTACGGCGTGCTGTCTGACGTACGTCGCGGACGGCGGTGAGGTGCGGGTGACGTCGAAGGGGCTGGGTGCTCAGCGGCTGGCGCTGGTGGAGGACGAGAAGAACCTGTACTGGCGGGCCGTACGCGGCCACGCCGTGCCCGCGGTGGCGGCCCAGGTGGCCGCCGAGCTGGGTGCGGCGCGGGTCGGGATCTTCGGCGAGGTGTACGGGGGCGGGGTACAGGACCTCGGGTACGGGGCCGACAGCCGGCGCGGGGTGCCCGGGTACGCGGTGTTCGACATCGCGGTGGACGTCGACGGGCAGTCGCGCTGGCTGGGTCCGGAAGAGCTGGCGAAGGTGCTGGACAGCGGGCTGCCGGTGGTGCCGACGCTGCACACCGGGCCGTATGACGCCGGGCGGGTGCTGGAGCTGGCCGAGGGGCGCGAGACCGTCTCCGGCAGCGGGCTGCACATCCGGGAAGGGGTAGTGGTCCGGGCGGTGAGCGAGCGGCACAGCTCCGTGCTCGGCGGACGGGCCATCGCCAAGGTGGTCAGTGGTGCGTATCTGACCCGCAAGGGCGGCACGGAGTACGAGTAAGAGTGGAGCCGGGGTGGTCGGGGACTCGGTCCTCGGCCACCGCTGTGGTTGTCGGGCGCGGCCGTCCGCCCATGCGAAGCGGGCCCGGGGGCTTGGCCTGCCCCCGAGCCCTGTGATGCCGCCCAACTGCGCACGCCGGCTCGGTTGAGAGCACAGGTCAGTCTCATGCCGTCGTGTTCTACCTTTGAACTACCGCGCATCGAAGCTGCACGGGCCGGACTTGAACCGGCATCCGACGACTGGGGCCCGGCCCGGTCGATCCGGCGATCGGCGGCGAATGCTGAGTCTGGAGCGAGAGTCTGAGATTGATGCGGTCTGCCTCTGCCTGACTTGGGCTATCCCGGCCCGTGAATGAGCGCCGGGAGGAGGATTTGAACCTCCACTGACAACCGCGCCGTCACGACAAGCTTCAGCTTCAGCTTGCGCTCCTCGCGCACCCCGCCCGCGCTCGGGCGGACGGGGAGTTCATCACGCTACCCGAAGAGGTAGCCGAAGACCACGTCACCGACGCGCTGGTCGGCGGCCTCCGCGCCGTTCGCCTCCTCGCGGGCGAACTTGACCGCCTGCTGGAGCTTTTCCACGCGGTCCAGCAGCTCATTGACGCGGCGGGCCGGCAGGGCGCCGGAGAACTTGACGGTGGTCCAGTAGCCGACCGGGATGTCCTCGTAATAGACCTCGACCTGGGCCGGGTGCTTGTCCGTGGCCTCCGCCTTGACGTGGTTGCGGGGGACCTTCTTTGTGCGGACGGTGCGGACCGGGTCGGTCTTCCAGGAGTCCGTGGAGGGGTCCAGTGACCAGGACTCGGCGGCGTCGAGCACCGGGAGCTTGCGGACGAGGCCGTTGAGGTCGGTCAGCTGCTTCTCGAGGAAGAGGAGATAGGAGACCGGGACGTCACGCAGGAGGGTGCGGCCCTCCACCGTCACATCCGCCCTCGCCGAGCAGTTCGACCAGTCCTTGGTGGCGGTGACGTCGAAGAGCCGGGTGAGGATGGCCGCGGTGTCGCGCAGCACGTCTTCGGCCTTGACCTGCACCCGGGTCGACTCGGGCGGCAGCTGCTCACCCTCCTCGTCCTTGGGCTGGTACGTACGGGATATACCGGCCAGCAGGGCCGGCTTCTGCAGACCGTGGTGCGCGGCCGTCAGGTCCTGCTGCGACTTGGACTTGACGCCCTTCTCCACGGCGATGATCTGATTGAGTTTCGCCACACCCGCACGTTAACAGGCGGGTGTGACAGCGATCGAACGAATTGTTCGGTGGCTCAGGGGGCCTCAGGCGGCTCAGTAGAGGGGGTAACGGGAGCGCGGGAGGACTATGCCGTCGAACTCGTACATCTCGATCGACTGGTGGAACACGGAGGAGAAGTCGTCGGCGAGTTCGGCGATGGTGCCCCGGCCCTCGATCTGCGCCAGCCACATCGGCGGCAGGCGGAGGTCGCCGTAGTGGGCGCCGAGCAGATTGCCGCAGATGGAGCCCGTCGAATCGCTGTCGCCCGAGTGGTTGACGGACAGCAGCATGGCCTTCTGGAAGGGGGTGCGCCGCCACTTGGGGTCGTAGCCGGTCCCGCCGCCCTTGCTGTAGAGGGTGCGCCGCGGCGCCGTATGGGCCAGGGCACAGTAGACCGCGATGGCCAGGGCCTCCTCGGCGACCCAGCCGCCGCCGAGCGATTCGGTCTTCTCCGGGGTGGGCTCACCCTGCGCGGCCAGATCGACGGCCTTGCGCAGCGCGGCGCTCGTCTCCTCGTGCCCCGGGTAGCGGGTGAGCAGTTCCAGGGTGCGCAGGACGGCGCCTTCCAGGGAGTCGCCGTCGAGGATGAGGTCGATCATCGCGGCCAGGGCGCCGGCGGCGTAGTAGCCGGTGGGGTGGCCATGGGTGATCTGGGCGCAGCGGGCGGCGAATTCGAACGACTCGCGGGCGCCCGCGCCGATGAGGCCGAAGGGGGCGGAGCGCATCACCGTGCCGCACCCCTTGGAGTTGGTGTTCACCGGGCCGGGGGTCCCGTCGAGCGCGTCGGAGGACGAGGGGATGTGCTCCTGGGCCAGGCCGGACAGGCAGGCGCCGCCGGGGGCGCGGCGGGCGTACAGCCATGTCTGCTCGCGCAGCCAGCCGGAGCGGACCAGGTCCTGGTCCTGCCGCGGGGGCGGCGGCGCGGGGTGGTTCTGGGTGTCGAGCCAGCGCAGATAGGAGTGGCGCACGATGGCGACCTCGGCGCCGCCGATGCCTTTGGCCGTGGACCTGGCGCAGGCCCGTATCAGCCCTTCGGCGGTGAACATGCTCATCTGGGTGTCGTCGGTGATCCGGCCGATGACGCCCTCCGAGTCCGGGACGAGAGCGGTGATCCCGTCGGGCCCGTAGGTCTCGCGGATCCTGTGCAGGGACAGGAACTCGATCGGGTTGCCCAGTGCGTCGCCGATCGCGCCCCCGAGGAAGCAGCCGCGGATACGGGCCCGCCTGGCGGCCGTTTCGTCCCATGACTCGCGGATCATCGCGCGGCTCCTCATCGCCCGGGGTGTCGCCCGAGGTCTGCGCTGATCGATGTGCTCAGGTGCTCGGGCGCTCAGACGCTCAGGTGCTCAGGTGTTCGGGCCATGATCCCAGACCGCGGATCCGGGATCGCACGGGGAGTACGGCGTTAGATTCGTAGTGGTAGGTAGTGGGAGATGGTGCGCCATGCCGAGCCGACTGATCCGTACGGGCGACGAGCCGCTGCATGCGCGCAGCCCGCTGCGTATGCGGTGTGCGCTGGCCCTGTGGGGGCTGGCCTGGACCGTCGCGGGCACAGTGGCCTTCTGGCTGGTCCACCGGCCCGGCTGGGCGGCCGTCTGCGGGGTGCTGGCCGCCGTCACCCTCACCGATCTGGTCCTGGTCGTCCGGCACATCCGGCAGGGGCCGCACTACCAGCCCGGCCGGGATGTGCCGCCGTACGCGCCGGTGCGCGGCCCGTATCCGGCGGGCCCGCGGAGGCCGAGGCTCAGCCGTTTTCGCCGAAGCGCGCGGCCTTGACGAAGTCCGGGCGCGGGTCGAGCGCCGCCGCCAGGCGGAAGTGGCGGGTGGCCTCGGCGGGGCGGTTGGCGCGCTGCAGGGTGCGGCCGAGGGCGAAGTGGGCGAACGCGTTGTCCGGTTCGCGCTCCAGGACGAGCTGGAACTCGAGCTCCGCCGCTCGCAGCTGCGCCGCGCCGAAGAAGGCGCGCGCCCGCAGCAGCCGGGCCGCGGTGTTCTCGGGGTGGGCGGTGATGACCGAGTCGAGCAGCTTCACCGCGCCGCGCGGGTCGCGGGCGGCCAGCAGCTGCTCGGCGGCGCGGTAGTCGATGACATGGGTCTCGGGCGTGGGCTCGGGCACAACCGTTTCCTTCCCGGAGCGCGCTGACGATCACCGTCGGCACGCGCTGGTCGTCGGACGAGGTGATCGATTGGTGCGAGTGGTCTGATCGTCGGTGCGAGTAGTCGTCGTACGAGTGGTCGTCGGTACCGGCAGTCGTCGGCACAGGTGATCGTTGGTACGCGGTACACAACAATGGCGCCATACGGCGCATTCCCGCCAGAGCCCCGGCGCGACCGCACCGCGGTGTCCGTCAGCCCTCGGTCGGCGCGCCGCCCGCCGCGCGCTCGACCAGATCCGCCCAGACCTTTCTGACCTGCGGCTCCAGCTCCTCCAGCGGGCCGTCGTTGTCGATCACCACATCGGCCACGGCCAGCCGCTCCTCGCGCGTCGCCTGGGCCGCCATCCGGGCCCGCGCCTCGTCCTCCGTCATACCGCGCAGCCGCACCAGCCGGTCGAGCTGTGTCCCGGGCGCCGCGTCGACGACCATCACCATGTCGTACAGGGGTGCCAGACCGTTCTCGGCGAGGAGGGGGACGTCGTGGACGACGATGGCGTCCGGCCCGGCGGCCGCCTCCAGCTCGGCGGAGCGGGCGCGGACCAGGGGGTGCACGATCGCGTTCAGCGCGCGCAGCCGCTCCGGGTCGCCGAAGACGATGCCGCCGAGCTTCGGGCGGTCCAGGGCGCCCTCGGGGGTGAGGACGCCGGGCCCGAACTCGGCGACCACGGCCGCCAGTCCGGGCGTCCCCGGCTCGACCACCTCGCGGGCGATCCGATCGGAGTCGATCAGCACCGCTCCGTACGAGGACAGCATGCGCGACACTTCGCTCTTGCCCGCGCCGATTCCGCCCGTGAGTCCCAGCCTCAGCATGGGGTCAGCCTATGCGGTCCATGCCGGGCCCGGTCCAGACCGTACGCGGTCCCGGACGTACGCGGTCCCGGACGTACGCGGTCCCGGACGTACGCGGTCCCGGACGTACGCGGTCCCGGACGTACGCGGTCCCGGACGTACGCGGTCCCGGACGTACGCGGTCTAGGCCGTCCCGTCGCCCTCCCGCTCGGCCAGGAAGCGCTCGAACTCGGCCCCCAGCTCATCCGCCGAGGGCAGCTCGACCGGCTCGGCGACCAGGCTGCCCCGGCTCTCCACCCCGGCCACCGCGTCGTACTGGTGCTCAAGGCCGCGGACCAGCGCGACCAGGTCCTCGTCCCCTTCCGAGATCTGCCGCTCGATCTCCTCCTGGGTCTTCAGCGCCTCGTTGCGCAGCGCATGGGCCGCGCCCGGCAGCACCAGGCCGGTGGCCGCGGTGATCGCCTCCAGCGCGGTGAGCGCCGCGTCGGGGTAGGCGGAGCGGGCCAGGTAGTGCGGGACGTGGGCGGCGACGCCGAGCACATCGAGGCCGGCCTCGGCGAGCCGGTACTCGATGAGGGATTCGGCGCTGCCGGGCACCTGCGCCTCGTCGAAGTAGCCACGGTGACCGGGCATCAGGTCGGTGCGGTTGCCGTGGGGGGTGATGCCGACGGGACGGGTGTGCGGCACGCCCATGGGGATGCCGTGGAAGTTCACCGACAGCCGCACCCCCAGCCGCTCGATCAGCTGGCGCACGGCCACCGCGAACCGCTCCCACTCCACGTCCGGCTCGGGCCCGGAGAGCAGCAGGAAGGGGGCCGCGGTCGCGTCACGCAGCAGGTGCAGCTCGATCGCGGGGGTCTCGTAGTCGGTCCAGCGATCGCGCTTGAAGGTGAGCAGGGGGCGGCGCGCCCGGTAGTCGACGAGCCGGTCGTGGTCGAAGCGCGCGACGACCTGGTGCGGCAGGCCGTCGAGCAGCCGCTGCACGATCTGGTCGCCGGTCTCGCCGGCGTCGATGTAGCCGTCGAAGTGGTAAAGCAGCACCAGCCCGGCCGAGTCCCGGGAGGTTATCGCGTCGACTTCCGCGAGTCCGCTCGGCTCCCATGCGTACAAATCCTGCGGATCTAGCACTGTGACCGCTCCTCCTTGTGTTCCGTTTCGGGAACGTCGGGCGGCGGCGCGGCATTCCCGGCCTCCGCCCTCGACTTCGCGTCATCCGCACAACCGACTGGATCAAGACAGTACGCGGCGGCGCTCAGCGATGGCGGCATTTGGGGCGAAGGAGACGGGGCCATGCCGCGCGGGCATCGGCGCAGTTGGGGAAGTCGCCCGCGAAATAGGCATGATCGCTGGCCTGTTGGGGGCAGTGGGAGCCAGGGCCGCGCCGGGTGACGCGACGGCGGTGGCGCCCGACACCCTTTCATGCATCACACACACTTCTCGCCGCGGGTCGAATACCGGTCACAGGGCGTCATGAAGGGGTTGACGCGCCCAGGCGACGCCCCTAGCTTCGCGACCCGTCAGAGGTTCACGTTGTCGTCTCATGTTCAGCCACAAGAACATTTACGCGTCACGAAGGTGCCACCCCTGACCACGGCAGGAAGGCGGAACCCCCCATGCACTCCCGCACCCCCACCCGCACACGTGCCCTCGTCGCCGCGCCCGCCGCCGGGATCCTCGCCATGGGCGGGCTGGTCGCCGCCGGAACGGCCGCGGAGGACGGCCGTGAGCGCTCCGTCCGGCCGATCCCCGTCTCCGACGCGGCCCAGCTCAAGGACGCCCTCGCGGCGGCCAGGCCCGGCGACACCATCGAGCTCGCCGACGGCACCTACCGCGGCGGCTTCGTGATCACCGCCTCCGGGACCTCCGGCTCCCGGATCACGCTCACCGGCTCCCCGAAGGCGGTGCTCACGGCGAGCGACGGCTACGGGTTCGGGCTGCACCTGGACGGCGCCTCGTACTGGACGGTCCGGGGCATCACGATCACCGGCGGCCGTCAGGGCATCATGATCGAGAGGGCGGAGAGCGTCACGGTCGACTCCGTGACCGTACAGGGGGGCGCCTAGCCGCTTGTGGGCCTGGACGCGCTCCCCAGCGCCTGGACACGCGTAAGGCCCACGCGTAAGGCCCGCTCTCCAGGAGAGCGGGCCTTACGTCGGTCAGCGACCGGTCAGCCGGTCAGCCGAGCTCAGCTCTGGCCACCGGCCAGCTTCTCGCGGAGCGCGGCCAGCGCCTCGTCCGACGCCAGGGCGCCGGAGTTGTCGGCCGACTCCGAGGAGTACGAACCGCCGCCGGACGCCTGGCCACCCTGCGCCGGGGCAGCGCCGCCCGCCTCGGCAGCGGCCTGCTCGTCCGCCTCGCGCGACTTGATGACCTGCGCCTGGTGCTGCTCGAAGCGCTGCTGCGCCTCGGCGTACTGGGTCTCCCAGGCCTCGCGCTGGGTCTCGAAGCCCTCGAGCCAGTCGTTGGTCTCGGGGTCGAAGCCCTCGGGGTAGATGTAGTTGCCCTGGTCGTCGTAGGACGCGGCCATGCCGTACAGGGTCGGGTCGAACTCGACCACGGACGGGTCGGCACCGAAGGCCTCGTTGGCCTGCTTCAGCGAGAGGCTGATGCGGCGGCGCTCGAGGTCGATGTCGATGACCTTGACGAAGATCTCGTCGTTGACCTGGACGACCTGCTCCGGGATCTCCACGTGGCGCTCGGCCAGCTCGGAGATGTGGACCAGGCCCTCGATGCCCTCGTCCACGCGGACGAACGCACCGAACGGCACCAGCTTGGTGACCTTACCCGGGACGACCTGGCCGATCTGGTGGGTCCGGGCGAACTGCTGCCACGGGTCTTCCTGGGTCGCCTTGAGCGACAGGGACACGCGCTCGCGGTCCATGTCGACGTCCAGGACCTCGACCGTGACCTCCTGGCCGACCTCGACGACCTCGGACGGGTGGTCGATGTGCTTCCAGGACAGCTCGGAGACGTGGACCAGACCGTCGACGCCACCCAGGTCCACGAAGGCACCGAAGTTGACGATGGACGAGACGACGCCGGAGCGCACCTGGCCCTTCTGGAGGGTGGTGAGGAAGGTCTGGCGGACCTCGCTCTGGGTCTGCTCCAGCCAGGCACGGCGGGACAGGACCACGTTGTTGCGGTTCTTGTCCAGCTCGATGATCTTGGCTTCGAGCTCCTTGCCAACGTAGGGCTGAAGGTCGCGGACGCGGCGCATCTCCACCAGGGAGGCGGGGAGGAAGCCACGGAGGCCGATGTCGAGGATGAGACCACCCTTGACGACCTCGATGACGGTACCGGTGACGATGCCGTCCTCTTCCTTGATCTTCTCGATCGTGCCCCAGGCACGCTCGTACTGAGCGCGCTTCTTGGACAGGATGAGGCGGCCTTCCTTGTCCTCCTTCTGGAGGACAAGGGCCTCGATCTCGTCGCCGACGGCCACGACCTCGTTCGGGTCGACGTCGTGCTTGATCGAAAGCTCGCGAGAAGGGATGACGCCTTCGGTCTTGTAACCGATGTCGAGCAGGACCTCGTCCCGGTCGACCTTCACGATGACGCCGTCGACGATGTCGCCGTCGTTGAAGTACTTGATCGTCTCGTCGATCGCGGCGAGGAAGGCTTCCTCGGAACCGATGTCGTTTACCGCCACCTGCGGGGTGGTGCGGGTTGCCTCGGTGCTGCTCGTCATGTGGGAAAGGGCTCCGGTTACGGACATGAAGTCGTAGGTACTGCTACGCCGGGGACCCGTTATCGCACTGCAGAAGCCGGACAGCCTCGGAGGCGTTGATCTCTTCCCGAGGGATCGAAAAGCGCCTCGGTGACCGAGGGACATACAACAGATGCGAGCGCGACCTGCTCCGTCTGAGGCGCGCAGGCCCGCAGCGCAACTTGTAGCATACGGGGGCAGCCGGGCATGGTCAATGCACGAAGAGCACACGCGGGACATTTCGCCCCAAACCCGGCAAGTCGCACGGTCCGTGCTGCGACGCGGAGTCCAGCCGTTCCCCACAGCCACAGGTCGATACAGAGAGTACGACGACGCGCCCGATGGTCCAAGAACACATGCCCCGTGCAACCGACGAGCCCGGTGCGCCCGGTGCCACCGAAGATCTCCCGACTCCCCTAGCCGGCGAGCCCGAGGACGAGCCCACAGCCACCCGGCGGATCGCCGACGACGCGGAGTCCAGCCGGGCCAGCCGCGGCTGGTGGGACCGCAACGCGGACGAGTACCAGGAGGAGCACGGCGGCTTCCTGGGCGACGACCGCTTCATCTGGGGCCCCGAGGGGCTCGACGAGGCCGAGGCCGGACTGCTCGGTCCGGCGGACGGCCTCAAGGGGCTGGACGTCCTGGAGGTCGGCGCGGGCGCGGCGCAATGCTCGCGCTGGCTGGCGGCCCAGGGGGCGCGGCCGGTGGCGCTCGACATCTCGCATCGCCAGCTGCGGCATGCGCTCAGGATCGATACCGAAGCGCGTACGTCCGGCCCGGGGCCGATCGCGCTCGTCCAGGCCGACGCCACGGTGCTCCCCTTCCGGGACGCCTCCTTCGACCTCGCCTGCTCGGCATACGGGGCGATCCCCTTCGTCGCCGACCCGGTGCGGGTGATGCGCGAGGTCCACCGGGTGCTGCGGCCGGGCGCGCGGTGGGTGTTCTCGGTGACGCACCCCATACGGTGGGCGTTCCCGGACGAGCCCGGCCCCGAGGGGCTGAGCGTCGCCTCCTCCTACTTCGACCGCACGCCATATGTCGAACAGGACGAGACGGGGCGTGCCGTCTACGTGGAGCACCACCGGACGCTGGGCGACCGGGTGCGGGACGTGGCGGCGGGGGGCTTCAGGCTGCTCGACCTCGTCGAGCCGGAATGGCCCGCCTGGAACGAGCAGGAATGGGGCGGCTGGTCCCCGCTGCGCGGCAATCTGATCCCGGGGACGGCGATCTTCGTGTGCGAGCGGGGCTGAGGGACCGGGCGGGGGCGCGCGGCGGGCCGCGCCCCCTCTGCCCCCCCTGTTCCTCTTCCGCTCCGGCTCCCTTCTGGCTGACAGGATGACCAGATGACCGCCCGCCGTACGCCCCGCACCGACGCGCTCGATGCGCTTCCCGTACGCGACGCCGTGCCCGCCCTGCGGCGCGCGCTCGACGACCGGGGCGCGGCGGTGCTGTGCGCCCCGCCCGGGACCGGCAAGACGACTCTGGTGCCCCTGGCGCTCGCCGGGGCGGCGGACGGCGGACCCGCCCGGCGGGTGCTGGTCGCCGAGCCGCGGCGGATCGCGGCGCGGGCCGCCGCGCGGCGGATGGCGTGGCTGCTGGGCGAGGACGCGACGGGCGGCCGGGTCGGATTCACGGTGCGCGGGGAGCGGCGGGTGAGCCGCGAGACCGTCGTGGAGGTGGTCACCACCGGTGTGCTGCTGCAGCGGCTGCAGCGCGACCCCGAGCTCGCCGGGGTCGACGCGGTGGTGCTCGACGAATGCCACGAACGGCATCTGGACGCCGATACGGCCGCCGCCTTCCTGCTGGACGTACGGGCCACCCTGCGGCCCGACCTCTGGCTGATCGCCGCGTCCGCGACCACGGACGCGGAGGGCTGGGCCCGGCTGCTGGGCTCGGACGGCGAGCCGGCGCCGGTCGTGTCCGCCGACGGCGTGTCCCACCCGGTGGAGGTGGTGTGGGCGCCGCCCGCGCGCCCCGTCCGCCCGCCGCACGGGATGCGGGTGGACCCCGCCCTCCTCGACCACGTCGCGGCGGTGGTGCGGCGCGCGCTGCGCGAGCGGGAGGGGGATGTGCTGTGCTTCCTGCCGGGCGTCGGGGAGATCGCGCGGGTCGCGGGGCTGCTCGGCGGCGCCGACGCGGAGGTGCTGCAGGTGCACGGGCGCGCCCCGGCGGCCACGCAGGACGCGGTGCTCGCGGGCGCGGGGCCGACGGGGCGACGGCGGCGGGTGGTCCTGGCGACCTCGGTCGCCGAGTCGAGCCTGACCGTCCCGGGCGTACGGATCGTCGTGGACTGCGGGCTGGCGCGCGAGCCGCGAATGGACCATGCGCGTGGCCTGAGCGCGCTGACGACCGTACGCGCCTCACGGGCCGCGGCCCGGCAGCGGGCCGGCCGGGCCGGGCGCGAGGCGCCGGGCACCGTCTACCGCTGCTGGCCGGAGGCCGAGGACGCCCGGCTGCCGCGCTTCCCGTCCCCTGAGATCAGCGTCGCGGACCTGACCGCGTTCGCGCTGCAGACGGCGTGCTGGGGAGACCCCGACGCCTCCGGCCTCGCGCTGCTCGACCCGCCGCCGGGCGGCGCGCTGACCGCCGCGCGCGAGGTGCTGACCGCCATCGGCGCCGTGGACGACGCCGGGCGGGCCACGGACCGGGGCACCCGCATGGCCCGGCTGGGCCTCCACCCCCGGCTCGCACGGGCCCTCCTGGACGGCGCACCAGAGGTCGGCGCGCGCCGTGCGGCGGAGGCCGTGGCCCTGCTCAGCGAGGAGCCGCCCAGGGAGTACGGCGACGACCTGGCAGCCGCATGGCGCACCGCCCGACGCGGTACGGACCCCTACGCCGCCCGCTGGCACCAGGAGGCCCGACGCCTTGAGAGCGCGCTACGGTCCGCCGGGCGCCCTGCGGGACAGGCCGCCGGGGCGGCCCAGGCGGGGGCCGAGGCCGACGGCCACGCCACCACGCCGGGCGCCCGCGGCGCCGGGGCGGTGGGCGATGACGCCGTCGTGGGGCTGGTCGCCGCGTTGGCGTTTCCGGAGCGGGTGGGGCGGCGGCGGGGGGAGCGGGCTTATTTGATGGCGTCCGGTACGGGCGCGGAGCTCGGGGAGGGGTCCCGGCTGCGGGATGCGCCGTGGCTGGCAGTGGCGGTCGCGGACCGGCCGGTCTCGGCGGCGTCGGCGCGGGTGCGGCTCGCGGCCGTCGTGGACGAGGAAACGGCTCGTATCGCGGCGTCGGCCCTGTACGAGCGGCGGGAAGAGGTGGGCTGGTCCGGCGGGGACGTCGTGGCGCGGCGGGTGGAGCGGCTGGGGGCGGTGGAGCTGGCGGCGCGGCCGTTGGCCGCGCCCGATCCGCGGCTGGTGCACGCCGCGCTGCGGGACGGGCTGCGCGGTGCGGGGCTGGGGCTGCTGCGCTGGTCCGCCGAGGCCGTCGCCTTACGGCAGCGGCTGGCCTTCCTCCACCGGGAGCTGGGCGCCCCCTGGCCGGATGTGTCCGACCCGGCGCTGCTTGCGGAGCTGGACGCCTGGCTGGGCCCGGAGCTCGACCGGGCGCGGCGGCGGGCCGACCTGGAGCGCGTGGACGCGGGCCAGGCGCTCGCCCGGCTGTTGCCCTGGGCGACCGGGGACGCGGCGCGCTTCGACGAGCTGGCTCCCGAGCGGGTACGGGTCCCCAGCGGCTCGCGGGTGCGGGTGGAATACGGCCAGGAGCAGCCCGTGCTGGCCGTCAAGCTGCAGGAGCTGTTCGGGTGGCAGGAGACGCCGCGGATCGCGGGCGGGCGGGTGCCGCTGCTCGTACACCTGCTGTCACCGGCCGGGCGCCCCGCCGCGGTCACGGCCGATCTGGCGTCCTTCTGGCGGGAGGGGTACCGGTCCGTGCGTGCCGAACTGCGCGGCCGGTATCCCAGACACCCCTGGCCGGAGGACCCGGCGGCGGCCGAGCCGACGCGGCGTACCAACTCCCGTCGCTGAGCCTCCGGGCCGCCGGGCTGCCAGGCCGCCGGGCTGCCGAGGTCCCAAAGCCCCGTCAGCACTCGATGAGGCTGCCGAAGTCGCCCGCCCCGGGGAACGGACGCCCGACCCGGTACGGGGCGATCCAGACCAGTGCCTGCTCGAAGGTCATATACGAGCCGTTGTCCGTGCACTGGCCGACCACCAGCGCGTTCCCACCGCAGCGCCACGCCGCGTAGTTCCACGGCGACTCGCCCTCCCCGTCGCGCACGGTGATCTCCGGCTCCCCCAGCCGCTGAGTGAACAGGGCCACGGCGGCCCGCCACTGCGCGTCGAAGTGGGCGCGGCCGGTGTCGCGTTCGAAGCGCCACTCGGGGTCGTCGGCGTGGTGCTTCTCCAGCCAGTCGATATTGCCGCTGAGCCCGCCCGTGGCCAGTTCCTCGTCGAAGTCGTCGGCCTCGTAGTAGTAGCAGAACGGCAGATGGCACTCTTCGTCCTCGGCCTGTTCCTCCGGCGGCGCGGCGAACCATTCGGGGACGACGTAGTGCCCGGTGTTGGTGGCGAAGGCGGCCGTCCAGGCGCCGTCGTCCACCGGCGTCCAGCCGAAGCGTTCGGCGGCGTCCCCGGTGGCGCCGGGCGTCCATTCCAGGCGCGCCAGTTCGACGAGCTGGTCGGCGAGTTCGGGGCTGGGCAGGCAGGTGGTGGTAGGCATGGGCGTACGGTACGGGCGTCCACTGACAGTGCCGCCAGACTCGGCAGACCTGGTAGACCCGACAGCACCGCCGACGACCCGTACAGCACCACCCACCCGGTTACACCGGGGCGGGTACCGGCCGTGGGGCCGGGGACTCGTCATGGGCCTCGGTGCCGCTGCCCGGGCGGCGGCTGCGGGCCTCCAGGACGAGGGAGAGCGTCAGCAGTCCGGCGCCCAGGGCGAGGAAACCCCAGGGCAGATAGCTGGTGAGCAGAAGGACCAGCTGCCGCTGGGACTTGACCATCTTCACGGTGTGCTCGATGTAGTCCTCGCGCATCTTCACATGGCCGGAGAAGACGGTCACCTTGTCACGGCCGCCGAGCAGCGTGCCGCCGCGCAGCTCATCCCGGTGGATTTCCTCCCCGTTGACGGGGGCGCCGGTGGTCGGGTCGACCCAGAACATGCGCTTGGTGGAGTACCAGCGGGTGGTGCCGGCCTTGCGGACGGTCTCGGGGGTGATGCCCTCGACCGGCATGGTCTTCGGCAGCTTCACCTTCGTCCAGGGGATCGTCTGCTCGAAGTAGTAGACCTTCAGGCCGCGGAAGTTCTGGGTGCCCTTGTAGTGGATGGGCGCGGAGGTCCTGGTCTGGGCGTCGAAGTAGGTGTAGTCGCGCTTCTCGGTGAGGAAGGGCCACTTGTACTCGATGCCTTCCCGGCGGACCGCGTCCCCGTCGACGTGTTCGCCGCCCTGGTGCACGGGGTCCTGGGTGTGGGCGTCGAAGACATAGCGCTCGGGGACCTTGGAGACCATCTTGCCGTCGGGCCCGGCGATATACGACAGGGCGTCCCAGACGACGACATCGCGTCCGGCCGCCTTCCCGGCCTTCTTCGCCGCCTCGACGTTTCCGCGGAGCGTCTGCACGATGCTGACCTTGGCGACCTTTTTGGGCTGCATGGTGCCGTAGTCGAGCAGGACGGCGGGCTTGGCTTCGAGGACGGCGGTCTGGTACTCGCTGGGCGGGATCTTGGCCAGCCGGGGGAAGGCGTACCAGCGCAGCAGCGGCGAGAGGGCGGCGAAGAAGACGGCGAAGGCGAGCAGCACCAGGCTGGCTTTGCGGCGCATGGCGGTATGTCCCTCCCTCGGGGCTCAGGGGTGCTCGGGGACGGTGGTGAGCAGCGGTTTGGGGGAGGTCTTGCCGCTGGGGACGCCGATGGCCGTCACCGTGAAGACGAGGGCGAGGGCGGCGGCCAGTCCGATCGCGGCGGCGGCGAGGGCGCGCATGTCTCAGCCTCCGGTTGCTGCGGCGGCGTACGGGCGCTCTGACGGTGCGTCAGGGCTGGGGCACCGTAGCAACGCAGGCCGAAGATGAGAACACGAAGCAACACGAAGATGAGAACTGGTGGGGAGCGGACGTCACACCGCCCCTGGGCCCGATGG
>NZ_MUNE01000686.1 GCF_002154605.1 Streptomyces milbemycinicus | reverse complement strand
CGACCGCGAGGCCGATCATCATCGCCAGCGTCGAGGTCGTACTGGACAGGCCCAGGGTGGTGGCGAGGGCGGTGATCCCGGAGATGCCGATGCCGACGCCGATGATCGCGGTGAGCAGCGGCAGTCCGGCGGCGACCAGCGAGCCGAAGGTGATGAGGAGGACGACCGCCGAGATCGCGATGCCGATGATCTCGGTGGCGCCGGTCTCGGGCATCTGCTCCAGCGCGTCACCGCCGATCTCGACCGTCAGCCCCGAGGCGCGGGCGTCCTCGCCCGCCTCCTTCAGCGCGTCCCGCGTCTTGTCCTCCAGCTCCATGGCGCTGACCTTGTAGGAGGTCAGAACGTACGCCGTGGTCTTGTCCTTGCTGACCCCGCCCGCCTTGTACGGGTCGGCGACCGAGGCGACCTCGTCCGAGCCCGACCGGAGCTCGCGGACGGTCTTTTGGACCGTCGCCTTGTTGGCCGCGTCGGTCATCTTCTCGCCGGCCGGTGCGCGGAAGACC
>NZ_MUNE01000685.1 GCF_002154605.1 Streptomyces milbemycinicus | reverse complement strand
CACACCACCCCGGCGGCCGGGCCGCCGGGGTGGTGTGTGATGCGAGGGGGAATGCTCAGCGGTTGCCGCAGGAGGTGCCGAAGGTCTGGTTCATCACACCGATGGCACGGACGGTGTTACCGCAGGCGTTGACCGGGACGAACACGGGCACCTGGGCCTCGTTTCCGGCGACGACGCCCGGGGAGTTCACGGCCTGGCCCTGAGCCTGGGGGCCGTGGGCGGAGGCAGCGCCGGCACCCGCGAGGGCGAGGCCGCCCACCGCGATGGTGACGGCCGCGAACTTCTTGATGTTCTTCACTTGGTAAGACCCTTCTAGCGCAACACTGCGGCAGGCCGCCGCAGCCGCCCTGGAGAACGGTGCGGGGCGGACCGGGTTGCGCTGTCCGGGTGACATACACCCGACCGTATGAATCTCGGCTCGACAGACGGCACTCCCGTATCACCAACAGATCGCCTCTTAGTGTGACAATCCGCGCAATTGACCCAACCTACGCCCCGATTCCATGGCGTACGGCCCACAGCGCCGCCTGCGTCCGGTCGGCGAGGTCCAGCTTCATCAGAATGTTGGACACATGGGTCTTCACGGTCTTTTCGGACAGGATCAGTGCGCGGGCGATCTCCCGGTTGGACCGGCCGTCCGCGATCAGCGCCAGCACCTCACGTTCCCGCTCGGTGAGCGAGCCGCCCCGCCCCTGGCCGCCGCCCGCCTCCTCCTGTGAGAGCAGCGCCAGGGCCACCTCGGGCTGGAGCAGCACATGCCCGGCGTGTACGGACCTGATGGCGCCCGCCAGGGCGTCGGGATCCACGTCCTTGTAGACGTATCCCGCCGCGCCCGCACGCAGGGCGGGGACGACCGTGCGCTGCTCGGTGAAGCTGGTGACGACCAGCACCCGGGCCGGGTTGTCGAGGCCGCGCAGCCGGCGCAGCGCCTCGACGCCGTCGGTGCCGGGCATCTTCACATCCATCAGGATGACGTCGGGCCGCAGTTCCTCGGCGCGGGCCACGCCCTCCTCGCCGTCGGCCGCCTCCCCCACCACCTCGATGTCGTCCTGCACTTCCAGGAACGTCCGGAGCCCGCGCCGCACCACCTGGTGGTCGTCCACGAGCAACACCCGGATCCCACTGGCCGGCTCAGCCACCGGGCACCTCCATTTCGATCACGGTGCCCTTTCCGGGCGCCGACTCCACGGTCAGACGGCCACCCACGCCGCCGGCCCGGTCGCGCATCGAGACCAGACCGAGGTGGCGCCCCGCCCGGCGGACGGCCGAGGGGTCGAAACCCGCGCCGTCGTCGGTGACGCGCAGCAGCGCGCCCTGGCCGTGGCGGGCCAGGGTGACCTCCACCCGGTCGGCGTTCGCGTGGCGCAGGGCGTTGTGCAGGCCTTCCTGGGCCACCCGCAGCAGGGCCTCCTCCTGGGCCGCCGGCAGCGCGCGGACGCCGCGGGCGGCGAAGGTGACGCGGGCGGTGTGGGCGCGGTCGAGGACCCGTATCTGGGTGCGCAGGGTGGCGACGAGGCCGTCCTCGTCGAGGGCGGCCGGGCGCAGCTCGACGACGGCGGAGCGCAGCTCGTCGGCCGCCTCGGCGGCGAGGGCGGCTATCTGCTGCAGCTCGCCCTTGGCCCGGGCGGGGTCGCGGTCCACGAGCGCGGTGGCGGCCTGGGCGGTGAGCCGCAGGGAGAACAGCTTCTGGGAGACGGCGTCGTGCAGCTCATGGGCGAGCCGGGCGCGCTCTCCGGCGATGGTGAGCTCGCGGCTGCGCTCGTAGAGCCGGGCGTTGGTGAGGGCGATCGCGGCGTGCTGGGCGAGGATGGCCAGCAGTTCCTCGTCCTCCGAGGTGAATCCGCAGCTTCCGCTCGGCTTGGGGCAGCGCTTGTTGGCGAGGAAGAGCGCGCCGAGCACTTCGTCGCCGTCGGCAATGGGAAGCCCAATAAAGTCGGACATTTCAGGGTGCGCATCGGGCCAGCCCTCAAAGCGCGGATCCAGGCGGACATCGGCCAGCCGCTGCGGGGTGGCGTCGTGCAGCATCGCGGCCAGGATTCCGTGCTGGCGGGGCAGCGGGCCGATGGCCTTCCACTGCTCCTCACTGACCCCATCTACTACGAACTGGGCGAAGCCCCCATGGTCGTCTGGAACCCCCAGCGCCGCATACTCCGCATCAAGCACCTCACGGGCGGACACAACGATCGTCTTTAGGACATCACGGACTTCCAGGTGTCTGCTCATGGCGAGGAGCGCATCACTCACATTGGCCAGGCCCGCCCCGGCCCCGGCACCGCGTCCCTTTGTCATGACGGACACCGTACCGGCGCGCGCGACTCGGGCATATCGGCCGGTCGGCGGCACTCCTCGGGACCTAAGTCCTAGTCCCGAGGAGGGAGGAATTCGCTTTGCAGCGGCGCGTCGCGATGATCCGGAATGGCGACCACAGTATGTATTTGCTCAGGCACATCACGCGATACGGAAGCATCTGCGCTGTGACCCCTGACACAGGACCTGAATCACGTACGACCACGAATAGTGGACGTTTTAAAGCAGTCGTGAGCGGGGAAGACGGCCGCTCTCACAGGTGGGAGCCGCCTAGGTGTCCACTAAGCAGGGTCGTATGTCACGCCTTTGCCACAACATTTTGCGGGCGCTAAGAATTTCCATCAGTCGCACGGCGCCGTAGATCAGAACACGGCGCTCCCAAGCGCCGATTTGGCCTGCGACACGAGCGATTGGAAGAGGTTAAGTCCGCCATGCCCGTCCCCCGCATTCCCGGTTACAGCCGCTTGACCAAGACGCACAAGTTCTCCGCCGCCGGCATCGCCGCCGCGGGCGCCGCCGCCCTCGCCTTCGCAGTCGTCCCGGCCCAGTCCGAAGGCCACACGACCGCCACCAAGGAACTGCCCGCCAAGCCCGTCGCCTGGAGCAAACAGGTCGTCGACCACGAGGCCCAGCACGAGAGCCTTGTCCACCAGTCCGAGCTCGCCACGCAGCAGGCGAAGGAGGAGGCCGCGAAGAAGAAGGCGGCCGAGGAGGCGGCGAAGAAGAAGGCCGCTGAGGAGGCCGCCGCCAAGAAGGCAGCCGAGGAAGCCGCGAAGAAGAAGGCCGCCGAGGAAGCCGCCGCCAAGAAGGCCGCCGAGGAGAAGGCCGCCAAGGAGAAGGCGGACAAGGAGCGGGCCGCCAGGGAGGCCGCGAGCCGGGCCGCCGCACGCAAGCCGGTCTACGCGAACAACCTCGACGGCTGGATCAAGGAATCGCTCGCCGTCATGAAGGAGAAGGGCATCCCGGGCAGCTACAACGGGATCTACCGGAACCTCATGCGGGAGTCGAGCGGTAACCCGCGCGCCATCAACCTCTGGGACATCAACGCCCAGAACGGCATTCCCTCCAAGGGCCTGCTCCAGGTCATAGACCCGACCTTCAAGGCCTACCACGTCGACGGCACCTCCTGGGACATCTACGACCCGGTCGCCAACATCACCGCCGCGTGCAACTACGCGTACCACCGGTACGGCTCGATGGACAACGTCAACGGCCCCTACTGAGCCGTACAACGCCTGACGACCGAAGTCTCCTGACGACTGAAGTCCGACGCCTGCGCCTGACGCCTGACGCCGA
>NZ_MUNE01000684.1 GCF_002154605.1 Streptomyces milbemycinicus | reverse complement strand
ACCTCGCCCCCAGGCGGTGCGCTGGACCCCGACCATGCCCTGGACGCGGACGACGTACTGGACGTGCAGACTGCGCGGATGTCGCCGCCACTTCCCTCTCCCACATGGATCGCCCCAGGCCCGGCTGTCATTCTCCCACCCGTCACTGACGAACAGGCATGACGGATGGTTCGCGATCAGGCCCGTTCTTTCCCTCACCTACTGGATTGCGGCGGTGCGGCGCGGACAGGGTAGGCTGGCACCTCATCCCGGGCGCATAGCTCAGCGGTAGAGCGCTGCCCTTACAAGGCAGATGTCGGCGGTTCGAACCCGTCTGCGCCCACCAGTGAAAAGACCCCCAGCCGATCCCGGTCGGGGGTCTTCGACATCCACAGATGACATCAACGTCGGCGGCGGCCGTGGCGTCCGGCGACATCGCCGCGCCCCAGGGCCTCGCGCTCCTGCCGGACCGCCCTCTGCATTGATCACCACTTGACGTTTTACGATGCCGATCAAGTTGCAGCCTCCAAGGTGCCTGCTCACACTTGTTGTGCGCGTTTAAGTGTGTCGCCCCACGCCGTTTCCAGGGCAACCTGCCAAAGGAGCGTCCTATGGCCAAGATCCTTTGCGTGCTGACCGGCGCGAGCTACTGGACCCTGAAGGACGGGCACCGACACCCCACCGGGTACTGGGCCGAGGAGTTCGTTGCGCCTTACAGCGTGTTCACCGACGCCGGACACGAGGTCACCGTGGCAACTCCGCGTGGGACCGTCCCCGTTGTGGACACGATGAGCCTGGAGCCCCGTATGGCGGGCGGCGAGGAGAACGCCCTCCGGGAGGAGGCCGTCATTGAGGCGGCGGATGAGCTGCGGCACCCCATCTCCCTCAAAGAAGTGCGCCTCGAGGACTATGACGCGGTCTACTACCCCGGAGGTCACGGCCCGATGGAAGACCTCTCGGTCGACGCCGACTCCGCATCACTGCTGCGAAAGGCACTCGCTTCCGGCAAACCACTCGGCATCGTCTGCCACGCCCCGGCTGCTCTCCTCGCGACCCGAGACACAAACGGCAACACGCCCTTCGCGAACTACCGGGTGACGGGTTTCTGCAACGAGGAGGAGATCGGCGTCGGCTTCGCCGACAAAGCCAAGTGGCTGCTGGAGGACGAGTTGAAGAAGCTGCCCACCCAGTATTCGCGGGGTCCCGCCTGGAAGCCGTACACGGTCGTGGACCGCAACCTCTTCACAGGACAGAACCCCGCTTCCTCGGGTCCTCTCGCCAAAGAGCTTGTCGAGGCCCTGTCGTGAACCGCCTCGGCGCCGCACCGAACGGCGCGGCCTGCGCTTATGGCCTGTTGGGACCGTCCTTGCTGTGACCTTCGCCGCCGCGATCACCGGGGCGGCCGGTCGGCGCGGGCCGAAGTACGCTCGCGGGCCAGGGAGCCGGCCGGGGCGAACGCTCCGGCCGCCGACGGTCAGACAGCCGCCAACTCGCACCCTCCGGCTCGTCCAGCCACAGCGTATGAGCACCGTCCACGGAGACCGACAGGCCATAGCGGTCATGCCCCGGCCGCCCAGCATCCCGCCAGTAACTGATCAGCGGCTCCCGCTCGGCCCACAGATCACGGGGGCCGCCGTGGTCGAGCCGAGCGGACTGGACCCCGGTCATGGCGATACGCGCCCACGACGAGGTGACCGGGTCGAAAAGGCATCGCATCTGCCGGCCGTCATCGTCCGCCAGGGCGAACTCGACGACCCCCGGCTGGACCAGCGAAGCAAGCAGCTGCGGCATGGCAGCGTCCAGGCTCGCCGGAATGGTGATCTCCCGGGCCTGGTCGGACCACGTCAGCAGCGGCTGCACGAGCCGCCCCGTGGCGGTCCCCACAGTGTCAGGGCTCGACCGGGCGGTCATGAAGTTGGCCAGCTCGGGGAGGAACCGGCCGTCGGCCGAGTGGTCGGCCGTCACGGACAGGCGCGCGATGCCGCAGCCGATATTGGCCACGATCACCCCGCCCGGGCGGACTTGCTCTCGCCAGGCGTTCGGGATCCTGCCGACGCCGCACGTCGCCAGAAGCCGGTCGTACGGCGCCCGTTCGGGGCAGCCAACCGTCCCGTCGCCGACGACGAGTGTCGGCTCGTACCCGGCCTCGCGCAGTCGCGTCTTCGCGACCGCCACCAGGTCGGGGTCGACGTCCACGGTTACGACGTTGTCGCTGCCGAGGCGGTGGGAGAGCAGGGCGGCGTTGTAGCCGGTGCCTGCGCCGATCTCCAGCACGGTGTCCGCGTCCTGGACGTCGAGGGCTTCAAGCATGTGGGCCATGAGGGAGGGCTGCGTCGACGAACTGGTGGCGATGCCGTCCCTGTTGAACTGGGTCAGCAGGGAGACGTCCCGGTAGGCCGTGACCAGCCACGCGGGGTCGCCCTTGCTGTACCTGTGCAGGCTGCCCTGCGCGCGGACGGAGAATTCGGGGACGAACTCGTGGCGGGGGACGCTCAGGAAGGCGGCACGCCACGGCTTGGTCCGGACCCAGCCAGCCCTCACCAGGTGGTCGGCCATGTGTTGCCGCAGCTCGTCAGCCGACGGTACTTCGGTGATCATGTGTGGGCCCTCTCCAGTAGGTCAGCGAGTGCTCGGGTGATGGGCGCCCTCAGGTCCGGGATGAATCCCCACTGCCCGTTGGGGTTGACGTCGACCAGGTACCAGTGGCCCTGTGGGTTAACGAGGAAGTCCAGGGCGACGTATTGCAGGCCGAACGTGTACATCAGCATGTGGACGCCCCCGGCGATGCGCTCGGGCACGTGGCAGGGCTTGAACGTCAGGCTGCCGTAGTCCGACCTGAAATCGAGGCGGGCGGCGTCTGAGCCCGCGTGGATCTCTGCCGCGAACAAGCTGTGCGCGACCGCGGTGAGCCGCACCTCGTACGCCTTGTCCACCCACTCTTGGAACTGGTGCGCGGTGCGCCTGACGGACTCATCGATCTCACCCGGCCGGACCTGCGTCGTCCACAGGGCCTGCGGCCGGTCGTCCTGGTCGCTGGGGTGGGTGGTGCCGAGCGCCTTGTACGCGGCGACTTGGCCCGGCAGCGCGGAGACGAACTTGCGCGCCTGGTCCGGGTCGTTGGTGATCAGCGTGCGGGGGACAGCGAGCCCGCCGCGGGCCGCTGCGGCCAGGGCGACGGGCGGGTACGTAGCGAGCGCGTTGCGGTTCGGGTGGTTCACCCACAGGCAGGGCAGCGAGTACGTCATCCCGCTGAACCCGGCTTGCGCCTCGGCCTGGGCCCATCGTGCGTCCTGCTCGGACATGTCGGGGTGGAGACGGGGCGCTCCGGGGCGCCGGTAGTACACAGATCGGATGTCGCTGAGAGACACGTCCCGGTGCTGACCGCGTAAGACGCCCTGCCACGACGTCAGGTCGGGGCCGATCCGGGCCGACACGGTCAGGTTCTCCGGGAAGTCACCGGGGTCGAGACGATGTACGCGTACGGATCGCTCGTTGAGCTCCGCTATGACCAGGTCAGCGGTCGAATCATCGGGCCGGGTCAGCACCAGGACGGTCATGGTTCAGATCCTTCTGTCAGCCGTCAGTCCGTGTCGTTCGCCGTGTCGGTCGCCAGCTGGTTGTCCTCCTTGGTCTGCGTCGTCGTCGTGAGCTTCGTCTTCATCGACGGCTCGCTGATGAACGGCGTCCCGGTCTCGGTCACGCTGATCTGCCGCTCCGGGCAGAGGTGCAGGGCCGGCATCACGAACGCTTCGCCCGTCACCGGGACGGTCTTGGACAGGCCGAACGGCCTGACGGTCGAGGTGGCCGGGCGATCGAGGGTGTGGGTCGGTGCCATGATGCGCTCTCCTTCAGGATGTAGATCTTCGGTCGTCGTGCATTTGCGGCCCGCTCCGGCCGGCCGTCCTCACCAATCGGCGAGCGGCCGGAGCGGGGGCTGCGTGCCCGCCCGCCTCCGGGGCGAGATGGAGGCGGGCGGACGCTGGGAGGTGGGCCGCTGACACACGCTGGTCCGGGACGGGGGAACCGGACCACCAGCGGCCCACCGGTCTATGTGGCGTCCGACTTCAGCCCTCGGCGGGCGGAGTCTTGTGGCAGCCGCAGTCACAGCGGACGGTGAAGATGAGTAGGCCGCGGGTCGCGGGCGGGACCGGCGCCAAGCGAACCTCGCCCGGGCCCTTGCAGAACGCGTGGATCTCGTCGGGCGTGGTGTCGGGCTGGTCGTTGTACATCTGGCAGTACGGGGACAGGCGCCGGGCGTCGGCCGGGGCGGTCACGACGCCAACCTCTCGCTACGGCTGAGCTGGAGGGCCACGAGGACGTCGTAGAGGTTCGCGTCGGGGGGAGGCATTCGGTGGTTGCAGTCCGGGCACAGGTGGCGCAGGCAGCCGGGCCCGGATGCCGAGAAACGGACCACGGTGATCGGCTCTCGCGTGGGCTTGTCGCAGCGGTAGCAGAACTGCGTCACCGGGAGCCCTCCTCGCGGGGGCCGATCGCTTCGCGGGCCGCAGCCTGAAGTGCGGCCAGGAGTGCCGCCGGGTCGGTGAGGTGCCGGTCCCGGGGCGGTACGCGCCAGCGAACGCCCGGTCCCTTCCGGCAGTCGACGGGGGGCACCTCGATGAAGGCGGTCGCCCCCCAGACTTCGACGCCGGGCGGCCAGTCGATGTCGTACTGGTCGGCGGTGCCGGGGGTGGTGAGCCAGTACAGCACCCCGTCGTAGGGGTTCTCGATCACGGCGCCCGTGGCCTCGCCGAGCGATTCCAAGGCCCGTTTGCCGAGGAGGTGGGGGACGCGCACGGCGTCCCACGATTTACCAGCGGGCTGCAGCTGTGCGCTGCGGCCGCTCGGCGGTGTCCACGGCAAGGCTCTGATTGTCATGGTCGGCTCCCCTGAGGGTGACGTGTGTCCGTGCCGTGACGCTAAGTGAGACGCACGTCACACCTCAATGGCACTTCTGCGGAGCCGCCGACGGAAGTGACAAGGAGAGTTACATCGGTAGGCCGACCGCGTCGGCCAAGGTGCGCATTTCGGGTGTTAGTGTCCTTCGCTTCGCTACCACATCGGACAAAATGTCGCGCGCATACCGCTGACTGGCCAGCCACTCTGGCGCGTTGACGTTCACCTCGGTCAGCACCGAAATCGATTCCCCGTACTGCCGCATCATCACGTGCGCCTTCGCCACATCAAGCCGGTGCCGGTGATACTCCGTGGAGACCGCCAGGCCGCCAGGGCGCGTTGCCGCGCGCAGCACTCGGTCCGGCTGGTCCAGGACGATGTGTCGCTCCGCCGCCTTGTACCGCACCGTGGCCGGGCCCCACGTCGTCAGCCGCTCCGTACCCCGCGGCAACTCGCGTCCCATCAGGACCGCGACGGACCGCGCGAGCCGCATCGTGTCGTCCGCCTCTCCTCGACGGTTGTCGCGGAGATTGGCGGCCGATGCCTGCATCAGCAGCCAGCCCCATGCGGCCAGTTCCTCAGGAGTTGCGCGGGACAGTCGCGGCTCGACGTCGTCAGCCCACCGAGTGGCCAGCTCCCGGGAGGCGGCGAGCTTGCCCTGGCGGACGAGCAGCCAGCTCCAGGTGGCGATGATTCCCGCAGCGCGAAGCCGGTCCGGCGCGTCGTCCAAAGCGCGGCGTAGCGCGGTCTCTGCCGCGCTGTACTGGCGGACCTGAGTGAGTGTCGATCCGGCGATCTGCAGCAGGTGGGACCGTACGTCTCGCGCGTCGGTGGTGTCGCCGAGCGCGTCAGCGTCGCGTAGCAGAGGAGAGAGGAGGCCGGTGAGTTCGCCCAACCGATTGTCGAAGTAGGCGGCCCGCACCTCGGGCAACATGGCGCGGACGCCATCCACCGTGGGGGCCTCGCCTTCGTGGAGGGCGGCGATCTGGACGGCCTGCCGGAGCGGACGCCATTGCCCGGCCGTGTCGTCCGCGCTCTCCTCGTCATCGCGTTCCAGCAGGCTACTGGTGGGGACGCGCAGGCCGACGGCGAGTTGGTGGGCCGTTTCCATGCGAGTGTCGTCGAGGGTTCCCTGCTCCAACTTCCTGATGAGGGAGAGCGATACCCCGGAGGCGACAGCCAGGTCCCGCTGGCTCAGACCACGCCGCTTGCGGATCTTGCGTAGCCGGGCGCCAATGTGAGTTTCTTCGGGCATACTGAACTCCGTTCTGAACTCGACATTCAGACGGTACTCCGGGAGAACCCGGGGATGCAGCGATCGGCCTCCAGATCACCCTGGGGGCCGTCGTGCTGCCCGGGCATGACGAAAGCCTTAGAACCGTTGGTGTGGTTCTAAGGGGACTTGGGAAGGTTTGGTGTGGTCCGGGGGAACCGGGTGTGGCTGATGATGAAGTGCCGCGCAGATGGCTCCCGGGGCATGGCCGCCCGGTTCCCTTGGACGCTCTGACTGCTGATTGAGAGTTGCGACCCATCGCTGACTAAGGCTTCGACGGCGGGGTGTCCCTCGGACCACGAAAACGCAGGTCACTAGGGGTGAGGACGCACGTTGGGCACGAGACATCAGCTGATCTGGGTGGGCATCGACGCAGGCAAGGGCCACCATTGGGCGGTGGCCATCGACGGCGAGGGTGAACGACTGCTGTCGCGGAAAGTTCCTCGCTGACGTGCTGGCCATGGCGGACGAGGTCCGCTGGGCGGTGGACGTCTCCAGCCGCCCCTCAGCCCTCCTCCTGGCTCTCCTGCTCGACCATGGACAGCCGGTCGTCTACATCCCCGGCAAGACCGTCAACCGCATGACGGGGGCCTACCGCGGAGAGGGAAAGACCGATGCGAAGGACGCACGGATCATCGCCGACCTGGCCCGGATGCGTCGCGACTTCCGGCCCATCGAGCCCTCGGTAGAGCTGACCAGCGGGCTGCAACTGCTCGTCGGCTACCGCCACGACCTGATCGCCGAACGGGTGCGGCTGATCAACCGGCTCCGCGAGATCCTGGTCGGCATCTGCCCGGCCCTGGAGCGGGCCTTCGAGTACCGCAAGCGCCCCGGGCTGATCCTGCTGACCGGCTACCAGACGCCGGCGGCCATCCGCCGGATGGGGCCCAAGCGCCTGACGGACTGGCTCGCGCGCCGCAACGTCCGCAGGGCCGCCGCCTTTGCTCAGCGGGCCGTCGAGGCCGCGGCATCGCAGCGGACGACGCTGCCCGGCGAGGACCTGGCGGCGAAGCTCGTGCAGCAGCTGTCACACCGCATCCTCGAACTCGACGAGCGGATCAAGGAGAACGAGCAGGGCATCACCGCCTTGTTCCGCACCGACGAACGTGCCGCCATCATCGAGTCGCTGCCGGGCATGGGGCCGATCCTCGGCACCGAACTCCTCGCCATCGTGGGCGACATGACCAGCCACAGGGACGCCGGTCAACTTGCCGCGCACGCCGGCCTTGCCCCCGTTCCCAGGGACTCCGGCCGCAAGACCGGCAACCTACACCGACCCAAGAACTACAGCCGACGTCTGCGGCACATCTTCTACATGTCCGCCCACGTGTCGATGACGTTGCCCGGCCCGTCCCAGGACTACTACCGCAAGAAGAGAGGCGAGGGGCTGATTCACACCCAGGCAGTCCTCTCGCTGGCCCGGCGTAGAGTCGACGTTCTGTGGGCCATGCTGCGGGACAAACGGCCGTTCAGCCTCACCCCGCCAGTTCCCGCAGCGGCTTGACAACGGGCATTGAGATGCCCCCTCGCTCGGCCCGAAAGGCCAGACGAG
>NZ_MUNE01000683.1 GCF_002154605.1 Streptomyces milbemycinicus | reverse complement strand
CCGATGTACATACCGGGGCGCTTGCGTACCGCTTCGAGCCCTTCCAGGACGAGCAGGTGCCGCGCGGTGTAGTTGGAGCCGCCCCGGTCTGCTCCGGTAAGCAGCGCAGTGGACGGCACGGACGTGTCGGCGGTCACGCGGTTCGCTCCTCGCTGAATTTCTTCTTGGCCCCGCTGGGGGCCTACTTGGTGGCTGGGTCGCCCGTCAGAGCGTACCGAGGCCTGATAGAGCCGTTGTGCCGCCACCCATGAGAACGTCCATGCTAGTCCAGACTCCTTGACTTTCGCTCGTACGTTCGATCGCTCGTTGGGGTGACACAAACATCACGTTCCCTTTCAGGCATGAACCATTTAGGCTCCGGGCACGTCCTCACCAACAACCGGCAACCCAGCCGGGAGGACAAATCCGACAAGCGACGTGAAACCGTAAACCCACGCAATACGGCTCATTCGCCGCCAACCGTCACCATCCGGTCTACTCAGAAGCAATTTTTGAGAAAAAGCCACGAGCGGGAACGTTTTCGGCTTGGTTGGATGTTGACCCTGGTACGACAGCTCGTCGAGCTAGAGAAGAGGCGACGTGACTACTGTTCTGACCCCCGCGAGCCCCCTGACGGCCGCT
>NZ_MUNE01000682.1 GCF_002154605.1 Streptomyces milbemycinicus | reverse complement strand
GCTCCACCCAGGCCCGCCCCCGCTCCCCCATCCGCCGCCGCAGCTCGGGGTCCTGGAGCAGCGCGACGATCCGCTCGGCCGCCTGCTCGGCGGAGCCGCCGGGCACCACCCAGCCCGTCTCGCCCTCGAGGACCGCGTCCGGCGCGCCGCCGGAGTCGCCGGCGACGACGGGCAGGCCGGTCGCGGATGCCTCCAGATAGACGATGCCGAGGCCCTCGACGTCCAGGCCGCCACGCCGGGTGCGGCAGGGCATAGCGAACACGTCGCCCGCGCCGTAGTGGGCGGGCAGCTCCTCCCAGGGGACCGCGCCGGTGAAACGTACGGAGTCGGCGACGCCGGTGGTCTCGGCCAGCCGGTGCAGCTCCTTGGCGTACGGGCCGCCGCCGACGATCAGCAGCACGGCGTCCGGGACCTCCGCCAGGATCCGCGGCATGGCCTGGATGAGGGTGTCCTGTCCCTTGCGCGGCACCAGCCGGGAGACACAGACGACGACGGGGCGGTCGGCGAGCCCGAGCCGGGCCCGGACCTCGGCGCCGCCCGAGTCGGGGTGGAAGCTCTTCTCGTCCACGCCGGGCGTCAGTTGGACCATGCGCGCCGCGGCCTCGGGCCCGATCGCGGCGGCGATCCGCGAGCGGGTGTACTCACCGAGGTAGGTGAGGGTGTCGGTGGACTGGCCGATCCGGCGCAGCAGCCCGCGGGAGGCGGGGAGCTGGGCCCAGGCGGCCTCGTGCCCATGGGTGGTCGCCACCAGCCGCCGGGCGCCCGCCGCGCGCAGCGCCGGGGCCATCAGCCCGAGCGGGGCGGCGGCCCCGAACCACACCGCGGTGCAGCCGTGCGCGCGCAGCAGCTCGGTGGCGCGCCGGGTCACCCGCGGGGTGGGCAGCAGCATGGTCGTACGGTCCCGTACGACGCGGAACGGCTGCTCGGCGTCGAACCGGGCGGTGGCCTCGGCACCCTCCCGGCCGCGCTTCCAGGTGGAGGCGTAGACGACGACCTGCTGCGGGTCCAGGCGCAGCGCGATGTTGTGCAGGAACGCCTGGATGCCGCCGGGCCGGGGCGGGAAGTCGTTGGTGACGATCAGGGTCTTGTCCATTCCTGCCGACAGTACCGGCCCTGCCTGCAGTACCGGATGCGGGCGCGGCGGCCGGGCTCCGGTCAGCGCGCCCCGGCCCGTTCCGCGGCCCGGCGGGCGGGGGCCCGTGGCGGGGCGAAGCGGCGGGACAGGGCGAGTACGGCCAGGCACTGGAGGGCCGCGGCCAGGGCCATGGCCGCGCACACCCCGGGCAGCCCGAGGCCGGACAGGCCGTAGGCCAGCGGCAGTTGGACGGCCGTGCCGGCGAGGGTGACGCGCAGCATCAGCGGGCTGCCCCCGGCCCCCTCGAACACGCCGCCGAGCGCGATGAAACAGCCCAGCAGGGCCAGATACGGGCCCACGCAGCGCAGAAACGCCGTACCGGCCGCGGCGACGTCCGGCCGCGCGCCGAACGCCCGCATCACCCACGGCGCTGCGGCCAGCAGCACCAGGGCGGCGAGCGCGCCGAGCGCGGCGCCGAGCAGCGCGGCCTGGCGGGCGATGGCGGCCCGCTGGTCGCGGCCGGCGCCGAGGGTGTGGGCGGTGTGGATGGCGGCGGCCTGCCGTACCGCGTAGAAGGACATGGTCGCCACGTACATCGCTTTGGTGGCGATGGCGTACGCGGCGACGGACGCCACCCCGATCCGCGCCACGACGGCCACCAGCAGCAGGGAACCGGCCATCCGGGCCGTGAAGTCGGCGGCCATCGGCAGGCCGGTGGCGGCGGTGGCGCGCAGGGCGGGCAGAGTGCGCCCGGCGGGGCGGGCCGTGGCGGCCTGGCGCAGCAGGGGGTTGCGGTGCAGCGCCACCAGCCCGGCGGCGAGGGCGGCCGAGCGCCCGGCGACGGTGGCCCAGGCGGCGCCGGTCACGCCGAGCCGGGGCAGCCCGCACAGCCCGAAGACGAACAGCGGGTCGAGGACGAGGATCAGCGCGTTGGCGAGGAAGGCGAGGCGCATGGGGGTGCGGGTGTCCCCGGCACCCTTGAGGACGCCGTCGAGGAGGTTCTGCGCGAAGAAGACGGCGAGGCCGGGCAGGGAGACGGCGAAGTAGCCGACGGCGAGGCGGAGGGCCTGTCCGTCGCCGCCGAGCACCAGACGGGCCAGTGGCTCGCGCAGCGCCCAGCCGCCGACCGCGACGGGCGGGATGAGCAGCGCGCACAGCGCCCAGCCGCCGCGTACGGCGGTGCGCAGGGCCGCCGGGTCGCGCGCGCCGCGGGCGCGGGCGACCAGGACGGTGGTGCCGCTGCCGGCCATCAGGATCAGGCCGAGGGCCAGGTTCTCGACGTTGGTGGCCACGGCCACGGCGGCGACCGCCGGTCCGCCGAGGCGGGCCACCCACACCATGTTGACGATCCCGGCGACCACACCGGCCAGCAGTTCGCCGTAGACCGGGCACGCCAGGCCCGCGAGTCTGCGGCGGTGTTCCCTGGGCAGCGCCTCCGGCGCCGTCTCCTGCGGCATTTCTTCCCCTCTCAGCACCACGTACCTCTAATCGAGGTACCGCGATGAGAGGTACCATGGTGCGAGCGAGTGGGCAAGTGAAAGGACGTCACCCAAGGTGCTGGAGCTGTCGATCCTCGGCTTCCTGTCCGACCAGCCGCTGCACGGCTACGAGCTCAAGGAGCGCATCAAGGCCCTGAGCGGCCATGTCCGCCCGGTGAGCGACGGTGCGCTCTACCCGGCGATCACCCGGCTGACGAAGGCCGGTCTGCTGGACCAGCGCACCGAACCGGGTGCCAGCGCCGCCCCGCGCCGGGTGCTGTCCCTCACCGACGCGGGCCGCGCCGAGCTGCTGTCCCGGCTGCGTGCGCCCAAGGACGTGGAGATCAGCGACGGCCAGCGGTTCTTCACGCTGCTCGCGTTCCTCCGCCGGCTGCCGGACCCGGCCGAGCAGGCGGCCGTGCTGCGGCGCCGCCAGGCGTTCCTGGACACCCCGTCGAGCTTCTTCTACGAGGGCGGCGAGCCGGTGCGCGCGGAGCGGGCCGGGGACGTCTTCCGGGAGGGGATGCTGCGGATCGCCCGCGCGACCACCGCGGAGGAGCGGCGGTGGCTCGCGGACGCCCTGGACCGGCTGGAGACGAGCTAGCTCCGCCGGCCGAACCCCTTAATCGACTTAATCGAACTGAGAGATCACGTACTTGCGCCACAGGTCGGTGAACTCGGCCAGGTTCGTGCCCAGCACCTCGCGCAGCGCGGACTCCACCGCCCCCTTGCGGCCCGGGCTCTCGCCCACCGCGCGGTAGAAGTCGACCAGCTTGCTCTCGCCCCACTTCTCCGCGATCAGACGGCAGGCCAGCCAGCCCTCCTCATACGCCTGGGACAGGACGTCCGCGCTGCCGCCGAAGCCGAAGGCCTTGTCGTCCGGGAGGGCGTCCGGGAGGCGGCCGGACGTGATGGAGCGGGCCAGTTCCGGGGCCACCTCGCGGGGGGTGCGGCCGGTGCCGAGGTAGCCCGTCCAGTCGGCGAAGCCCTCGGAGAGCCACATCGGGGTGGCGGGGGTGGTGGCGGTGCGGGTGGCCACATGGGCCGTCTCGTGGGTGATCACGACGCGCCGGCCGAAGTCACCGAGGACCTCGTACGCCTCGGGGTTGACGATGACGCGGTCGGCGGCGGCGCGACGGCCGCCCCCCGCCTCGCCGGTGGTGACGGCCGCGATACCGCGGTAGCCGCTCGCGGACGAGCCCAGCAGGGCGGCCATCCGGTCCAGGGAGGCGGGGACCTCCACCACCACCCGCCCGGCCCACGGGTGGGGCCACGCCTTGCGCAGGGCGGCCACCGCCCGGTCCGCGCCGTCCGCCAGCTCGCGCAGCCGCCGCCGGTCCTGGCCCACGCCGAGGACGAGGCTGTGCGCGCCGCGTACGGCGGTCACCGCGCCCTGGTCCCACAGCTGCACGGAGGTGTGCCGGCCGTCCTCCTCACCGTCGTCGGAGGCCACGTACCAGCGCCCGTTCCGCTGGGCGAGGGTCAGATACTCCTCGGCGACGACCGGCACGGTGTCGTATCCGGAGAGCCGGTAGCGCAGCTCGACCTGGGCGGCGAGGCGGCGGCCCTCGCCCAGCGCGGGGTCGAAGCCGCCGGTGTCCACCAGGTGGTAGGTCCAGGAGCGCACCGGTACGGCGGCCAGGTGAGCAAACATCCGGCGCTGCTCGGCCAGATAGCGGGCGGAGCGCCGGTCGACGGTGGCGAGGAAGGCGTCCGCGTCGCGCTCCCGGACCGCCGCGGCCCGCCGGTCGAGCAGTTGCTGGACGGCCCGCCCGTCCC
>NZ_MUNE01000681.1 GCF_002154605.1 Streptomyces milbemycinicus | reverse complement strand
CTCGGGCCCGAGCCCACTGCCGTAGAACGACTGGACGGACCGGGCCGTGCCCTCGCGCGAGACCTGGTAGAACGCGCCCACGCCGGGGAAGTTGCCGCCACCGGAGTCGAAGTACGAGACGGTCAACTCGCCGCGGGGTGCGGCGCCGAGGAGCTGTAGGCGGCCGCAGTACGTCGGGCTGAAACACTCGTCCGGCGAGGGCAGGCCCGTCACCGGCAGCGCCCGCCGCGCGCCGCCCTGGGGCGGATAGCTCCACAGCTTCGGCCGGTTCGGGTCCGGGACGCCGTCGGAGACCAGCTGGTTCTCGCGGAAGGCGATCGTCGAGCAGTCGGGGCACTCCCAGGTACGGACACGGGGGGTGACGAAGGGCTGTCCCCGGGCCCGGCGCACCTGGAACACCTTCCGGCCCGTGCCGTCGCGCCGCTCGGCGAGCCAGGCGAGGGAGTTGCCGTCGGACGACCAGGCGAGCTGCCGTACGCGGTATCCGCTGGGGACGGGGGCGAGCTTCTTCTTGCTGCCGTTGGTCCACACGTTGACGCTGTCGGCGGTGGCGTAGGCGAGTTCAGGTGTCGCCTGTTTCCGCTGGAGGGCCTTCGCCCGGTCGGCCACCGCGGACACGATCTTCGGCGCGGTCTTGACGCTGGTGTGGGTGCAGTCGTTGGAGATCACCTGTGTGAAGGTGCGCGCGACGCAGGTGAGGACGTAGGGGGCGCCGGACTTGTTGTGGTACGCGGTGGCCGAGGAGCGAGGCACCGCGATGTCGCCCAGGGAGAGCGTCCCCGAGGACGGCCCGAGCCCCAGCAAGTCGAGGCGCAGCCGGATGTCTCCGGCCATGGCACGGACGGGCAGTGCCTTGGGCCAGGGCGGCAACTTCCTGATCTGCGGTGAGTCGGTCCGAAGAGCCAGGCTCTGCGGCGAGCGGAGCACATCAAGGGTCTGGCACGTGGCGAGCAGCCCGCCTCCGGCGTAGCCGCGGCATAAGGACAGCTCCTGCTTCAGGAGCAGGTCTTCCATTGACCTCGCGGGGCCCGGAACCAGGAAGTCCGCGCCAGTGACCACGGGAGTGCCCCGGAAGGGAGTCCCGATGGTGATCACCTCGGCCACTTTCTGCCATGCCTTGCCGTCGGATGTGCGACTGGGCAGCGAGACGGCGTACTGCGTGGCCAGGCCGCCCATCGAGTGGGCCACGACCATGACTTTGTGGCCGGAGGCGTCGGCGAGGCAGTCGATCGCGGTCCGCAGCGCGGGGCCGATGCGCGGGTCCGTGACCCATGCCGGCTGGGCCGGCGTGTAGTCGAAGGTCCACGCGGTGATGTTGTGCAGGTTCGCGACCTGCCGGGGAAACCATTTCTCCTCGTCGGCTCCCGGCCCGTCCCAGGTGTCGGCGCCCGCGTTGATGCCGTGGACGAAGAGGACGGGCATCGAGTTCGCGATGGTCTCCTTCTCGGGGACCTGCTGGAGCCCGCCGCCGACGCAACTGCGCTGCGCGGCAGCGGTGGGCACTGCCCCGAGCAGGGTGAGCAGGAGCATCAGGGTGGCGGAGAGGGCGAGGGCGCGGCAGCGGGCGGCGAGGGTCATGGCATGACCTCCGCGAGGATGATCCGCCAGGCCCCGCCGCTCCGGGTGAACCCCAGCAGCACCCGCTGCGCCGGCTTTCCCGGCTCCTCCAGGGTGGCTTGGGCGTTGGCGATGCCGCCCTCCTCATGCCAGGTGCCGTCCTTGACGTGGAGCTTCGCGCCCTTGGCGGTGAGGCGTCCCTCGGGCAGGGTTCGCTCCAACTCGGGCGCGAGCGCTACTCGCTGTGTTTTCCCGTCCGCGGCCACCAGGCCCCGTGCGACCCGGGCGGCCGCGGCCGGGACCGGGCCGCCGGGTTCGTATGTCAGCTCCTGCGCCGGAGGTTTCTCCGCCGAGGTGTCGGTTTCGGTTCTGCCGCTCCAGTAGGCGTAGATGCCCGCGAACGTCGCGGCTAAGAGCAGCGCAACGCCGGCCGTGATCGATAGTTTGCGCATTCTCGTCGCTCAGCCGATGGGGTTCAGATCGCCGATGGTCCAGGCGCCCACCTCGGACAGCGGCACCCGCAGAAGCCCGTAATCGTCGATGGGCACGGCGGGGCCGCCGGTGACGATCCGCGCCCAGGTCAGATGTATATGGGTGGTCTCGGGCTCGTGGCGCAGCATATCCGCGGCGAAATCCTTGGCGAATGCGGTCAGCGAACTCTTCTCGGACAGCAGGCTCATGTGCTGCCTGAGCCATTCATCGCGGGGGAGAATGGCGCCGGTGATGATGACGCCGCCCACCATGATGGTGATGGGGAGCGAGGTTTCGCAGTCTTCGTCGTCAGCCCGGCTGACGAGCTTTTCCAGCAGTGCGTCGTCGTACATCATGAAATCTCCAAGCTTTTTAGTTGTGCGTGAGTGGGAAGGGCTAGCCGCGGCCGTCGCAGGCCTTGCAGTCGCCGCTGCCGCGGCAGCTGTCGCACTTCCATACGCCGCGATATCCGGAGCCGCCGCAGGTTGTGCACTTACCGTCGCCCTTGCATCGCCGGCACATGGTGGAGGTCCTTCCGTTCGGGCCCGGGGGTGGTCGGCGGTGCGAACCGCGCCGCCGGAGACCACCGTGCACCGGTCCGGGAGGGTGGGCACGTGGTGCAACGGGGTGGCTCGTTGCACTGCCATGTGCACCGCCCTGACCTGCGGACCTTTGCGTTGCGGTGCAACCGGAACCGGCTCGGCCGCCGCTGACTGGCCCGCGATGAAGCGGTGTTCTATGGTTAATGGCATTCACTGCGGGGGGTGTTCATGGAGGAACCGACCGAGCTCTTCAGGGACTTGGCGCACGCCTTGGTCCAAGCCCTCGACGCATGGGCGGCCACGGTCGGCCAGGTGACCGACACCGCGCGGCGCCCCACCCGCGCCGGTCTGGTCGCGGAACTGGAGAGAGAGCGCCTGGAGTTCGAGCGCGCCGGTCGGAGCCGTAAGAGAATCGACCTGCCTCTGCTGTCGTACTGGCTCAAAGGCCGCGATCAATTGCTGCCCGGAAGCAAGAAGAATCGACTCCCCAGCCAAGAGGACTGCGAAGCAGTCGCCCGCGCGCTCTCACAAAAGGCGCCGCGCAGCGCTCAAGAGCTGCCGAAGATCGGCGTCGAAATCGGGGACCTCGCACGGCGGTTGAAAGAGGAGGCCGGTCCCGGCTGGAGGGATGAAGTCCTCGCCTGTCTCGCCCCCGCGGTCACCGTCGCAACGCACGCGGCTTCTGAAGCGAACACCGCCACGCATGCTCTTCCGAAGCGGCGTGGATGGCAATTCGCCGTGGCGACGGCGATTGCCGTGGGGCTGATCACCGGCACCATGGCGCTACGCAGCGGCGCCTCGGAAGGGGACGGGGCATCGGGCGGCGGGGATGTCGCGCAGATGGCGGACCTGAAAGGAAATCACCGCTGCGGCCCTGTACGGGCGGTGGGCGCCGTGTCATGGCGGCCCTGCACCAAAGTCGGCAAGGACTCCCTGTCCTTCGTCGTCCAGCTCAGCAACTCCTCGACCCGGGCGGCCACGGTGAAGGCCAGGATCGCCTACGTCCAGGCCGGGGCCCAGCACGACTGCCCCGCGCCGTGGGGCACCGCGCACGACGTCACCGTCCCGGCCGGTGCCACTGTGACCAGCCCGCTCGACGGCTGCGCCGCACCCCTCGTCGCCGCCCAGGCATTCCAGGCCAGGGCCTGGGTGGCCGAGCCGAACGCCTCCGCGTGGGGATACCGGGAGCACTCACCGACGTTGCACATCCAGGCCAACGGCCGTCTCGTCTGGGCGGACCAGGTCTGAAACGCGCACGCCCGAACTCGCCAGGGTCCAGGCCATCGGAGCACCGAACGACCACAGCGACGAGGGGGATATGCGGTGACGGATGAGCGGACGCGGCGTGAGAAGCGGTTGGGACAGGCGCTGGCGAGGTCGGGATGGACGAAGAACGCCGAAGGCGCCATGGAACGCACGGGCACGGACGGGACCGAGTGGCACTGTGCCCTCGAACCCGCCGAGAACGACGGCGCGCCGGAAACCCTCCGCCTGGAGATACGCGGTGCGGGCGGGAGCTTCACCCAGAACCTCGTGCTCGACGTCAGGGGGGCCGCCGACCCCGCGGGTGTGTTCGACGGCCCGGTCGACCGGCTCGACGAACTGCTCGACGTCATCGCCGGTCTGCCGTCCGCCGTGACCGGGCGTACGCTCACGGACAAGGTGCTGATGCCCCTGTTCGTGCGCACGGCGGTGTTCACCCGAAGGTTCGGGGTCCCCCTCCGCACCTCCGGGTTCCACAAGGAGCGGCTGCCCCGCCCGGCGTCCGCCCCGCTGCCGCAGGCCGTCGCCGCCGCGCTCGCCGCGCCCCGCGACGGCACGTGCTGGCTGGACGTCGCCTTCGCCGCCCTCGACGCGGACTTCCCGCACCTCACGCTCACCGCACTGGACCGGGCCCTGGCCGCCGGAGCGGATCCGGCGGTCCCGGAGCTGTGGCGCGCCTGGCTGCTCAGAAGCGTGGACACCGATGAGGCCCTGGCCGCGCTGGACCGGGCCGCGGCGGCCGGAGGCGGCGTCACCGGCCTCGCCCGCTGCCTGCAGGGGACCATGCACCAGCTCGCCGGCGATGCGGAGCGCGCGCTGGAGGCATGGGAGCGGGCCACGCTGGAGGACCCGGACGATCCGTACGGGTGGGGCGTACGGGGGCTGGCGCTCGCCAAGCGAGGACGCTCCGCCGACGCGGCCGGCGTCCTCGCCGAGGCCGTCGCCATCCACCCCGGTGATGCCACCCTGCAGTACTACCTGGGCTATGTGCGCACGCTGCTCGGTGACACCGAGGGGGCGTTCGACGCGCTGGAGGAGGCGATCCGGCTCCGGCCCTCGCTCGCCGGGGAGATCCTTCCCGACCCGGATCTGGCCGGGCTGCGGGACCATGAACGCTTCGCCTCCCTGACCTCCGCGCGCGCCGCGGACAACGGTCAGGATGCCGAGGTGACGGAGTCCCTGCGACGGCTCGCCACCGCCGTCGCGTCCCAGGGGGCGCAGCGGGCGAAGGACTGGCGGCGCGCCCGACTCATCACGTTCGTCGGCGGTGACGAGGAGGAGGGCGGGACCGACGTCTCGTACACCGCGACACAGGGCACAGAGCGCGATCTCAACGTGGACCTCAAGGCCCTCCGCCCGCCGATCCATGCCCTGGAGCGGTCCCTGCCGGACGAGGCCACGGCCGTCGAACTGGACGTCCACGCCGCGGGCTGGTTCGAAGCGCTCACCGCCCCGGGCGCCCGCGGAAGCCACCGCCCGAACCAGATCGTCCATGTTCTCGGCAGGCCCGGTGGCCCGTGCGGCGACCCGGGTGACGTGCCCGAGGGCCCGGACGACCCGACCGAAGCCGGAGATCCCGCCGAGGCCCGCCGCCTGCTGCACGACTACCTCCGCCTGCGCGCGGACGCCCTCGGTGACGAGGAGACGCTGCCCGCCTCCGACCCCGAACGCGCGGACCGCTTCGCCTCGCTGGCGCGGGAGTACGGCACGGCACTCCCCGCGGACCTGCGCGCGCTGTACGAGGTCGCCGACGGGGACGGCGACCTCGGGCTCCTGGACGGCTTCGAGTGGTTCACGGTTTCGGCCCTGGAAGACCACCTGGTCAACCGCTGGTGGACGGTGGACATCCACGAGAACGCCTGGATCGACGGGGCCGTCTCCGGCAGCGGTCCGCACGCGGCCGTGCGCCGCTCGCACGACCGTCCGGGCTGGATCCCGTTCGCGTACGGCAGCAGCCTCGACTATCTCGCGGTCGACCTGGATCCCGCGGAGAACGGCAGACCGGGCCAGGTCATCCGGATCGGCACCCGCCGCCCGTACGCCGAGTACGTCGCCGACTCCGTGACCTCACTGCTGCGCGGGCACGTCGAGGCGCTGCGGCAGGGCCGCTTCACCGACGAGGACGGCTGGCTGAGGATCGATCTGGGCGGCATGGGGCAGGAGGACGACCATGACGGCGCGTGCCATGTGCGCGGCACCCTGGACGACGCCGACATCGACGAACACACCCTGACTCTCGACGCGACGGCCAACGGCGACCTCGACCTCGCGGCCGTCCGCAACGCCCCGCTTCTGCGCCAGGCCCGCCTGCTCTGCGGTTCCGCCGACCTGGCGCCGCTGAACGACGTCCCCGTCAGGACGCTGGACCTGGATCTGCGCGCGCTCGACTTCTCGCCCCTGGCCGGCCATGCCACGCTGCGGACCCTGACGCTGAAGGCACCTCATGCGGTGGACCTCACACCGCTGCTGACGGCCGGCCAACTGAACGGCCTCGACCTGTCGCAGGCCACGGTGCGGGACATCACCGTGCTCGGCGGCCTGCGCCGGCTGCGGCATCTGTCGCTGCGCTACGAGCAGTGGCAGGAGCTCTGGGCCGAGGGGGTGACCCTGCCGGCGCTGACCGTGGCCATCCTGGACGGCGACCACTCACCGAGCACCCGGGCGGAATGGCTGAACCGCCTCACGGCCGCCCCCGCCCCCAACGCCCGCCAGTACATCGGCGCCTTCCGCACTGCGGGAGGGTGAACACGCGCGTGCCGGACGGGCGGGCAGCCCGTCCGGCACTCGGGGAACGACGCGCTACGCCGGGACGCTCGCCACGCCCCTCGACCCGGGCGACGACGGTGAAGGTCAGGATCGCGTACGTTCAGGCCAGGGCCTTCGAGGCCGACGAGAACGCCTCCGCCTGGGGCTTTCAGGAGTACTCGCCCGACGGTGCACATCCAGGCCGACGGCCGTCGCCTCTGGGCGGGGCAGGTCTGAGAAGCAGTCCTGTTGCCGAATGTGATCGCGCGGTCCCCGGTCTGTGCGGGAGCCGTGAGCGTCCGCTTCGTGGGGCCGGGCGGGGCGGACAGATCGGACGATCCGCAGGATGCGGCGGAGTAGCCCTGTGGGCTCGCGACTCAGCGGAAGGCGGCCTGGTTGGCGGTCAGGAACTCGGCGAACATGCGCGGTTCGCGGCCGGTCAGGTTCTTGACCTCGTGCGTTGTCGCCGCCAGGGAACCGGTTCCGACTTCGGCCCAGAGGTGGGCGACGTCGGCGGCGAATGGTGCGGGGAGACCCTGCGCCCTGAGCCGTACCTCCATCTCATCCCGGTTCAGGCTGACAACCTCGACGGGCTTGTCGAGGGCGCCGGAGAGGTGCCCGGCGATCTCGGTCATCGTGAGCGCTTCCGGGCCTGTCAGGACGTAAGTCCGGCCCGCGCCCACGGATTGGGTCAGCAGGACGGCCGCACACGCGGCGATGTCATGGCAGTCGATGTACGAGATGGGCGCGTCGGTCGCGGGCGCGATGAGGCTCCCGTCGTCGCTGAAGGTGCCCGCTCCGGTGAAGAAATTCTGCATGAAACCGCTGGGCTGGAGGAGCGTCCACTCGATGCCGGATGCCTTCAGGTGCTGCTCGATATCCCAGTGCGCGCCCTCCGCGAGTTTGCCGCCCTGGTGAGCGTGCCAGACCGAGACCTTGACGATCTTCCCTACACCGGCGCGCCCGGCCGCGTCGATGACGGTCTTCTGCTGGGAGATCATGGGCTGCGGCGCCCCGTCGGCGGTGGGGACCGCGCCTGCGCCGTTGAGCAGGACCTGGTCGACGGCGGTGAGTGCCGCGGCGATCGAGTCGGGGTCGTCGAAGTCTCCGACGACGTACGGGCAGCCGAGCGTACGACCCTTGTCGGCATCACGGACAAGTGCTTTGAACGGTGCCTGGAGTTCCTGGAGTTGCCGGACCAGATGCTTGCCGATGGATCCGGTGGCCCCGGTGACCAAGATCATGTGATCCCCTTCGCCTAAAGTGAGGGGGCCTCGGAATAATATGTCGAGGCACCCTCGACTTGGCAAGGGGCGGATGGATGAGCGGCACTCGAACGCGACGACCGCGCGGTGACGCGCAACGGAACCGCGAGCGCATCCTGGCGGCGGCCGACGAAGCGTTCCGCGAGCAGGGCACCGGGGCATCGCTCGAAGGGATCGCCCGTCAGTCCGGAGTCGCGATCGGGACCCTGTACGGGCACTTCCCGAACCGGCGGGCGCTGTCTGCGGCCCTGCTGCGCGAACGGCACGCGGCACTCTTCGAGTTCGGCGGCGAACTACCGGAGCGGGCCTCGGCATTGGACGCCCTCGGGGAGTGGATGGGCGCCGTCGCGGTGCACGCAGCGGCGTACCGGGGGCTTGCCGCACTGCTGATGGAGAGCCTCGACGACGAGGCGTCGGAGCTCCACGAGGCGTGTGGGCGAATGGCCGCGATCACGGAGGCCTTGCTGACCGCCGCCCGTGAGACGGGCGCGGTCCGCGGTGACGTCACGGCGGCGGATGTACACGCGCTGATGAACGCCGCCGCCTGGATGCGCGAGCAGGTACCGGAAGAACAGGCTGAGCACTTGCTGGGATTGCTGGTCAACGGCCTGCGCCCCGGCGGCGAGGCTGGTGAAGGGCGGCGGTCGGGGCCGCGCCGCTAGAGGTGGCGGCGGACCGCCGCAGGGAGGCTTTCACTGGGCGAATCGACATCGGCGAGTAGCGGTCGAGCCAGCAGCTGCGCGCCGCCCTGTGCTACGCGCGGACGCCGCAGTGCCATGCCAGGGCTGTGGCACTGGCGCATCCAGCGGTCGCGCCGCACGGCGTCGGTGAGCTGTCGCGGGGCCCTGGATACCGTAGAGAGTGGCGCCTTCGGATGCCCTGCCAGGGGCGCTACGGTGGCGGGCGGGGCCGCCCGGGTGAGCGGCAGGGCAGGAGTTCCGAGTTGCGGGAATGCCGCCAGGACCTGCCCTCCCACCGGGCCGGTCCCACGGCGATCGCGGTCCAGGGCCGGCGCGTGTCCGATGGGTTCGTCGGCGTCGCCGGACTCCCGCAGTCCCGCGCGGATTTTCGAAGGTGACGAGCCATGCCACAACCTGGGTCCGAGGCCGGGAACGGCGAGGTGGCGCCAGGGCCCTTCGTGCGGCCCGGCCGGGTGCCGGGCTGGACACGGTGGCTGGGTACCGGACTCATCGTTGTGGCCGCGGCCGTGGTCGCCGTCTTCCGGCGGCGGGAACTGGCGGAGGCGTACCACCTGATCGCTCGGGTGCGTCTGCCCGAGCTGGCGGTCTCCGTGGGGTTCGAGGCGTTGTCCATTGTGTGCTTCGCCGCCGTGCAGCGGTGGCTGCTGCGGGCGGGCGGTGTGCGCTGGGGCATGAGGCGGATGACGGCCATCGCCGCTGCAGCCAACGCCGTGGCCGGCGCGCTGCCGGGCGGGGCGGCCTTCTCGGCCGCCTGGGTGTTCCGGCAGCTGTCACGCCGGGGAGTGGAGCAGGTGCTCGCGGCCGCTGTGCTGGTGGCCGGGGGCGCGCTCGCGGTGCTGAGCCTATTTGTCCTGCTCGTGATCGGTTCGCTCGCGGCCGGCTCGGCCGGGCCCGGCGCCGTTGCTCGCCCGGCGGTGGGCGTGCTGGTGTTGGCACTCACGTTCGGTCTGGTGGTCCTTGGCCTGTCCCGCTTCGCGGGCTTCCGTCGTGCGGTACGACGCGCGTGGACGCACACCGGTGAGCGGTCCAGTCGGGTCCGGCGGGCCGAGGAAGCACTGGTTCGCCTGGCCGGTCAGGCCCGCGGCGTGCGGCCTGGATTCCTGTCGTGGCTGTGGCCGTTCGCGCTCGCCCTGCTCAACTGGGTGGCCGATGCCGCGTGTCTGGCGGCCGGGCTGTGGGCGCTGGGTATCGGTGTGCCCTGGCACGGGCTGTTGCTCGCGTACACACTCACACAGATCACAGGCAGCCTGCGCCTGACCCCCGGCAGCCTGGGCATCGTCGAGGCGAGCCTGTCCGCGCTGCTCGTCGCCTACGGCCTGCAACCCGGGCAGGCGATCGCCGCCACATTCCTGTACCGGATCATCAGTTACTGGGCGCTGCAGCCGATCGGCTGGGCGTGTTGGATCGGTGTCACTCTGAGCGCCGCCCGCCCTCGTCCCCTGGCACGGGGAACCGGCCGTCCGTGAGTTCCTGCACCGGACGCGGGCAAGGACCTGGCGTTGCCGTCAGGTGGCGGGAAACGCCCCGCGTTTGACCGCGGAGACAAACGATGACCAGCCGTCCCGCGAGAAGACCAACGCCGGGCCCTGCGGGTTCTTGCTGTCGCCCGTCCTGTGCTCCACGCATACGACATCAGAGAACGCCGGAGGCGGCGGTCCGGTGAGCGCACGCTCTCGTCTGCTTCCGTGGTCCGGCCCGAGCGGGCAGCCTTGCTACCTCGTGACGGACGAGGACGGGAGTGGCTACCTCGCGCGCATGGCTGACGAGACCGAAGCAGTTGAACACGCGAGTGCCGGACGGGCCCCCAGCCCGTCCGGCACTCGGGATACCACGCGACTACGCCGGGACGCTCGCCACGCCCGGGGCCAGGAAGCGGCGGCCGACCACCCGCTCCGAGACGCCCTCGCGGTCCAGGTACGGCGTGATGCCGCCCAGGTGGAAGGGCCAGCCGGCGCCGGTGATCAGGCACAGGTCGATGTCCTGCGCCTCGGCGACGACGCCCTCGTCCAGCATCAGGCCGATCTCCTGCGCGACCACGTCCAGGACGCGCGTGCGCACCTGCTCCTCCGTCAGGACCGAGTCGCCCTGCTCCAGAAGCGCGGCGACCTCCGGGTCCAGCTCCGGCTTACCGGAGTCGTGGACATAGAAGCCGCGCTTGCCCGCCTCGACCACGCGCCGCAGGTTCTCCGAGACCGTGAACCGGTCCGGGAACGCCCGGTGCAGGGTCTCCGAGACATGCAGGCCGATCGCCGGGCCGACCAGCTCCAGCAGCACCAGCGGGGACATCGGCAGGCCCAGCGGCTCGACGGCGCGCTCGGCGACGTCGACCGGGGTGCCCTCGTCGATGACGTTCTGGATCTCGCCCATGAAGCGGGTCAGGATCCGGTTGACGACGAACGCCGGGGCGTCCTTGACCAGGACGGCCGTCTTCTTGAGCTTCTTGGCCACGCCGAAGGCGGTGGCCAGCGAGGCGTCGTCGGTCTTCTCGCCGCGGACGATCTCCAGCAGCGGCAGGATCGCGACCGGGTTGAAGAAGTGGAAGCCGACGACCCGCTCGGGGTGCTGAAGCTTGGCCGCCATCTCGCTCACCGACAGCGAGGAGGTGTTGGTGGCCAGGATGGCGTGCTCCGGCACCACCGCCTCGACCTCGGCGAACACCTGCTGCTTGACGCCCATCTCCTCGAAGACGGCCTCGATGACGAAGTCGGCGTCGGAGAAGGCCGCGGCCTTGTCGAGCGAGCCGGTCACCGCGGCCTTGAGGCGGTTGGCCTTGTCCTGGTTGAGACGGCCCTTGAGCAGCAGCTTGTCGATCTCGCCGTGGACATAGCCCACGCCCTTGTCGACCCGCTCCTGGTCGATGTCGGTCAGTACGACCGGCACCTCGAGGCGGCGCGCGAACAGCAGCGCCAGCTGCGAGGCCATCAGACCCGCGCCGACCACGCCCACCTTGGAGACCGGGCGGGCCAGGGACTTGTCCGGGGCCCCGGCCGGGCGCTTGGCGCGCTTCTGGACCAGGTTGAAGGCGTAGATGCCGCTGCGCAGCTCACCGCCCATGATCAGGTCGGCGAGGGCGCCGTCCTCGGAGTCGAAGCCCTGGCCCAGGTCGCCGTTCTTGGCGGCGGCGATGATGTCCAGCGCCCGGTACGCGGCCGGGGCCGCCTCGTGCACCTTGCTGTCGGCGATGGCCCGGCCGCGTTCGACGGCCGCGTCCCACGCCTCGCCGCGGTCCACGTCGGGACGTACCACCTCGGTCTGGCCGCTCAGCACGGACGCGGTCCAGATCAGGGACTGCTCCAGGAAGTCCGCGCCCTCGAAGATCGCGTCGGCGATCCCGAGCTCGTAGACCTGCTTGCCCTTGAGCTGCCGGTTCTGGTTGAGCGAGTTCTCGATGATCACCGTGACCGCGCGGTCGGCGCCGATCAGGTTCGGCAGCAGGGTGCAGCCGCCCCAGCCGGGGACCAGGCCCAGGAAGACCTCGGGCAGCGAGAAGGCGGGCAGCGCGGCCGAGACGGTGCGGTAGGAGCAGTGCAGGCCGACCTCGACGCCGCCGCCCATCGCCGCGCCGTTGTAGTACGCGAAGGTGGGCACGGCCAGGTCCGCCAGCCGCCTGAAGACGTCGTGGCCGCCCTTGCCGATGGCCAGCGCGTCCTCGTGGCGCTTCAGCAGCTCGACGCCCTTGAGGTCGGCGCCGACGGCGAAGATGAACGGCTTGCCGGTGACGCCGACGCCGACGATCTCGCCCTCGGTGGCCTCCTTCTCGACCTGGTCGAGCGCGGCGTTCAGATTCGCCAGCGAGGCCGGGCCGAAGGTGGTGGGCTTGGTGTGGTCCAGCCCGTTGTCGAGGGTGATCAGGGCGAACCGGCCAGCGCCCTGCGGCAGGTCCAGATGGCGGACGTACGCCTGCGTCACGACCTCGTCCGGGAACAGCTCGGCCGCTCCCCGCAGAAGCTCTTCGGTAGTGGTCACTTGTCCCCCTCGAAGTGCGGGTTCTCCCAGATAACGGTGCCGCCCATGCCGAAGCCGATGCACATGGTGGTGATGCCGTAGCGGACCTCGGGCTGCTCCTCGAACTGCCGGGCCAGCTGCGTCATCAGCCGCACCCCGGAGGAGGCGAGCGGGTGCCCGAAGGCGATCGCGCCGCCGTACTGGTTGACGCGCGGATCGTCGTCGTCGATGCCGTAGTGGTCCAGGAAGGACAGGACCTGTACGGCGAAGGCCTCGTTGATCTCGAAGAGGCCGATGTCCTCGATCGTCAGCCCCGCCTTGGCGAGGGCCTTCTTGGTCGACGGGATCGGGCCGTAGCCCATCACCTCCGGCTCGACACCCGCGAAGGCGTAGCTGACCAGCCGCATCTTCACCGGCAGGCCCAGCTCCCGGGCCACATCCTCGGCGGCGACCAGCGAGGCGGTCGCGCCGTCGTTGAGCCCCGCGGAGTTGCCCGCGGTGATCCGGCCGTGCGGGCGGAACGGGGTCTTGAGCGTGGCCAGGCCCTCCAGCGTGGTGCCGGGGCGCATCGGCTCGTCCGCGGTCGCCAGGCCCCAGCCCAGCTCGCCGCCTTCAGGGCTGGTGCGCCGCACCGAGATCGGTACCAGATCTGGCTGGATCTTGCCGTTGGCGTACGCCTTGGCGGCCTTCTCCTGGCTGCGCACCGCGTACTCGTCGGCGCGCTGCTTGGTGATGTGCGGCAGCCGGTCGTGGAGGTTTTCCGCCGTCATGCCCATGAAGAGGGCCGACTCGTCGACCAGCTTCTCCGAGACGAACCGCGGGTTCGGGTCGACGCCCTCGCCCATCGGGTGGCGGCCCATGTGCTCCACCCCGGCCGCGACGACGATGTCGTACGCGCCGAAGGCGATGGAGCCGGCGGTCGTCGTCACGGCGGTCATCGCACCGGCGCACATCCGGTCGATGGCGTAGCCGGGCACCGACTGGGGCAGCCCGGCCAGGATGCCCGCGGTGCGGCCGATGGTCAGGCCCTGGTCGCCGATCTGCGTGGTCGCGGCCACGGCCACCTCGTCGATGCGCTCCGGCGGCAGGTCCGGGTTGCGGCGCAGCAGCTCCCGGATGCACTTGACGACCAGGTCGTCGGCGCGGGTCTCGTGGTAGATGCCCTTGGGACCCGCCTTGCCGAACGGGGTCCGGACGCCGTCGACGAAGACGACGTCCCTAGCGGTACGAGGCACGTTGGCTCTCCTCCAGGTGCGCGGGGTGGCACTGCTGCGGGCACGCCCGGCAAGGGGCGCGCCATGGCCTCATGCTACTTATGAGTAACCATGGTGCCCAGCCCCCGCTCCGGGAAGGGCGAACGTCACACCCGGGAATTCGCCCTCCTCGTCCACGCGCGTCGCCTCAGGCCGTCGTCCCCAGGGCCGTCAGGAGGATCGGGGTGGTCTGCTCGATCTGCCAGGGGCGGGCGCCGTAGCCGTGCAGGACGGCCGCGACGGACTCGGCGGTCACCTCGGCCGGGGGCTCCCAGCACAGCCTTCGCACCGTGTCCGGGGCGATCAGGTTCTCCTGCGGCAGATTCAGCTGCTCGGCCAGGCCGGTCACCGCCGTACGGGCCGCCGAGAGCCGGGCCGCCGCGACCGGGTCCTTGTCGGCCCAGGCGCGCGGGGGCGGCGGGCCGGCCACCGGCTGGCCCGGCTGGGGGAGCTCCGACTCGGGCAGGGCCCGCGCCCGGTCCACCGCGGCCTGCCACTGCTCCAGCTGACGGCGGCCCATACGGTGGCCGAAGCCGCCCAGCGCGCCCAGGGCGCGCGCGGTCGTCGGCAGGGCCAGCGCGGCCTCGACGATGGCCGCGTCGCCCAGCACCTTGCCCGGCGAGACATCGCGGCGCTGCGCGATCTTGTCGCGGGCCGTCCACAGCTCGCGCACCACGGCCATCTGTCGGCGCCGCCGGACCTTGTGCATCCCCGACGTACGCCGCCAGGGGTCCTTACGGGGTGGGGC
>NZ_MUNE01000680.1 GCF_002154605.1 Streptomyces milbemycinicus | reverse complement strand
TGTCTTCGACGATATTCCGTGGGACAAATGGCAGGAGCAGAGCCGGGACGAGAGCCTGGCCCAGTGCGCGGAGACCTTCCTCGGCGTCGAGATGTATCTGCCGGACTATGTGGCCGAAGGGCTCAACCTCGTACGGGAGTCCTTCGGGCAGGCCTGGTTCCAGGTGAACTGGGGCTATGAGGAGTCCAAGCACGCGCTCGCCCTGAAGGAATTCCTGCTGCGCACCGGACAGCGCACCGAGGAGCAGGTCCGGGAATTCGAGAGCCAGGTGCTGAGCAGGCGGTGGACGATGCCGTTCTCCACGCCGCGCAGAATGTTCGTGTACGGCGCCATTCAGGAGAAGACGACCTGGATGAGCTATCGGCAGCAGCTGAACCGGGCCCGTGACCTCGGCGACCCCGTGATGGCCGAGGTTTGCCGCTACATCGCGCGGGACGAGGCCGCGCACGCGGATTTCTACCGGCGCACGCTCCAGGCCTGCCTTCAGGAGGACTACGAGGGCACGCTCAAGGACATCGCGCATGTGGTCAAGGAATTCAAGATGCCGGCCTACGACCTGCTGCCCGACTACGACAAGCGGCTGGCCGTCATGCAGGTCATCGGCATCGACCGCGAGGTGTTCTTCCGCGACGTCCTGATGCCGACGCTCAAGAAGGTCGGCGTCAGCCGCCGCGATCTGGTCAGGGCCCGGGGACAACTGCGTCAAGAAGGCCAGGACCAACAGGGAAAGGACGCGTGATGGCAGAGCAGTCGACCCGGGTGACGGATGACGAGGTCATGAAGGTGATCCTGGACCACCTGGTGGTCCGCGGGGTGTCCGCCGAGCGCATCGTGCGCGGCGCGACCTGGAAGGCCGACCTCGGCATCGACTCGCTCGACATCCTCACCCTCACCCAGGAGCTCGAGGACACCTTCCACGTGAAGATCGGCGAAGAGGACGCCATCGACCTCCGCACCGTAGGGGACGCCATCGACTACATCGTGCGCGTGTCCGGCGGCGGTGCGCGGACCGAGGGCGAGGGGGCCCACAATGCCTGAGTACACGGCGAGTTGGCTGAAAGACCTGCAGTCGTCGGAGTTCGTCACGGCGTACCACCGCGGCGTCGCCAACGGAAACCTGCCGTTCTTCCGTAACGCGGAATCCCTGCTCGACCCGGTCGTCACCATGGAGGGCACACCGCGGCTGATGCTGGGGTCGCCCAACTATCTGGGCCTGGCCAGCCATCCCCGTGTGCTGGCCGGCGCCAAGGCCGCGGTGGACCGCTACGGCACCTCGCTCACCGGCTCCCGGATCCTCAACGGCACCACGGCCCTGCACCGGGAGATGGAGGAGGAGCTGGCGGACTGGCTGGGGGTCGAGTCCACCCTGCTGTTCACCACCGGCTTCCAGACCAACATCGGCACCATCAGCGCCCTGGTGGGCGTGGGCGACACCGTGGTGTCCGACTCCTTCGCGCACGCCTCGATGCTCGACGGGGCCGGGCTCTCCCGGGCCAAGCTGCGCGGCTTCCGGCACAACCGGATGGACCTGTTCGCCGACAGCGTCCGCCGGGCCAAGGCCGACGGCGGCCGGATCCTGGTCATCCTCGACGGGCTGTACTCGATGGAGGGGGACCTGCCGCCGCTGGACGAGATGCTGGACATCTGCCGCGAGAACGACGCGGCCGTGATGCTGGACGAGGCGCACTCCCTCGGTGTGCTCGGCGAGCACGGCACCGGAGCGGCCGAGGTCTTCGGCGTCCAGGACCAGATCGACATCCGGATGGGCGCCCTGTCCAAGGCGCTGGCCGGCGTCGGCGGGTTCATCGCCGGCAGCCGTGAGCTGATCGACTATCTCCAGATCACCGCGCGCGCCTTCGTGTTCACCACGGTCGGCGTCCCGGCGGCGCTGGGCGGTTCGCTGGAGGCCATACGTATCCGCCGCTCGCCCGAAGGCGCCGAGCTCGCCGAGCAGCTGCGCCGCAACTCCCGCTTTCTGCGCACCGAACTCAAGGGCCTGGGCCTGCCGATGGGCCCCGACTCGGACCTGCCCGAGCGGACGACGCCCATCATCCCGGTCATCCTCGGCGACGACGATCTGGCCATGGAGTGGTGGCGGCAGCTGTACGACCGCGGGGTGTTCACCGGTGTGGCGCTGTACCCCGGCGTCCCGCCGACGGGCGCCATGCTGCGGATCTGCCCGATGGCCACCCACACCCAGGCCCAGCTGGAACAGGCTCTTGAGGTGTTCGTCGAGGTGCAGAAGGTGATGAAGCGGAAGGCGGGCACCCCGTGACCGGTGTGCCCGGCGCCGCGACCGGTGCGCCCGGTCCGGCTCCCTCACCGCTGCTGTCCTGGCTGGTCGCCCCGCGCACCGACCGCGGTATGCGCTTCGCACGGGGCTCGGGCGAGTGGGACCGCTACAGCTACGCCGATCTGGCCCATCTGGTCTCCCTGGCCAGCGCGGCCTTCCGGGCCCGGGCGCGGAAGGACCGTCCGGGCGTGGTGCTGGCCACGCCCAACAGCGTCGGCTTCGTCACCGGTTACTTCGGTGCCGTCAACGCGGGTCTCGTCCCCACGGCCATCGCGCCGCCCGCCCGCTTCGGCGGCCGGGAGGACTACGTACGCCACGTCGCCCGCGTGCTGCGGCTGACCCGGGCCTCGGCGGTGGTCGGCGACCCGGTGCATGTGTCGATACTGCAAGCTGCCGCCGACGCGGCGGCCGAGGACGGCGGCGGCCCGGTCGCCGTGCTCTCCAGCGACTTCTCCACCGGCACCGAGACCGACCGGCTCAGCGCGGTCCCCGCCAACGAGCTGGCCACCCTCCAGTTCACCTCCGGCTCGACCAGCAGCCCCCGCGGGGTGCGCATCACCTGGGCGAACATGGAGGCCAACGCCCGCGGCAACAGCCGGCTGATCGACTACGACGGCGCGCTGCAGACCGTCAGCTGGGTGCCGATGTACCACGACCTGGGGCTCGTCGGCTGTCTGATGACCATCGTGTCCCAGCAGGGCGATCTGTCCCTGATGCGCCCGGAGCAGTTCATCTACGACCCCCGGCGCTGGATCGACTGCATCGCCCGGGAAGGGATGGCGTACACCGCGGCGCCGTCCTTCGGATTCGCGTACGCGGCCCGCAGGCTCAAGGCCGGGGACCTGGAGGGCGCCGACTTCTCCACCCTGCGCTCGGCCACCCTGGGCGCGGAGCGCCACGATCCGCGCGGGCTGTGGGAGTTCACCGAGCTGTGCGAGCCGTACGGCTTCGACCCCGCCGTCTTCACGCCCTGCTACGGCATGGCCGAGATGACGCTCGGGATCACCGGACACGCGCCGGGCACCGTACCGCAGGCAGTGCACCTCGACTGGGAGTCGCTGGCCCCGGAGCAGCCGGTCAAGATCCTCGCCCGCGGCACGCTGCGGGACGCGGGCGCGGCCGACAGCCCGGCCCAGTGGCTGGTCAGCTCGGGCACCCCGATCGAGGGCGTCTCGCTGACCGCCGTGGATTCCGAGGGCCGGCCGCTGCCCGACGGCTACCTCGGCGAACTCCTGCTGTCCGGCGACAGCGTGGCCGCCGGGTACGAGCCGCCGGACGCCGAGAGCTCGTCCCGGTTCGCGGACGGCAGCGTGTACTCCGGAGACGCCGGGTTCCTGCTGGACGGCCAGACGTACGTCATCGGCCGGCTGGGCGACGCCCTGAGCGTCCGCGGCCGCAACATCTACGCCGAGGACCTGGACGCCCGGCTCGGCGACACCCCCGGCGTGGACCGCTACCGCTGCGCCACCCTCGTCGACGCCCGCCGGATCGTGGTGCTCGCCGAACTGGAGCCGGGGGAGTGGGCCGAGCGGCTGGCCGAGGCGCTGTCCCTCTACGTCGGCGGCGTCGTGGACGTCACCGTCTTCAGCTGCCGACGCGGCACCATCCAGCGCACCTCCAGCGGCAAGCCCCGGCGCCGCCTCATGTTGACCCAGTACTTGGACCAGGAACTGCCCGGCGAAGTGGTCGCCCACCGCCCGCAGCGCCCCGAGGAAGGATGAGTATGACCGAGCAAGCCGATTCCTCCGCCGAGTCCTCCGGCGATTCCTCCGCCGACGAACAGCTGAAACCGGTCGACGTCATAGCGCACTCCGTGCTCCCCGTCGCCGGCCTCATGCAGCTGATCCTGGGCCACTGGGGCACCCAGGTGGTCGGCACCCTCGCCACCCTGGGCATCCCCGACTCGCTCGCGGACGGCCCGCGCAGCGCCGAGGACCTGGCCAAGCAGCACGAGGTGGACCCGCGGGCGCTGTACCGGGTGCTGCGGGCGGCGGCCACGCTGCGGGTGCTGGACCACGCCCAGGACGAGACGTTCGCGCTGACCGAGGCCGGACACTTCCTGCGCACCGACTACCCGTTCTCGATGCGCTACAACGCCATGCTGCACAGCTCGCGCTGGCACTGGGACCCGTGGTCGCTGGCCCCGGAGGCGGTGCGCAAGGGCGGCGAGGCGTTCTCCGACCACCACGGCCAGCCGTACTACGCCTATATCGACAAGCACCCCGAGGAGGGCGGCCTCTTCGACCGTGCGATGACGGCCATGGCCTCCCAGGCCCAGCTGCTGGCCGTATCGCTGCACGACTTCGGGCAGCACAAGGTGGTCGTGGACGTCGGCGGCGGCGCGGGTGTGGTGCTGTCCAACCTGCTGGAGACCCACGCCGAGCTGCGCGGGGTGCTGTTCGACCGCGAGCGGGTGGTGGCCGGCGCCAAGGAGCTGCTGGGCGAGGCCGGACACACCGAGCGCGTCGACTTCGTGCCCGGGGACATGTTCGAGTCGGTGCCCGAGGGCGGCGACTGCTATCTGCTGTCGATGGTCCTCAACGACTACAACGACGACAAGGCCCGCAAGCTGCTGGAGAACTGCCGGGCGGCCATGGGCGAGGACGGCACCCTGGTCCTGTTCGACATGGTGATCCCGGGCAACGGCACCCCCTCCTTCGCCACCCTCGGCGATATCGAGTGCCTGGTCGTCAGCGGCGGTGAGCTGCGTACCGAGCCGGAGATCAAGGCCCTGCTCGAGTCCGCCGGATTCCGCCTCGAAGCCGTCCACCGCGGCTTCTCCCCTGTCTGTGCCGTCGTAGCGAAGCCGGAGTAGTTCACCATGACCGACACCCAATCGTCCGCAGCTTCGTCCGCAGCGGGCCGCCTCGGGGCGCGGGAGCGCGCGGTGCTGGAGCGGCTGCTCCCCGGGCTCGACGAGAAGCTGGCGAAGCATCCGCTGGCGGATCTCGAGAAGCGGGGCGGACCGGCCATCCCGGCGTTCCGGGAGGCCGGCGGGGCCGGGCTGCTGGTGCCCGCCGAGCACGACGGCCTGGGCGCCGAGCCGCTGGATGCCGTCCGCGTCCAGCGGGCCTTGGCCATGCGCTCGCCCTCGCTGGCGGTCGCCGCGATGATGCACCAGCTGTCGCTGGCCACCTTCACCGAGTATCTGACCGAGCACTGCGCCCCCGACGCCTTCGAGTGGATCCTGCTCAAGTCGATCGCGGGGGAGAAGCAGCTGGTCGCCTCGGCATCCGCCGAGGCCAAGCGCGGTGCCAGCATGCTGGCACCGACCATGCGCGCCCGCCGGGACGGCACGAACTTCATCATCAGCGGCAGCAAGAAGCCGTGCAGCCTGTCCGCGTCGATGGACTGGTTCACCGCCAGCGTGCTGGTGGAGGGCGACGAGAAGTACGACGGCCATCTGGCCATGGCCCTGATCCCCGCCGCGACCGAGGGCCTGGTGCGGCGCCCGTTCTGGGAGAGCGAGGTGCTGGCCGGCGCCGAGAGCGACGAGGTCATCCTGGAGGACCTGGTCCTGGACGAGTCGCTGATGGTCTTCACCGACCAGCGCCCCGGCACCCAGATGGACACCCTCCAGGTCCGCGGCTGGACCTGGTTCGAGCTGCTGGCTGCGGCCTCGTACGTGGGGGTGGCGAGCACGCTCGTGGAGAAGGCGATGGCCTCCCCGCGGGTCTCGCGCGCCGAGGTGGGCGCCCTGCTGGTGAAGCTGGAGAGCTCCATGGGCGCCGTGGAGAACGTGGCGCGCGACATGACCGCGTCCATCGAGGACCCGGGCGACCAGCTGGCCCGCTCGCTGCTGGCCCGCTTCCAGGTCCAGGAGTCGGTGATGGAGGTGTCCACGGCCGCCAGCGAACTGGCGGGCGGTATCTCCTTCATCCGCGACACCGAGGTCGGCTATCTGCTGCAGGCCACGCGCGCCCTGGCGTTCCACCCGCCGGCGCGGGCCAAGGCGCTGCCCGCACTGGCCGGTTACTTCCTGGGCGAGGACCTGGACACCACGGTCTACTGATCGCCGACAGGGATACGCCGAGCGCAGAGAAGCCGGGGAGAGGCCACGTGACGGAGCGGTTCGTAGCGTTCATCGGCAGGGTGAGATGGCCGTTGCTGGTGGTGTGGGGCGCGCTGCTGGTGATCAGCGGGCTGCTCGCGCTGTCGCTGCCGGACAAGCTGAGCGGCGGCGGCTGGTATGTCCCCGGCTCACAGTCCACCTGGGTGGCGGAGCAGCAGAAGGAGGGGTTCACCGGCCGCGGCAAGACGAGCGTCACCGTGGTCGTCCACGACAAGCGCCACGCCACCGGCACGGACGCCTTCGAGCGCCGGGTACGCCAGGCCATGGCCGACATCGAGGGCGACAAACGGCTCAAGGCCGCCTCGCACTACGGGTGGTCCACCCTCCAGGGCGCGCCCAAGAACGCGTTCGTCGGCCGGGACGGCCACACCGCGATCGAGATGTTCGGCCTCGATGTGGACGACGGCACGGCCCGGCGGATCCTCCCCGACATCCAGCGGGAGTACGACAAGCGGTACGAGGCACGGGGCCTGACCGTCGGCATGGTGGGCACCGCCCCGTTCTTCGGCGAGATCAACGTCCTGAGCGAAGAGGGCCTGGTCAAGGCGGAGATCATCGTCATGCCGCTGATCACCCTCATCCTGCTGCTGCTGTTCCGCAGCGTGGTCTCCGCGGTGGTCGCCATGATCACCGCGGGCACGGCGGCGGTCGTCACCTTCGCGATCCTGTCCGTGCTCGCCGACTCCTACGACCTGTCGGTGTTCGTCCAGAACACCGCGACCATGCTGGGTCTCGGCGTCGGCATCGACTACTCGATGTTCATGATCCGCCGCTTCCGGGACGAGTTGGAGGGAGGCGAGCCGGTACCGCGCGCCCTGCGGATCGCGCTCGCCACCTCCGGGGAGACCGTGGTCGCCTCCGGCGTGACCGTCATCGTGTCCATGGCCACGCTGGCCTTCGTCAACCTCCCCGTCATCCAGTCGATCGCCCTCGGCGCCGCGCTGGTCGTCGCGGTGTCGGTGCTCACCAGCGTTCTGCTGCTGCCGGTGCTGCTGTACACGGTCGGCCCCCGGATCGGGCGCTGGGACCTGTTCGCCAAGCTCCGCCCGGCCGGCGCCACCGCCGACCCCCGCGAGCGCGCCTGGTACCGCTTCGCCCACCGGGTGCTGCGCCGGCCGGTGCTCTCCCTGGTGGCGGGCACCGCCCTGCTGGCGGTGGGCGCCGTCCCGGCCCTGGCCCTGGACACCTTCACCCCGGACGCCAAGATCACCCCCACCTCCTCGACCGTGCGCCAGTCCTACGACCGGGTGGAGGAGCAGTTCGGGCCGGGCGACGCCTCCCCGATGGTGGTGCTGATCCGCTCCGACACCCCGCTGCGCGGCGACGGCGGGCGGATCGCCGCGCTACGGGACGAGCTGGCCGGCCTGGGGCACGTACGGCGGGTGGACTCCGCGCTCGACGCCCTGGAACAGGCGGCTCCGGGGCGTCCGTTCGACGCGCTCGAACCCGCCGTACGCGACCGGCTGCCGGACCCCGTCCGCGCCTCGGTGGGGTACTTCGTCTCCAAGGACCGCACCAAGTTCATCGCGCAGGTGATCCCCGAGGAGCACGCCTCCTCGCCCGAGACGCGCGGGCTGCTCGCGGACGTACGGCGGGTGGCGGCGCGGGCCGACGGCGACGGGCTGCGTATCGAGGTCGGCGGCCAGACCGCCGAGGGCGTGGACGCCAACAAGGTGATCGCCGACGGACTGCCCACGGTCGTCGGGGTGATGCTGCTCGCGATCTTCGTCATCCTGATGCTGTCGTTCCGCTCGGTGCTGCTGCCGCTGAAGGCCATCTTGGTCAATGTGTTCTCGGTGTCCGTGGCGTTCGGCATGCTGGCCCTCGCCTTCAAGAAGGACAGCCCGGTGGCGGAGGCGCTCGGCTTCGACGCGTCCGGCCGGGTCACCAACTTCGTCCCCGTGCTGCTGCTCGCCCTGCTGTTCAGCCTGAGCACCGATTACGAAGTGTTCGTGCTGGGCCGGGTGCGTGAGTACTACAAGGCGGGGCTCGGCAACACCGAGAGCGTGGCGCTCGGCATCTCCGCCACGGGCCCGCTGATCACCGGGGCGGCGGTGCTGATGGTGGCGGTGTTCGGCGGCTTCACCCTCTCCGGGATCCAGCCCATCGGCGAGCTGGGCTTCGGCATGGCGGTGGCGATCGCCGTGGACGCCACGCTGGTGCGGATGTTCGTCGTACCGGCCGCCATGAAGCTCATGGGCTCGGCCAACTGGTGGTTCCCCGGCCGGGGCCGCGCCTCATCCGCAGCCACATCCGCAGCCCCTTCCGTGGCCGATAACTCAAGAACCTCAAGAACGAGGAGCACGCAAGACCATGGCAGCGAGCGACACTTGGCAGAGCTTTCCGCTGATCGAGGGCCTGAAGTCCCGCCGGGCCCGTAGATTCGGCATGGGGATGACGGTCCCCGGCGGGCCGCTTGAGTACCGCAGCAAGCACGAGCCGGTGCCGCTGACGGAGGAGGAGCAGGCGATCCTCACCTTCGCCGCCTGCGGTATCACCGGCCCCGCGCTCAACGACTGGAACTGGGAGAAGGGCAAGGGCGGCAATGTGATGGCCGGCGTCGTCGGCCGCACCATCTCCAGCTCCGACGCGCTCCAGAGCGGGGCGATGGTGGTCATGGACGACGAGGCCACCTATCTGATCCGCCGGCCCGGCGATCTGTCCACGACGGAGCTGAACGAGGTCAAGGAGCTGGTCGCCAAGAACGACTTCGTCGGGGCGTACCGGGCCACCCGGGTCAAGATCGGGAGCGAGCGCCGTCATCCGCCGGTGGAGTCGCCGTACAACCTCACCGGCAACGAGTGGTCGCTGCACACCCCCGGGTCCACCTACTTTCTGCCGATCGAGGACCTGTCCTACCTCTACATCAACATCCTCCTGGAGTTCTTCAACGAGGAGATGGCGGTCTTCTGCCTGGACGAGCGGCGGTTCTTCCTGCCGGCCGGTCTCGGCAAGTTCGGCAAGTCCAAGGGCGGCCACCTCGACGACGACCCGCGGAAGCTGAAGTCCATGCCGATGGAGTACGCCGAGCGCCTTCTGGTGGAGACGGCGTGCATCGAGATGGGCATGATGCTGCAGAACCTGGGCCTGGTCAGCCAGGCGCTGGGGCTGGGCGGCTTCCCGCACTACACCGGGCACGACGGCGGATGGTTCGAGGCGCTGGACTTCCGGATGGCCGAGATGCCGATCAGCCAGTACTTCCGGGTGCCCACGCTGGCCAAGATGGTCCTCAAACTCCGCCGCCAGGACGCGGGCTTCGCCTATCCGCTGGGCCTGGAGCGGGACGGCGAGGTGCTGCTCAAGCCGTACTGCCCGCCGTACTACGAGTCGATGGAGGCGGCGGTGCACGCGGTCGTCGAGCGCAAGTTCGGCGAGAACGGCATCTACCGCGGCGGCATCGGCCGGGGCGGCTGGCGGGAGCCGGAGAAGGTGGCGGCGGGGATCAGCGGGATCAGCCAGAAGGCGATCGACGCCACGGTGGCCTTCTGCGAGTACACGTACAAGAAGTCCGGCCGGTTCCCCTCGTATCTGCCCGCGTACCACACGCAGATGGGCTTCCAGTCGGTCCACCTCGACGTCGACTTCTACGACGAGTTCTACGACCCGTCCGTGGTGCCCGAGGTGCACCGGTCCCATCTGCGGGACTGGCACGGGCGCTGACCGGAAGGCGGACGCGCAGTGGACGAGGTCTCGATCTCCATCGCCGCCCCACCCGAGCGGGTGTGGCGGCTGGTCTCCGATGTCACCGGCATGGGCCGGTTCAGCCCCGAGTGCAAGGGCGGGCGCTGGGTGGCCCCGGCGTCGGGGCCCGCCCTCGGGGCCCGGTTCCGCGGCCGCAACCGGCGTGGGCTCATCTTCTGGACCACCGACTGCACGGTCGTGGAGTGCGAGGAAGGGAAGGTGTTCGCATTCGAGGTCGCGCAGTCGAAGGTGCGGTGGGGCTATCGGATCGAACCCGACGGCGATGGCGACGGCGTGGTGCTGACCGAGTGGCGGGAGCATTTCGGCCGCCCCCATCTGCTGATACGGGCGGTCGACGCCAGCGGCCTGGTGGGGTTCCGGCGGGAGCGGCTGATGGTCGAGGGGATGCGTACGACGCTGGGCCGGATCAAGGAGGTGGCGGAGCGGGGGTGAGCGGTGTGTTGACGCGGGAGGGCGTGGCGCCGCCCCGGCGGCCGGAGACGCCGTCACCGGTCGTCGGCCGGTCCGCCGGGGCAGGCCCGTCATGAAGAGGGAGAACTCAGGCGACCGCATGGGGTTGCGAGGGAACGACCAGACCGCACTCATAGCCCAGCGCCACGGCCTGGGCCCGGCTGGTGATGCCCAGTTTGGTCATCGCCCGGTTCAGATGGGTCTTCACGGTCGCCTCACTGATCTTGAGCTCCCGTGCGATGGCGGAGTTGCTGCGGCCCTTGGCGACATGGCGCAGCACCTCGGTCTCCCGCATGGTCAGCATGGCCAGGGTCGACCCCGCGGTCTCGGTGGCCGTCGCACGGTAGGTGTACGCGTTGATCAGCCGCTCCATCACGCTGGGCGAGAAGGCCATATCGCCGGTGGCGACCGCGCTGATCGAGGCGATCGTCTTCTGCGGTGAGGTGTCCTTGAGCAGGATCCCGGCGGCGCCCACGCGCAGCGCGGACTGGATTTCCTCGTCGCTGACCTCCGAGGCGGTGACGATGACGCGGGGTGGCCGGGCGGGCGCGGCCTCCACGATGTGCTGGGTGGTGGCGATTCCCCCGAGATGCGGAAGGGAGATGTCCATGAGAATGACGTCCGGGCTGTGCGCGGCGGCCAGGGCGCGGGCGCCGTCGCTGTCGGCGGCCTCGCCGACGGCGCGCAGCCCGGGGGCCGAGCTCAGCAGAGTTAACAGCCCCAGCCTGGCCAGGGCATGTCCATCGGCGATCAGGACCTTGATCGGCATTGCGTCCTCCCCCGTTACGATCACCTTCGTGCTCCTCTCATCCACGCCGGCACCAAAAGGTGCCCAAACGACACCGAAAGGTGTCCAGCTGAGCAGAGATCGGCACCCCTAAGGGCACCGGGGTGGGTCTCATTGCAACTTCCGAGCTGTTCAGAGCGGTTCTGATGATGCTGTAGTTACCACTGGTAGGCGATCGTCGCGCATGGTGGACGTCGGTCTCAAGCACATGGAGACTTCATGCCACCTTCTGCCCAATGGCCTTGCGGATGGGGGCGTGATGGTCCATGGAACGGCGGGTCCGCCGTCGAGCGCGGGGCCGGCCCCAGCGCTGCTCAGCCGTTGAGCGCGGCGAGGGCCGTCTTCGCGGCGGTGATCGCGCCCTTGCGTATCTCCTCGGTGCCCGCCGCCTCGTGTGTCTCGAAGTCGCCGCCGTTGTAGGTGACGGTGACCACCGCGTTGGCGTCACGCGCGACCACGACCGCCTCACGTATGCGCTGATCGTCATCGGTCGTGACGTTCAGGCTGACCGACGCCTGATCGCCGAGGCCGGGCACGGCGGTGCTCGGACCGCTGCCCTGCGCCGTCCGGGCGCGCGCGGGCGCTGAGGCCGACACGTCGTAGGTGATATCCAGCCAGCGGTAGTCGAATCCGCTCAGCGCGTGCCAGGAGCAGCCCGAGCGGTGGGTGGCATCGCTCGTCTTGAGCCGGGTGCCGGCCGTCTCGGCCTCGGGCACCAGCTCCTTGACGGTGCCGGCCGGGAGGGTGCCGCAGGGCTTGGCCGGGGGCTCGGGGTAGCGCGGCGCGGCGGTGCCGTCGCCCTGCCCGTCCGACGTCGGGGCGGACGTGGGATCCGCCGACGCGGTCGCGGTCGGGGTCGCCGAGGGGCGCGGGGAGGAGGCGGAGGGTTTGGGGTGCGTGTCCGAGTCGGAGCTGGTCGTCATGGCCACGCCCGCGGCGGCGAGTACGGCGACCGGCAGCATGCGGGCGACCAGCGTGAGCGGCAGAGAACGCACGGCGGTCTCTCTTCGGTCGTGAGCGGCGTGGTGGGCGGCGCGGTGAGAGGACGACCATGCCATACGAACGGGTCTGCGAACAGCCCGGGGCGGCCCCGAGGGCCGGCTCCCGACTGGCCCTAAGGGGTGAAATCAGCACTTGATCGAATTATCGGATCAAGTGACTGGTTAAGTACGCGTAGTGACGATCCTTCGCCCGTCAGCCCCGCCCGATGAACGGCATCGCCGTCGCCATCACGGTCGCGAACTGCACGTTCGCCTCCAGTGGCAGCGACGCCATGTGCCGCACCGTACGAGCCACGTCGGCGACGTCCATCACCGGCTCGACCGCCGTCTCCCCGTTCGCCTGGGGGACACCGGCGCGCATTCTCTCGGTCATCTCGGTGGCCGCGTTGCCGATGTCGATCTGCCCGCATGCGATGCCGTACGGCTGCCCGTCCAGCGACAGCGACTTGGTCAGCCCGGTCAGGGCGTGCTTGGTCGCGGTGTAGGCAACGCTCCGCGGCCGAGGGGCGTGCGCCGAGACCGAGCCGTTGTTGATGATCCGGCCGCCCTGCGGATCCTGGCCGCGCATCAGGCGGAACGCGGCCTGTGCGCACAGGAACGCGCCGGTGAGATTGGTGTCCACCACCGCCTGCCAGTCCTCGTGGCGCAGCTCGTCCAGCGGCACGTTCCGCGGCCCGAAGCTGCCGGCGTTGTTGAACAGCAGGTCCAGGCGGCCGAAGCGGTCCCGTACCGCCGCGAAGAGCGCGTCGATCTGCTCGGGGCGGGTCACATCGGTCGGTACGGCGATCACCGCCCCGTCCCGGCCCGCCAGCCGCTCCGTCTCCGCGAGGGCGTCTCGGCGGCGTCCTGCCAGGGCCACCGACCAGCCCGCGTCGGCGAGTTCGAGGGCCACCGCCCGGCCGATCCCGGATCCGGCGCCGGTCACCACCGCGACCTTCGACATGACATTCATGGGTCCGCAGCGTACGCGACGTCAACATTGCTTAACGCGGCGGCATATCGCGTCAAACGTCCCATCCCGATGCGGAACTCACCCGTCCGACATCTTGATGACGTGTACAGGCTAGCGGGCGGCCGCCCATTGGCCGTGCAATTCCTCTGACACACCAGCCAGATGCCACGAGCCGGAACGCCACAGCCAGTCGCCACGAGCTGACCGCCACGAGCCAGGGGAGAGCAAAAGATGGCACACCACCCGCATCAGCAGGCCATACGAGCCGCGGCAGCGCGCCTGGGCCGCCGCCGCTTCCTCACCGTCACCGGGGCCGCCGCGGCCATCGCCTTCAGCACCAACCTGCCCAGCGCCCACGCCACCGAGCAGACCTCGCACGCCCTGAGCGACGACCCCTTCACCCTCGGCGTGGCCTCCGGCGATCCGCTGCCGGACGCCGTCGTGCTGTGGACCAGACTCGCCCCGCGCCCGTACGAGCCGGGCAACGGACTGCCCGACGAGGGCTTCGTGTACGTCGGCTGGGAGATCGCCCACGACGAGCGCTTCAGACGAGTGGTCCGCAAGGGCAAGACCGTCGCGCACGCCGAGTTCAACTACACCGTGCACGTCGACGCCAAGGGCCTCGACGCCGACCGCGTCTACTGGTACCGCTTCCGCGCCGGCCACTTCACCAGCCCCGCCGGCCGCACCCGCACCGCCCCCGCCACCGGCGCCCACGTCCGCGAGGGCCGCTTCGGCCTGGTCTCCTGCCAGGCGTACCACGACGGCTACTTCACCGCCTACGGCCACCTGGCCAACGAGGACCTGGACGCCGTCTTCCACGTCGGCGACTACCAGTACGAGTACGCCGTCAACTCGGTCGGCGGCGCGCGCAACTACACCGACCGCACCATTCCCGCGCTCTTCAACACCGAGACCATCACCCTCGACCAGTACCGGCTGCGCTACGCCCTCTACAAGTCCGACGAGGACCTCCAGGCCGCGCACGCCGCCTTCCCGTGGTACGTCACCTGGGACGACCACGAGACCGAGAACAACTACGCGGGCGACATCGACGAGAACGGGAACCCGCCGGAGGAGTTCCTGATCCGCCGGGCCGCCGCCTACCGCGCGTACTGGGAGAACATGCCGCTGCGCATGCCCCAGCAGCCCGACGGCCCCGATATGCGGCTCTACCGCCGCTTCCACTACGGCAGGCTCGCCCAGTTCGACATCCTCGACACCCGCCAGTACCGCTCCAACCAGGCGTACGGGGACGGCTGGCAGTACCCGGGGCCCGAGTCCGAGGACCCCTCGCGCACCCTCACCGGCGCCGCCCAGGAGCGCTGGCTGCTCGACGGCTTCCGGCGCTCCAAGGCCACCTGGAACGTGCTCCCGCAGCAGGTCACCTTCTCGCAGCGGAAGAACACCACCGCCGCCAGCTCCAAGCTCAGCATGGACTCCTGGGACGGCTACCCCGCCTCCCGTGAGCGGATCCTCGCGGGCGTCGAGGCGGCCGGGATCGAGAACTTCGTCGTCCTCACCGGCGACGTCCACGTCCACTACGCCTTCGACATCAAGAAGGACTTCAACGACCCCACGTCCCGCACCCTGGGCGTGGAGTTCGTCGGCACCTCCATCAGCAGCGGCAAGGACGGCTCCGAGAAGCCGTCCAACTGGGCCACGTACATGGCGGCCAACCCGCATATGAAGTTCTACAACGGCCGCCGCGGCTATGTGACGGTCACCCTGGACGGCGAAGCCGCCCGGGCCGACTACAAGACGGTCGCCGGAGTCACCGCGCCGGGCGCGCCGCTCACCACGGCGGCGTCGTTCGTCAGCGAGGCCGGCAACCCCGGCCTCCAGGACGCCTGACGACGGCCTGAACCGGCCGGCGGAACGCACGCCGCAGCGTCGGCCGCAGGCGGAAGACGGCACCGCCACTTCAGGCGGTGCCGTCTTCGGGCCCTTCCGTCATCTGCACGAGGTCATCCGAACGCCGCCCAGATGTACATCGGCTCCGGCTGAGGAAGAAGGCGACGATGGGGGTTGCCCGGCTGAAAGGGGCCTTCGCCGTATTGGGGGAGCTAAAGCACCAGGCCGGGCTCCTCAGCCTGCACGCCCTGGGTGTACGCCTTGTATTCGGCATCCGTGAGATAGATCCGCATCTCCGGGTTCTCAGAGTCACGGAGGACAACGCCGCCCTGAAGCTTCGCGATTTCCAGGCAGTCCCCCCCGCTGCCGCCACCAGAGAACGACGACTTCGTCCACGCCTCCTCTGGGACGTCCTGGGCTATCAACTCGCTCTTGTCACGCACTGGACAGCTCTTTCCTGATTGTTTTAATCATTGCCAACGACTCCAGGGGTGAAATGGCCAGCTTTCGCATTGCCTCGATATAATGCCGGTTTTCGCGGACCTCCCGGGGACGCTTCTGGAAGGTCATTCCCGTCATGGAATCGAAGGCCGTAATCGGCTTCTCGTCCGCCTCGCCGAATTCAAGCAGATGCAACATATACATGGATGCGGCTTCTGCCGTGAAAGGTACGACCCTGATGCTGATCTTGCGCTTGGCATCGTCCTCGATCAGCGAGTCGAGCTGTTCCAGCATGACGCCGACACCGCCGACGTGCTGACGCAGGGCAGCCTCGCCGAAGATGAACTCAACCGGGGTCGGGTTCGGCTTGTCGAAGATGCCTCGACGGCTGCGACGCAACTCGACTGATCGCTCCACGGCGTCAGGGGTGAGAACGGAACCCGCGACGGATTTCGTGATCGCTCGCGCATAAGTTCGCGTCTGAAGCAGGGCCGGGATCACATTGACCGCGCACGTCGTGATGCGCTGCGCCGCGTCTTCATAGGCGACGAACTGGAGCAGGCTTTCTGGGAATTCTCCGTCGTACGCCGTCCACCATGCGTCAGCGATCGACATGCCCTCTGCGCGCATGGTCTCCAGTCGCACGCGCGTCGCCAGGTCCATACCCAGGAACTTGACCAGGGCCTTCCACTCGCCCTCGTTCGGCCATGTCTCACCGCGCTCCATCCGCGAGACACGGTGGTAACTCTTGTAGCCGAGTGTGTGCGCCACATCGATCTGCTGCACCGGCTTGCCGCTTGGCAGGCGGGCGACCTTGCGCACTTCTTGCAGCGCCTGACCGAAGCGCTTGCGCGCAGCCATGGCGGCCGTGTTCAGCGCCACGGGCGCCCTCCCCTCGGCAATGGTGTGTTCAGCGCAGAGAGTAGCGCGCGGGGCCGCGTGAGCGGCACGTCTGAGGGTAATTCCGGCGATGGGGTTGCGTACGCAGTTGCGTACGCACCACACTCGGCGTCACGCATCGAGCAGGGCTCGTAGCGGAGCGTGTACGTCTATGCGGCTGACCGCAGTCGCGTGCTGGAGGCCGCCATGCGCACGGATCAGCGCCAAGCACACGGAAGGGCGTTGGCGACAGCGAGGTTCGCTCGCCAGCCGAAGTCGGTTGCGGCTGCACGAAGTTGGGCTGCCCGTGCCTACGCCGATGCCGGGGGGCGCGAGGTCGATGTGTGTGAGCTGTTAGTGAGTGAGGTGGCCACCAACTCCGTCAAGTACGCCGAGGGACCGGAGTTCGAGGTGCGAGTGCGGTCCGATCTTTGGATCGAGGTATGGGACGCCTCCCCTCGGGAGCCCCAGAGGCGCGTGGCCCACGAACAATCGGTCGGCGGACGGGGCTTGGAGTTGCTGGAGCTTTTGGCTCCCGGCTACACGGTCGAATCCGGGCCGAATGGAAAGACTGTCTGTTTCTCGCCAAAGGGATGGTGACCTTGCCATGCCGGCCGTGAGAGCAGTGCACGCCCATAAGCCCCTGCAGAAACAGGGGCTCCTAATCCTGTGGTTTCCCCGCGATCGGCGCCGAACAGGTGTCCCGTCGCGGAACAACTGGGCGGCGGGGGGTGAAGCGTGATAGATGCGATTGCTCATTCCTGGAAGTGCGCTCTGGGGTTTCGTCCCACCGCCCCTCATCAGGGAGGTTTCATGAACACCATTTCTCCGTGTGCCGATCGGCTGCGAGAAACGCTTCGAAGCACATTTCCCGGAATTCCGGCCACGGCGACAGCAGGCGTAGACCAGCTCCTCGTCTCCCCGCCACGGTTACGCTCGCACCTGGAAAAGCACCTGGCCGGCCGGGCGGGTCGGATTCGAGTCACCGGCACCCTGGAGCGTCGGCTGGTCCTCATCGAGCGGCAGGACTCATGCTGGACCGTCGCCGACCTGTCCGGGCAGTCGCACGCAAGCCGTCACTGGCCTGAGTGGTTGGAAGGCCGAATCGAAGTCGAGACCCCGGGGTCGTGGCTGTCTTCAGCTCATCTCGACGACTACGCCGTGTACCGGCTCTCGCGGCCGATTGTGCTCCTGACCGCGCTGTATCACCCGGAGCACTTCCCTCTGCCGCGCTTCCCGCTGGGCATCAGTGACGTGGCAAGGGCCGCCCGTTCGACGCTCGTCGGCACGGTGGACCTGGCGGACATGCAACTCGGCGTGACCTTGTCCGACCTTGTGAGGCGAGTCTCTGAGGACACTCCCGATGTTCTCGGGATCTCCGCCACGTTCGGCCAGCACGACCTCATGGCCGAACTCCTCGACAGTGCCTACGGCTTGCCGCAACCGCCGTTGGTCATCGCAGGTGGCAGCCTCACCGCGCGGAACGAGAGACTGCTGCTGGAGACGTATCCGAACCTGCTGATCGCCCGAGGCGCCGGCGAGGCACCCATGAGGGACGTACTCGCCCACTGGCACGGCGATATGCGTCTCAAAGAGATCCAGGGCATTGGCTACAACGGCGCGGCCCGTGGCGAGGGAACGCTGAGCATCGGACGCAGGCGCCACACGGCGAAGCCCGTCAGCAGCGCCCAGACCAGCATCCTCCCCGAACTTGATCTCCTACCGGCGACCCTCGACCGTCACGGCGTCGCGCAGCTCGAAGCCTCCCGAGGGTGCATGAACTTCTGCTCCTTCTGTCCGCGAGGCCACAAGGGGCAGTGGACGGGCGGCGTCCCGGAGGCGTTCCCCTGGATTCTCCGGGAGATGAGCGCGGTCTTCGACCGGTACCCCGGCATCTCGCGGACGTTGTACCTCGTCGATGAGGAATTCATCGGGCGCGGCGCCGACGCGGTCTCGCGCGCCCTGGAGATGGCGTCCGTGATGCAGGGCGCGGGATTCGCCTGGGAGACGAGCTGCCGCATCGACCAGGTCGTTCGTACGGACCGGGACCAGAGCTGGCACGTGGAGCGCGCGGCCATGTGGCGCTCGCTCGTGGAGCGGGGCCTGCGCCGCTGCCTGTTCGGCGTCGAGTCCGGCGTGGACTCCATCCTGGAACGGTTCAACAAGGAAACGGAGGGCGCACAGAACGCGCTCGCGATCCGTACCCTGTCCGCTCTCGGCGTTCCGACCCGGTTCACGTACATCACCTTCGACCACCTCATGACGTTCGAGGAGCTGGAGTCGACGTACGCCTACCAGGGGCGCACTGATCTGTTTCTACGCCCGCTTCCTCACCTTCGGGTGGAAGAGATCGTCGAAGGCGTGCGCGACCCGGACTTCGTGGCCACCGCCTCCACGGGCCGGGCGTTCCACACGGGGATCTCGTACATGCTGGTGTCGATGGAGTGCCTGATCGGCGCGGCCTACACCAAGCAGGTTGAAAAGGCCGGGCTGACCGGTGCCACGCGTCCGTCCATGGGGCGCCAGGACGCGGAGTTCGCCGACTGGCGCATCGGCGTGTGCAGCGAGTGGGCTCAGCTTTGGGTGGACCGGAACTTCGCCCTGGACTACACCCTCAAGTCGTTGGAGAAGATCCTCGACGGCGAGCCGCGCCGGAACGTTCGCGGAGCCCGGGTGGTGCTCAAGGACGCGGCGTACGGGGTGCTCGGGGAGATGATCCGGATGGCGCGTTCGGAGTCGCCCGCCGCTTCGTCGGCGGCGCAGCGCGCCGCTCTGGGTGAACGGATGCGCGGGGTCCTGGACAGCGAAATCGAGGCGCAGCGGGATCGGATGGCCACGACGGTGCGCGGCGTGAGTGGTGTTCTGTCCGCCGAACATGCCCGGATGCTGGAACGCGAGCACGGCCGGTGGGCGAAGGCCCGGGACTGGCAACTGATCAACGCGGCGGACCCCTGTGGGACCTGAGCGCGAAGGGCTGCCCCTCTCAACGTGTGAGGGGCAGCCCCTGGTGGGCCGACGCGGCTCAGGCTCCGGCCTTTTCCGGGATCGGCACCCAGTTGAACTCTGGGCAGAACCTGCGGTAGGTGACCAGCTTCCAGTCGGCGTACTCGTTGAGTCGGCCGCCGGCCCGCAGGAGGTGCTTGACCCAGGTATGGGTGATGCGTTCCTCCGCGGTCATGGTCTCGTCGATCTGGTCGAGCATCCGGGACGCGACAGCGAAATCTTCGACGGTCAGGGCGCTCAGGTCGATCTCGATGCCGTCCACGGTGAAGGAGAAGACCAGTCGCGTCGTGCTGAACGAGGTCTGGCGCTCGTCGAGGAACGTCGCGTGGCCTGCCAGGTTCGCCATGAGGCTGTCCCGCTCTGCGACCGGGAAGCCGATGCCCAGGTCAAGATCGGAGGTTTCGAGGTTGAGTCGGGTGCCGAACGAGCCGACGTCGCGCGGTACGCAGCCCGTCCACTCCTTGATGCGGGTCGAGGCTTCGTCGCGCACCTGGAGCAGGTGAGCGTCGTGGGTTCGCATCGAGGCGTAGAACTCGGCGGCCCGCTCGAATTCCGCGTCTGGAAAGTCGGCACGGTCGGCCCACCCCTTGGTGGTGATGGCGTTCAGATCCAGTTCGGTGTGTGGGTTCGTCACGCCGGTCACCGTAGTCACTCCTGCAAGAGCTTTGTGGAGGTTTCATCAGAAATGTACAGAGGAGGGGCAGTGAGATGAGTGACGTAACGAGCAGCTTGCCGCGTCGGACGCTGACCGGCGGTCTGCGTGTCCACCCGGTGGGGATCGGCTGCTGGGCGATCGGAGGGCCGGACACCAACCTTGGGTTGCCGATGGGCTGGTCCACCGCCGACGACGCCGCGTCGCTGCGCGGCCTGGAGATCGCCCACAGCCTTGGCGCGAACTTGTTCGACACTGCCGATGTGTATGGGCATGGTCGCTCCGAGAGGATCATCGGCCGCTTCGTACGCACTGTCCCACGCGATGACATCGTGCTGTCATCGAAGGTCGGCTACTTCACCGGCACGGCCGATCACGCCTACGTGCCGTCGCACATGCGCCATCAGCTGGATACCACACTGGAGAATCTCCAGACCGATCACCTCGACGTGTATTTCTTCCACAACGGGGACTTCGGTGAGGACGACCGATACCTGGAGGGCGCCGTCGAGCAGATGCGCGCCTTCCAGCGCGAAGGGCTCATCAAGACCGTCGGGATGCGGGGCCCGCACCGGTTCGCGACCGAGCGCGTCACCGTTCCCCAAGAGCTGCGGAAGGACAAGTACGCACGCTTCCGTTACCTGTTCCGGCGCATCCAGCCCGACTACCTGGCAGTGCGGTACAACGCGCTCACGCCGCCCCCGCCTGCCGACCAGCAGGACATCTTCGCCTTCGCCGCCGACCATGGGGCCAGCGTCCTGATCAACAAGCCGCTGTCCCAGGGGCTTCTCACAGGTAAGTACACGCCTCACGAGCCGCCCCGTTTCGGCGACGGCGACCACCGTCTCCGGAAAGCGTGGTTCACGCCCAAGGCGCTCCAAATCATCGACGACGGCCTGGCCCCACTGCGCGACCGCTTCGGCGACAGCACCCACGCCATGGTCCGCGTGGCCCTCCAGTACTGTCTGCAGAAAGCCGAGAACGCAGCCTGCCTCGTAGGATTCACGACGCCCGAACAGGCGGCCCAGAATCTCAGTGCGGTCGGAGAACCCCTCACGGCCGATGAGATGGAATTCGTTCGGACGACAGCCGGCCGGCTCCAGCGGCGCCTGGACGCGGCCGGCGAGGTGTTCCTGGACGAGAAGGAGGCGGCCCAGCCGTGAGTACCGACCAGCTCTTCCTGCTCACGCCGCCGGAGGCCGTGCACGAGGCTTCTACGGACGAGGCCCGGCTGATCACCTTCAATGCCCAGCATGCTTCCGCCGAGCGGTCGCGCCGGCAGGCCGAGTGGCTGGCCGGCCAGGAGGCAGCGGACCTTGTGGTCATGACCGAGGTCGGCTCCGGTCCCGGCGGTCAGGCCCTGGTGACGGCGCTCGCCCAACGCGGGTACAGGTCCGTGCTCGCCTTGCCGTCGGGGCGCCCTGACTACCGTACTGTGCTCGCCTCCCGCTCTGCCGAGCTCGAAGCCGTGGACAGCGGCATCGGCGTCCTCTCCCATCGGGGCCCTGCCGCGCGCGTGCGCATCGGGAGTCACACTGTCGGGCTGCTCGGGCTGTACGTGCCCTCCCGTGGCCCCAAGGAGCGCCGCAACGAGGACAAGCGCGCGTTCCAGGGCGCGGTCACGGACGCGGTGCCCGGCCTACTCGCCCAGTTCGACGGTCCGGTCATCGTCTCTGGGGATCTCAATGTGGTCGAGCCCGGCCACGTCCCGCACCATGCGGTGTTCGGCAAGTGGGAGTATTCCTTCTACCGCTCGTTCGTGGACGCCGGTCTGATCGATGCCTTCCGGCACCTCCATCCTGACGCGGCAGAACACAGTTGGTTCGGACGCGGCGGGGATGGTTACCGGTTCGACCACGCCTTCGTGACCGCCCGCCACGGTGAGTACGTACGGACCTGCCAGTACCTGCACGAGCCGCGCGAGTTGGGCCTGACCGACCACGCGGCCATGTTCCTGCGGCTCGGCCTGGGCTGAGGCCGCGTATATCGCCCAGGCTATGGAAGAAGGCGACGACGAGGGCTGCCGCGCGGTGGCCGGCCGGGGTCAGTCCAGGGGTGCGCTGGGCCGGGGGCGTGGGAGCGCGACGGACAGGCGAGCACTCCTGGATGGGACCGGCTCTTCCCCACCCCCTCTTAGATAATCGCTTGCTCTGCATCAAGCATTTTTTTAAGAGGGGGCGGGGGGAGGCCCCAACCGGACCGGCGCCTACTGCTCTGGGTGACCATCGGCCGTTCCGCCGCCCGCCAGCCGGTGACGGCCCGTTGGGCTGGACGGCGACGACACCTTTGGCGGCCCCTCCCCTTCCCGCTGCTGGCCGCTGTGCGCCGAAGGCGCGAGACGATGCCCGCACGCGGCGTCCGGGAACGCCGTCCAGCGGCGTTGGCCGGTTCGTCGCGCTCCCATGCCACCCAGTCGAGCGCACCGCTGGACCGACCGGCTCGCCACCGCGCGGCAGCAGTCGCGGTGGAGCGCAGCGGAGCCAGTCTTGAGCTCAGCCGCCCGCCGGGCCGAGGAACCGGGACAACGGACCAGCCGCCCCCTTCCCCTCCTGGCAGCGCTTTGGACCCGGAGGGTCCGAGACGAAACCCGCACCCGCGTGAACCGGAATGCCGCGAGACGGCGCCTAGGCGGCGCGAAGCGCACCCACACCCGCACATCATCGATGAGCCCATGGCGGTTACGAACGGAGGTCAGAAGCGCGGTGATAGGCCCCATTGAGGCCCGCGGCGGCAGACGCCGCAGCGGGCCTCATCCTGCTGCTGCTCACCCCTCGTCGGCGGCGTACCGCACGCCGATCCGCTCGCGCACCGCGTCCAGCGTGCGCATCACCGCGAGCGAGCCGTCCAGCGGCACCAGCGGGGACTCCGTCTCGCCCGCCCGCAGACAGCGCATCACCTCCGCCGCCTCGTGCTGCAGCCCGTGCAGACCGCGCAGGCCGGCGCCCGCGCCCTGCGCCGTGAACTCCTCCGGATCCCGCCCCGGCCGGTGCAGTACGAACCGCTCCGGGTGGAAGAAGCCGCGCGGGAACTCGATCCGGCCCGCCGTCCCGGTCACCGACGCGGTCTGCGGTGTGTCGGCGTTGAGTGAGCAGCTCAGCAGCGCTGTCGCGCCGCCGTCCCAGCCCAGCAGGATCCCGGTGTTCTCGTCCACGTCCTCCGGGGTCAGCCGCGCCCTGGCCTGGATGTCATCGGGCTCGCCCAGCAGCAGCTGCGCGAAGGACACCGGATACACCCCGAGGTCGAGCAGCGCGCCGCCGCCCTGCGCCGGGTCGCGCAGCCGGTGCCCGGCGTCGAACGGCCCGGCCAGGCCGAAGTCCGCCTGCACCACCCGCACTTCGCCGATCGCACCGTCCCGGACCAGCTCGGTCATCCGCCGGACGACCGGATCGCAGTACGTCCACATCGCCTCCATCAGGAAGGCGTTACGGGCCCGGGCGAGATCGACCAGCTCGGCCGCCTCCCGCGCATTGAGCGTGAACGCCTTCTCGCACAGCACCGCCCGCCCCGCCTCCAGGCACAATCCGGCCGCCACGCGGTGCGCCGAATGCGGGGTGGCGACGTACACCACGTCCACCTCCTCATCGGCGGCGAGCTCGGCCCAACTGCCGTGCGCACGCGGTATCCCGAACCGCTCCGCGAAGCGCTTCGCGGAGTCCGGGCCGCGCGAGCCGACCGCCACCACCTGGGCGTCCGCCAGCTCCAGCAGATCCGCCGTGAACGACGCGGCGATCCCGCCCGTCGACAGAATGCCCCACCGCACGGTCTCGGCCATCTCCACGCTCACTCCGTACACACATCGGTCATGACCACAACGAACTTGCTGAGAGCATAGAGAAGACTCAACGACTCACGGAGAGCTGCATGCCGCCGTCCGGCCATCCGACCGCACCCGATCACAGACCCATATCCGTACCCGAGTCCACCCTCGTACCCGAGTCCACCCCCGTACCCGCGCCCTCCCCTAGCCCCGCGGCTCGCCGCGCCGGCCTTCTGATGACCCTCGTCCTCGGCGGGCTCAACGCCCTCCCGGCGCTGTCCATGGACATGTACCTCCCGGCCCTGCCCGAGGTCACCGGCGCGCTGCACAGCCCCGCCGCCACCGTCCAGCTCACCCTCACCGGCTGTCTGGCGGGCATGGCGCTCGGCCAGCTGGTCGTGGGCCCCATGAGCGACAAGTGGGGGCGCCGCCGCCCGCTGCTGGTCGGCATGGTGGTCTATATCGTCGCCACCGCCGTATGCGCCATCGCGCCCACCGTCGAGCTGCTGATCGCCTTCCGGCTGCTGCAGGGCCTGGCCGGGGCCGCGGGCATCGTGATCTCCCGCGCCGTCGTCCGCGATCTGTACGACGGCGCCGCGATGGCCCGTTTCTTCTCCACCCTCATGCTGATCTCCGGCGTCGCGCCCATCGCCGCGCCCCTGATCGGCGGCCAGGTCCTGCGCCTCACCGACTGGCGCGGTGTGTTCGTCGTGCTGACCGTCGTGGGAGCGCTGCTCACCCTCGTCGTCTGGCGCTGGCTGCACGAGACCCTGCCGCCCGAGCGGCGCCACAGCGGCGGCCTCGGCGAGGCGCTGC
>NZ_MUNE01000068.1 GCF_002154605.1 Streptomyces milbemycinicus | reverse complement strand
ATCACGAAGGGCCCGCGGGGCGACTTGCCCCGCGGGCCCTTCGTGATCACCTGGAGAACCTGGTCACCTGGAGACTGGTCACCTGAAAAACCTGGTCCCCGAGGACAAGATCCCCGAAGACCAGGCCCCGAAGATCTAGTCCCGGAAGATGGAGATCAGCCGCAGCAGCTCCAGGTAGATCCACACCAGCGACAGGGTCAGACCGAACGCGGCCAGCCAGGACTCCTCGCGCGGAGCGCCGTAGCGAACGCCGTCCTCGACCTGCTTGAAGTCCAGCGCCAGGAACGCGGCGCCGAGCAGCACGCCGACGATGCCGAACACGATGCCCATGGCGCCGCTGCGGAAGCCGAGGCCGTCACCGCCGCCGAAGGCCGCGAACAGCAGGTTGACCGACATCAGGAGGAGGAAGCCGATGGCCGCGCCCAGCACAAAGCGCTGGAATCGCGCGTCCACCCGGATGAGCCGGGTCTTGTACGCGGCGAGCACGCCGACGAAGACGGCCATCGTGCCGAGCACGGCCTGCATCGGGATGCCGGACCAGCGCTCGTTGTACACCTGGCTGATGACGCCAAGGAAAACGCCCTCGAAGAGGGCGTAGCTCATGATCAGCGCGGGCGATGCCTTGCGCTTGAACGACTGGACGAGGCCGAGCACCATCGCCACGAGCGCGGCACCGAAGCCGACGGCGACGGGCAGCTCCATGATCCAGGCGGCTGCGGCGGCGACGATGACGGTGCCCAGCGTCATACCGGTGCGCATGACGACGTCGTCCATCGTCATACGGCCGGTCTGCAGCGGGCCTGCCGGCGGCGCGCCGTACATCTGCTGCAGCTGCTCGGGCGTCAGATTCTGCTGGTCGCCGGTCGCGTAAGGGTTGGTCGGGGCTTGCGTCTGCGCGTGCGGATTACCACCGGCGTACGGGTTGCCCTGGACTGCGGCGGGGCCCCCGGCCTGCGGTGCCGCGCCGAAGCCCGCGTAGCCGCCGTCGCGGCTGAACCCCCGTCGCGAGAAGACCGGGTTGCTGCTCCTCATCTCACTCCTCCATGGCCGCCCTGCGCGACCTTGACTACAGAGTAATAGGTAAGCAAAGAAAGCACCCTAGTGCCCAGGGAGGATATTTCCACGCGCGCGCGAGCGGCGCGAGGCCCATGCGGGCCCCGCGCGGTAGACGTTGGGCGACCGGATGCGCACGCAGCGTGCGGCAACAAGGTCTGGGTGTGCCCGGAACCGGACTTGAACCGGTACGCCCGCGAGGGGCAGCGAGGTTTAAGCTCGCCGTGTCTGCATTCCACCATCCGGGCCAGCGGCTCCCTGGGCCGTACGAGCGCGTACGTCCCTCCCCATAGGAAAGCAATCACGAGCCTATCCGGGGGCACGCCCCCGAACAGCGGATCGACGAACCGAGGTTGTCTTATTTTATTGGCAACTGAGGGTGCATCAGCATCGGGTCGGGGCAACCGCACACACCCGCGTCCATCGGACCTGCCCATATGCCGGACCACCCGCACGGTCGGGATTGACGCAATCTCGACGCCCCCGGACGGGGGTCTTTCTCCTCCCCAAGGAGGACGCGGGGGCCGGGGCATACGTCCCGAGTCCCGTACGGAAACCGGAGCGCGGACTGATACCGGCCCTCTCTGCGTCGAGGACCATGGGAGGAACGCCCTGAAGTCCCCGACCGCACGACAGGAGCCCCCACCGTGACCACGACCCCCTCCGGCGTCCAGGCCGCCGCCGCCCGCGCCACCGCCGCGGCGCGGGCCACGGACCTCACCAAGGTCTACGGGCAGGGCGAGACCCAGGTCGTCGCCCTCGACGGCGTCTCCGTCGAGTTCCAGCAGGCCGAGTACACCGCCATCATGGGCCCGTCGGGTTCGGGCAAGTCGACCCTCATGCACTGCATGGCGGGCCTGGACACCGTCTCCGGCGGCTCGGCCCGTATCGGCGATGTCGAGCTGACCTCACTCAAGGACAAGAAGCTCACCCAACTGCGGCGCGACAAGATCGGGTTCATCTTCCAGGCGTTCAACCTGCTGCCCACGCTCAACGCGCTGGAGAACATCACGCTGCCGATGGACATCGCCGGCCGCAAGGCAGACAAGGCGTGGCTGGACCAGGTGGTGCAGACCGTGGGCCTGTCCGATCGGCTCAAGCACCGCCCCGCCCAGCTCTCCGGCGGTCAGCAGCAGCGCGTCGCGGTGGCCCGCGCGCTGGCCGGCAAGCCCGAAATCATCTTCGCCGACGAGCCGACCGGAAACCTGGACTCGCGCGCCGGCGCCGAGGTCCTCGGCTTCCTGCGCAACTCGGTGCGCGAACTGGGCCAGACGGTGGTCATGGTCACCCATGACCCGGTCGCCGCCTCCTACGCCGATCGGGTGGTCTTCCTCGCCGACGGCCGGATCGTCGACGAGCTGCGCGACCCGACCGCCGAGGCGGTCCTGGACCGGATGAAGCGCTTCGACGCCAAGGGCCGTACCAGCTGAGCCGGGCGCGCCGGTCGGCCCGACCGCGCCCGACCGCGCCCGTATGCCTCCTGACGCCCCAGCCGCCCCCTCACTTGGACTGACCATGCTCCGTACTGCCTTGCGCAATGTGCTCGCGCACAAGGCCCGGCTGATGATGACCGTGCTCGCCGTTCTGCTCGGCGTGGCCTTCGTCTCCGGCACCTTGGTCTTCACCGACACCATTTCCAGCGCCTACCAGAAGAGCTCCGAGAAGGGCTTCGCGGGCGTCGATGTCGCCATAAAGCCGCACAAGTCGGACGACGACTCCGGAAACCCCGGCGCCGCACCCCGGCTGAACCAGCGCCTGCTCGACCAGGCCGGCCAGGTGCCCGGCGCCGCGTCGGCCACCGGCGCCGTCTCCGGCTACACCGCCGTCGCCGACAAGCAGGGCGACCTGCTGGGCAACGGCTTCGCCAACACCGGCGGCAACTACTACCCGGGCACCGGCGGCAAGGACCCCCGCTACACGCTGACCGACGGCCGCGCCCCCAAGTCCGCGGGCGAGGTCGCGCTCGACTCCAAGACCGCCGACCGCGGCCACTACAAGGTGGGCGACGCGGTCCGGCTGTCCGTGGACGGCCCGGTGCGCAAGGAGAAGGTCGTCGGCGTCTTCACCACCGACGACGGCAATGTCGCCGCGGGCGGCAGCCTGGTGCTGTTCGACACCCCCACCGCCCAGCGGCTGTTCGCCAAGCCTGGTGAGTTCGACGAGATCGACCTGAGGGCCGCCGCGGGCACCTCGCAGGCCACGCTGAAGTCGGGCGTCGACAAGATCCTGCCGAAGCTGGCCGAGGCCACCACCGGTCAGCAGCTCGCCGACGACCAGGCCGCCATGATCAAGACGCAGATGAGCGGTATGCAGACCGGCATGCTGGTCTTCGCCGGGATCTCGCTCTTCGTCGGCGTCTTCATCATCGCCAACACCTTCACCATGCTGGTCGCCCAGCGCACCCGCGAACTGGCCCTGATGCGCGCCGTCGGCGCCTCCCGCCGCCAGGTGACGCGTTCGGTGCTGATCGAGGCCACCGCCGTCGGCGCGGTCGCGGCCGTCACCGGGCTGGCTGCCGGTATCGGCATCGGCGCCGGGCTGCGCTCGCTGCTGAACTCCACCGGGGCCACCGTCCCCGACGGCCCGCTGGTCGTCTCCCCGACCGCCATCGCGGTCTCGCTGGTGGTCGGCGTCGTCGTCACGGTGCTCGCCGCCTGGCTGCCGGGCCGCCGCGCCGCGAAGATCCCGCCGGTCGCCGCGATGAACAGCGTGCACGCCGCGCCGACCACCCGCGGCCTGGTGGTACGGAACACCATCGGCGCCGTCCTCGCCGGGGCCGGTGCGGCGGGCGTACTGGCCGGAAGCGGTATGGGCAGCGACGGCAAGCTCCCCATGGGTCTTGGCGCGGCCGTCCTGGTGATCGGGGTGTTCGTGCTCACCCCGCTGCTGTCCCGGCCGCTCATCGCGGCCGCCTCCCCCCTGCTGCGCGCCTTCGGGATCTCCGGCAAGCTCGCCCGGCAGAACGCGGTGCGCAATCCGCGCCGTACCGCCGCCACGGCCTCCGCGCTGATGGTGGGACTGACGCTGATCACGGGCATGACCGTGATCGCGGGCAGTGTGCAGAAGGGCATCGACAACCTGGCCACCGGCGCCCTCAAGTCGGACTACGTGGTCAGCCTGGGCGGCTTCGACGGCGTCCGCCCGCTGTCGCCCGATGTGGAGCGGACCCTGGGCAAGCTCGACCAGGTGACCGCCCTCAGCCCGCTGCGCAACTCCGCGTCCCGGATCGACGGCGACACCGAGTACCTGACGGGCGTCAACGGCAAGACCATCCAGAAGCTGGTCGGCGTCGACTTCAAGGAGGGCTCCTTCGCCGGGCTCGGCGGCGACAAGGTCGTGGTGGACCACAAGACCGCCGACCGCAACGGCTGGAAGCGCGGCTCGGCCTTCACGGTCACCTACGAGGACGGCCGCAAGGGCCGGCTCAGCGTCGCGGGCGTCTACGAGGGCAACCAGATGATCCGCGGCATCATGCTGGACAACTCCACCCTCACCCCGCATATGCGCACCGTGACCGATATGCAGGTCATGCTGAAGACCAAGGACGGGGCCTCCGACGCCACCAAGAACGCCATCGAGAAGGCGCTCGGCGACAACCCCGCGATCCAGGTCCAGGACAAGAAGGACATCTCCAACGGCATCGCGCAGTTCTTCACCCTGATGCTGAACATGCTCTACGGGCTGCTGGCCATGGCCGTCATCGTCGCGGTGCTGGGGGTCATCAACACCCTCGCGATGTCGGTCTTCGAGCGGTCCCAGGAGATCGGCATGTTGCGGGCCATCGGCCTTGACCGGCGCGGCATCAAGCGCATGGTGCGGCTGGAGTCGCTGGTGATCTCGCTCTTCGGCGGGGTGCTCGGCATCGGCCTCGGCGTCTTCTTCGGCTGGGCCGCCGGTGAGCTGATCTCGAGCGGGCTGCCCACCTACGAACTGGTCCTGCCGTGGGCGCGGATGACCGTCTTCCTGGTGCTGGCCGCGTTCGTCGGCATCCTGGCCGCGCTGTGGCCGGCCCGGCGGGCGGCGAAGCTCAACATGCTGGCGGCCATCAAGGCCGAGTAGCCGCTCGTCCCAACCCCAACCCCAACCCCTGAGCGCCGGAAGGGCCGAGCCCGTCCGGCGCTCAGGGGTTTCAGGGTGTTTCAGGGGGTGTCAGCGCCGCCAGTCGCGGGCGCGCAGCGGCATACCGGACGCGCCGCCTTCCGGGGTACGGACCGCCAGGACCTGGTTCACCCCGATCCGGTTGCGCTCGAAGGACAGCGCCGAGGCCGCCATGTACAGCCGCCACACCCGGGCCCGGCCCGGCGAGGTGAGCCCTACGGCCTGCTTCCAGTGGGCCTCCAGATTGGCGACCCAGCGGCGCAGCGTGAGGGCGTAGTGCTCGCGGATCGCCTCCACGTCGCGTACCTCGAAGCCCGCCTCCTCCAGCTGGGTGACGGTCCGCCCGACCGGGGCGAGTTCACCGTCGGGGAAGACGTAGCGGTCGATGAACTCGTCGACGTGGTACGCCTCCTCGTCCGGTTCGGGGCGCCGCGCGATCTGGTGGTTCAGCAGCCGGCCGCCGGGCTTGAGCAGGGCGTGGAGGTCGGCCGCGTACTCGGCGTAGCGCGCGGAGCCGACGTGCTCGGCCATGCCGATCGAGGAGATCGCGTCGTAGGGGCCGTCCGTGACTTCGCGGTAGTCCTGGACCCGGATCTCGACCTGGTCGGTGAGCCCGGCGTCGGCGACGCGCTTACGGGCGTACGCCGCCTGCTCCTGCGAGAGCGTGATGCCGACGGCCCGCACACCGTACTCGCGCGCCGCGTGCAGCACCATCGAGCCCCAGCCGCAGCCCACGTCCAGCAGCCGCCGGCCGGGCCGGAGCGCCAGCTTGCGGCAGACCAGGTCGAGCTTGGCGCGCTGGGCGTCCTCGAGCGTGGCGCCTTCGGCCTCGGTTCCCTCCCAGTAGGCGCATGAGTAGACCATGGAGGGGCCGAGCACCAGCTCGTAGAAGTCGTTGCCGACGTCGTAGTGGTGGCTGATGGCCTCCTTGTCGCGGCGCAGCGTGTGCAGCGGTCCGCGCCAGGCGCGGCGCGCCTCCTCGCGGGGCGGGGGCGGCGGCAGCGCGGGCCCGGCGAGGCCGACCAGGGTGCGGGCGGCGGAGCGCAGCGCGGGGTCGCGCAGCACCTTGAGGGCGGCGGCGGCCTTCGACTGCCGCTGAGCCGCGGGGCCGCGCTCCCACACCAGTCCGGCCATCAGATCCAGGGCCTCGTACAGATCGCCCTCGACGTCGAGGTCGCCGGCCACCCAGGCGCGGGCGAGGCCCAGCTCGCCCGGTTTCCACAGCAACCTGCGCAGCGCCCTGCGCCGCCTTACGACCAGGACGGGGGTGTGCGGGGGACCCGCCTCGCTGTGGTCCCAGGCGCGGATCCGGATCGGGAGCGGGACTCCCAGCATCTCCTCGGCCAGTGCGGCGAGCCGCTGGGCGGCGTCGGGCATATCAGACACCTCCGTGATGGTGAGTCAGGAAGATTCACTCACCACGTAAACACCACGAGGCCCGCCGTACAGTCCCGCCGACACGTCTGGAATCGGCAAAACCATCCACTGGAACAACGCCGAAGGGCGTCCGCACCACGGATGGCGGACGCCCTTCGGCGTTCAGATGTATCGCGGTTGTCGCGTTATCAGGAGGCCTTGGCCTTCTCGGCCTGCTTGGCCGCGGCGGCCGCGGAGACCGGGGCGGCGGCCTCGTAGAACTCCTCGCGGGGGTTCTCCATGGCGCCGAGGGAGACGACCTCGCGCTTGAGGAACATGCCCAGCGTCCAGTCGGCGAAGACCCGGATCTTGCGGTTGAAGGTCGGCATGGCCATGCCGTGGTAGCCACGGTGCATGTACCAGGCGAGCCGGCCCTTGAGCTTGATCTTGGTCTTGCCGAGGACGATCATCGCGACGCCCTTGTGCAGACCGAGCCCCGCGACCGCGCCCTTGTTGGCGTGCTTGTACTCGCGCTGCGGGAAGCCCCGCATACCCGAGATCACGTTGTCACCGAGCACCTTGGCCTGGCGCAGCGCGTGCTGGGCGTTCGGCGGGCACCAGGCGCCCTCGCCGACGGCGAGGTCCGGCACCTGGGCGTTGTCGCCCGCGGCCCAGATGTACTCGGTGCCCTGCACCTGCAGCGTCGGCGCGGTGTCCACATGGCCGCGGGGGCCGAGCGGCAGGCCGAAGCGGGCGAGCGCCGGGTTGGGCTTGACGCCGGCGGTCCACACGATCGTGTTGGAGTCGACCTCGAGGCCGTTCTTGAGCACGACGTGGCCGTCGATGCAGGAGTCCATCGAGGTGCTGAGGTAGACCTCGACACCGCGCTTCTGCAGGTGCTCCAGACCCCACTGGCCGAGCTTCGGGCCGACCTCGGGGAGGATCTTGTCGGCGGCGTCGACGAGGACGAAGCGCATGTCCTCGCGCTTCACGTTCGGGTAGTACTTCGCGGCGTCGCGCGCCATGTCCTCGACCTCGCCGATGGTCTCCGCACCCGCGAAGCCACCGCCGACGAAGACGAAGGTCAGCGCCTTGCGGCGGATGTCCTCATCGGTCGTGGAGTCGGCCTTGTCGAGCTGCTCGAGGACGTGGTTGCGCAGGCCGATGGCCTCCTCGATGCCCTTCATACCGATACCGTTCTCGGCGAGGCCGGGGATCGGGAAGGTGCGGGAGACGGCGCCAAGAGCGACGACCAGGTAGTCGAAGGGCAGCTCGTACGCCTCACCGACGAGCGGCTGGATGTTGGCTACCTTGCGGTCCTGGTCGATGGTCGTCACCCGGCCGGTGAGGACCTCCGCCTTGGGGAGCACACGCCGCAGCGGGACCACGACGTGGCGCGGGGAGATGCTGCCGGCCGCAGCTTCTGGGAGGAAGGGCTGGTACGTCATGTACGAGCGGGGGTCGACGACCGTGACGGTCGCCTCGCCGTACCGCATCTTCTTCAGGATGCGGCGTGCCGCGTACAGGCCTACGTACCCACCGCCTACAACGAGGATCCTGGGACGCTCCGTGGTGCTCATGTTTCGAGTATCCAGCACCCTCAGGGGGGTGCCTCGTGAGCCCCTTCACAAGCATGGTGAGAGGGTCTGCTACACTCCGCGGCCCCCGTGACACACGCCATATCCGCGAAGGGGAACCACCAGCCCCGGCGGCGCGTTGACAACCCCGCTGATCTGCACTTGCGAGGCAACGCGGGAGTAGACCACCGGGGTCCGGGACGGGTCTGTCACATGGCCGAAACAGTCGTCGTCGGGGCCGCCGGACGGGCCCGGTCCCCGAAACCGCCCCCGAACCGGTCCCAGGGGTCACACCAGGCGGTCACCAGGGGCCTTTTTCATGTGAAGCTTTTCACGAACTTTTTTGCGCGCGGGTCTCCACCGGCCCCTCACAGGGGGTCCACACCCCCTCCGGGCCCGTCAGGCGAGGCTCCAGGCGATCCCGTCGAGGATGTCGTGCTCGCTCACCACGACCTCCCGGGCACCGCACCGCTCCATGATCGCCAGCAGTACGAGCGCACCCGAGGCGATCACATCCACCCGGCCCTCGTGCATCACGGGGATCGCCGCCCGCTCGGCGTGGGTGGAGCCGATCAGCTTGTCCGTGATCTCACGGACCTGGTCCAGGGAGACGCGCGAATGGTGGATGGCGGCGGAGTCGTACTCCCGCAGCTCCAGCGCGATACCGGCGACGGTGGTGACCGAGCCCGCCAGCCCGACCAGACTACCCGCCTCCCGGATCGGCACCGTCTCCTCGACGAGGTCGAGGGCCCGCTCGATATCGGCCCGTATGGCGGCGATCTGATGGACCGTCGGCGGATCGGTGATCCGTCCGTCCACGACCAGATGGCGCTCGGTCATCCGCACACAGCCGATGTCCACGCTGCGCGCGGCCCGCACATGGTCGTCGCCGACCACGAACTCGGTCGAACCGCCGCCGATGTCCACCACCAGATACGGCCGGGCGAACCCCTCGCGGTCCGTCAGCTCCTTGGTGGCGCCCGTGAAGGAGAACTCCGCCTCCTGGTCGCCGCTGATCACCTCGGGCTCCACGCCCAGGATCTCCACGACCCCGCGCACGAACTCCTCGCGGTTCTCCGCGTCGCGCGAGGCGGAGGTGGCGACGAAGCGGACCCGCTCCACGCCGAGCCCGCCGATCACCTCCGCGTACTCACGGCAGGCCGCGAAGGTGCGCTCCAGGGCCTCGGGGGCCAGCCGCCCGGTGCGGTCCACGCCCTGGCCGAGCCGGACGATCCGCATCCGGCGGTCGAGCTCGGTGATCCGGCCGGTGGCCGGGTCGGCGTCGGCCACCAGCAGCCGGATCGAGTTGGTGCCGCAGTCCACGGCCGCGACGCGGGTCACGCTCTGTCCCCCGCGTTCTTCCCGGCGTCCTCTGCGCCCTTTCCAGTGTCCTTTGCTCCGCTGTCCTTTGCTCCGCTGTCCTTTGCTCCGCCGCACGGTGCCACGCACGGCCCCTTCGCCCACCACTCCGGCAGCATGGCGATGGCCTCGTCCCCGAGCGGGTTGACCCCCGGGCCCGCGGCGAGCGAGTGGGCGACCAGGACATGCAGACACTTGACCCGGTCCGGCATACCGCCCGCGCTCGGAAAGCCCTCCAGCACCTCGATCGCGTCACGGCGCGCGACATAGTCCTCATGGGCCGCCCGGTAGGCGTCGGCCAGTTCGGGGTCGGTGGCCAGCCGGGCCGTCATCTCCTTCATCACGCCCTCGGCCTCCAGCGTGCCGATCGCCGAGGCGGCGCGCGGACAGGTCAGGTAGTAGAGCGTCGGGAAGGGCGAGCCGTCCTCGAGCCGCGGCGCGGTCTCTACGACGTCCGGATTGCCGCAGGGGCAGCGGTGCGCGACGGCGCGCAGCCCGCGCGGAAGGCGGTTCAGCTGCTCCTTGACGGCGGCGATGTCCGCGTCGGTGGGCGCGGTGGGCTCCGTCTGCGGAGGGGGCGTGTGCATGGGTCGGAAGTTCTCTTCGATCGGTTCGGGGCCGGTCGCCTCCGGCGGCCGGTTCTTCGGTCAGCGCTTCACGCGGCCCGCGGCATCAGCCTTGTCAGCGGCGTCTGCCGCATCAGCGCTGTCAGCCTGGTCAGCGCTGTCAGCCTGGTCAGCGCTGTCTACAGTCCGCCACATGTTGCTGTACCACGGGCGGTCGGCCGCGCCCTGGTCGGCGGAGCGCTCGGTCCGGCCGCTGTCGTCGACCACGCTGTAGCCCGTCTCCCCCGGCAGCGTGAAGTGCAGCCGCTCACGGGCCTGCTGCTGGATATACGCGGGATCCTGGAGCCTGGCCTTCTGCTCGCGCAGCCGCTTGACGTCCTCGCGCTCCTTCTGGGCCTGGCGCCGCTGGTCGGAGATGTCCGAGCGCTGCGAGATGTACTGCCGCATCGGGTACGCGAGGGCCACCACGAGCGAGCAGACGACCAGCGCGAGCAGCGCGGCCCGGCCGGTGAGCCGGCTGCGGCGGCGTCGGATGCGGGCGCGGTAGACGCGGGCGGCGGCGTGCTCGCCGAGCGCCCTGAGCCTGGTCGCGGTGGAGAACCGATCCCGATCCGCCGGCACGTCGCCTCCCCGGTCGTGACTTCGCTACGTACGCCGTCCCCGGCCACGGTACGGGACCGCGGCCGGGGACGTGCGTCAGGCTCGGCGGAGCTCAGCCCTTGAGGACCGCGCCCTTGAACCGGGGGAAGGCGGAGCGGCCCGCGTACACCGCCGCGTCGTCGAGGATCTCCTCGATGCGGAGCAGCTGGTTGTACTTGGCCACGCGCTCGGAGCGGGCGGGGGCACCGGTCTTGATCTGGCCGCAGTTGGTGGCGACGGCCAGGTCCGCGATGGTGACGTCCTCGGTCTCACCGGAGCGGTGCGACATCATGCACTTGAAGCCGTTGCGCTGGGCGAGCTCGACGGCGTCCAGGGTCTCGGTCAGCGAGCCGATCTGGTTGACCTTGACCAGCAGCGCGTTCGCGGTGCCGGACTCGATGCCGCGGGCCAGCCGCTCCGGGTTGGTGACGAACAGGTCGTCGCCGACCAGCTGGACCTTGTCACCGAGCTGGTCGGTGATCGTCTTCCAGCCGTCCCAGTCCTCCTCGTTCAGCGGGTCCTCGATGGAGACCAGCGGGTACGCGTCGACCAGCTCGGCGTAGTACGCGGTCATCTCGGCGGCGCTGCGGGTCTGGCCCTCGAAGGTGTAGGCGCCGTCCTTGTAGAACTCGGAGGCGGCGACGTCGAGCGCCAGCGCGATGTCCTGGCCCGGCTGGTAGCCGGCCTTCTTGATCGCCTCGACGATCAGGTCCAGGGCGTCGCGGTTGGAGTTCAGGTTCGGGGCGAAGCCGCCCTCGTCGCCGAGGCCGGTGGACAGGCCCCGCTCCTTCAGCACGGACTTCAGGGTGTGGTAGACCTCGGTGCCCCAGCGCAGCGCCTCGGAGAAGGACTCGGCGCCGATCGGCGCGATCATGAACTCCTGGATGTCCACGTTGGAGTCGGCGTGCGAGCCGCCGTTGAGGATGTTCATCATCGGGACCGGCAGCAGGTGGGCGTTGGGGCCGCCCAGGTACCGGAAGAGCGGGAGGTCGGAGGCCTCGGAGGCGGCGTGCGCGACCGCGAGCGAGACACCGAGGATCGCGTTGGCGCCGAGCGAGGACTTGTCCGGGGTGGCGTCCAGGTCGAACATTGCCTGGTCGATCAGGCGCTGCTCGGTGGCGTCGTAGCCGACGAGCTCCGGACCGATCTGCTCGATGACGGCCAGGACGGCCTTCTCGACGCCCTTGCCGCCGTAACGGCTCTTGTCGCCGTCGCGGAGTTCAAGGGCCTCGAAGGCGCCGGTCGAGGCACCGGAGGGCACGGCGGCACGGCCGGTGCTGCCGTCGTCGAGGCCGACCTCGACCTCGACCGTGGGGTTGCCTCGCGAGTCGAGGATCTCGCGAGCTACGACGACGTCGATGGACGACACGAGGATCTCCTTCGTATGGGTCTGTCTCTGCGGCACGAGCCTAACGGGCCCGGCGGGCCCACCCGACGAAGCCCCGGCGGGGCGCGCCTCACGTGGGGGGCGGCGCGCCCGGCCGGGGCTTC
>NZ_MUNE01000679.1 GCF_002154605.1 Streptomyces milbemycinicus | reverse complement strand
AGATGTGTATACGAGCCAGTCGCAGACCTGCGCGGTGGGCTCGGCGGCAGCGCGCGGGCGCCCCGCCGTGGGGGCGGCGCGCAGGATCTCCTCGTACGCGGTGCGCAGCCGCTCGCCCGGGTCGACCCCCAGGTCGTCGGCGAGGAGCTGCCGGGTGCGGTGGTACCAGGCGATCGCGTCCGACTGCCGTCCGATGCGGTACAGCGCCAGCATCAGGGCCGCGATGAGCCCTTCACGCAGCTGGTTGGCCACGGCGGCCGGATGCAGTACGTCGGCGGCCATCTCGTACTGGCCGAGCGCCCCGTGGGCGCGCGCCAGCGCCTCGACGGCGGCCAGCCGCCGCTCCTCCAGGGCATGGGCCGCCGCGGCGAACGGCGGGCTGGGCACCGTGCCGGTGAGGGCCGGTCCGCGCCACAGATCGAGCCCCTGGCGCAGTAGATCCACGGCCTGCTCGGGGGCGGTCTCGGGCCGGGCGAGGGAGACCAGTTCGGAGAAGCGCTCGCTGTCGACGAGCTGTTCGGGCATGCGGAGCCGGTAGGCGGAGCCGTGGGTGATCAGCTCCACGCCGTAGGCATCGGCGCCCGCCTCGGCGAGCGTCGCGCGCAGCCGCGAGACATGGCCCTGGATGACGGTGCGGGCGTGCTCCGGCGGCTCCTCGTCCCACAGACAGGTGATCAACTGCTCGACGGGAACAGTGGCGTTGGGCTGCAGCAGCAGCATGGCGAGCAGGCTGCGCCGCTTGACCGGGCCCAGCGTGATCTCTCCGGTGCCGGCGGTCACGGCCACCGGCCCGAGTAGAGAGAAGTCCAAGTCAGCCCTCCAGGAAGGCGGTCATAGCCCTGGTCAGGAGCTGGGGGTCCCGGGCGCCGCACAGTTCGCGGGCCGAGTGCATGGACAGGATGGCCGCTCCCACGTCGACGGTGGTGATGCCGTGCCGGGCGGCGGTGATCGGTCCGATTGTAGTGCCGCACGGCATGGCGTTGTGCGAGACGAAGGTCTGCCAGGGCACGCCCGCGCGCTCGCAGGCGGCAGCGAAGACGGCGCGGCCGCCGCCGTCGGTGGCGTATCTCTGGTTCACGTTGACCTTGAGGATCGGGCCGCCGTTGGGCAGTGGGTGGTGGCCGGGCTCGTGCCGCTCGGCGTAGTTGGGGTGGACGGCGTGTCCGGTGTCGGAGGACAGGCAGACCGTCCCGGCGAGGGCGCGGGCCTTGTCCTCGTACGCCCCGCCGCGGGCGAAGACCGAGCGCTCCAGCACATTGCCGAGCAGCGGGCCCTCGGCGCCGGTGTCGGACTGGCTGCCGTTCTCCTCGTGGTCGAAGGCGGCGAGGACGGGGATGTACGGCAGCTCGGGGCGGGCGGCGGCGGCGGCGAGCGCGGTGGTGCCGGAGTGGACGGACAGAAGATTGTCCATCCGAGGTCCGGCGATCAGCTCCTGGTCCCGGCCGAGGTAGGCGGGCGGGTCGACGCTGTGCGCCATCAGATCCCAGCCGCTCACCTCGGCGGGAGGTACCCCGGCCGCTTCGGCGACGAAGCGGATCAGAGCGCCCTCCTCGAAATCGCCGAGGCCCCAGATGGGCGTCATATGGCGCTGCTTGTCGAGCTTGAGCCCTTCGGTGTTGACGCCCCGGTCGAGGTGGACGGCGAGTTGGGGAACGCGCAGCAGCGGCCGGTCGACGGCCACCAGGTGGTGCGAACCGTCCCTCAGGGTGAGCCGGCCGGAGATGCCGAGGTCGCGGTCCAGCCACGTGTTCAGCAGGGCGCCGCCGTAGATCTCGACGGCGATCTGCCGCCAGCCGTGTGCCGCGGTGTCGGGAATCGGCTTGACCCGCAGATTGGGGGAGTCGGTGTGTGCCCCCACGATCCGGTAGGGAGTGGAAGGTCTCGCCCCGTCAGGCACGTACCAGGCGATGATGGCGCCGCCTCGCAGGACGTACTTACCGCCCGTCCCGCCGTCCCAGGGCGCGGTCTCCTCGACCTGCCGGAATCCCACCTTCTCCAGCCGCTCGGCGGCACTCGCCACCGCGTGGTACGGCGAGGGGGCGGCGGCGAGGAAGGACATCAGGTCGTCGGTATGGCCGCGGTCGAAGTCGGAGTGCGCGCTCATGTGAACAGCATAGATTCGAGAACCGCCTGGAGCCCGTGTTCGATTGGGGCCTGTGGAAAACGGCTGAGAGAACGCGACGGGGCCCGGCGTGGCGTGGCGGGGGTGTATTGCGGCTTCCGTGGGATCGTGCTGCGCCGATCAGATGAAGATCGGCCGCTTGGCGATAAGAAAGGCGCTTTTCCTCCTATATCTCCTGTGATCGTGCCATAACGCACTGAAGGGGATATCGGATGCGCGCTCTTCGTCACGTCTTCCTCGTCCTTGGGGCACTTCTCCTGCTGTGCACCGGCGCGCCGGCCGTGGCGCAGCCCACCGCCCCGTCCGTCGCCGCCCCGTACCCGAAGGAACCTGTCCCCTGTCCCACCACGGACCGGGTGGGGGCCCGCACTCCCCCGCCGGCCCCGTTCCAGAAGTACTACGAGGACGACTGGCGGCTGGGCCCCGCGCAGCTCCCCCGGAGCGGGCCGATCGCCGAGATGCTCAAGGGCTGGGAGCGGCTGGACCATCTGTCGTCCACCGAGTTCCTCGACTGCTACTGGAACGACGAGACCTCCGGCTGGTGGTTCCCGGACCCGGACGGCTGGGTGCTCATCAACGGTACGCCGCTGCATGTCACCGTCACCCTGCAGCCCGGACAGAAGCTCGATCTCTTCGGCAGCGGCTTCGGCCACTTCCTCGCCCCGGCCGGTACGCCCTTCGCCGAGCGCGCGCTGCCGCCCAGCAACCTCAACACCCTCGATTCGGCGTTCCCCTTCGGCTACCACCTCTATGAGGTCGTGGAGCCCTTCACAGCGGAGGCCGGGCCCATCAGGCCCTGGTTCGCCCAGCCGGGAGGCGGTCTGCAGTACCTCACCACTCCCTCGATCCCCCAGCTCGTCGCCGCCGGTAACCTCCGGCCCCTCAACTGACGCGCATGGACCGGCGGGAGCTCGTCCGGGCCCTGCGCGAGGACCGGGTCCCCGACGCGCTGTACGACATCCCGGGTGTGCACGACATCCCGGTCCAGCCGGACGCGTACTACTTCCTGCGACCCGCGCCGGACGGCTGGGTGGTGGGGCTGCGTGAGCGCTCCAAGGACCGGGATACGCGCTGGTTCGGCTCGGAGGACGCGGCCTGCCGCGACCTGCGCGCGAAGCTCGCCGCGTCCCCGCCCCCGGCCGGGGGCGGGCGCGTAGCGGATGTGCTCGCGCACAGCGAGGAGATCCAGCGGCAGGCCTGGCGCGACTTCGAGCGCGCGCTGCGCGAGCAGCGGCGCGAGAGCGGCAAAGACGCGCCGGGCCCCGGCCCCGACGCGGGCGCGTGAACAGGACGGGCGCGTGAACGGAAGAGCCGGGTGCCCCGCGCGGGGCACCCGGCTCGATGATGAGGAATGAGAGGAATCAGAAGGCCTCTTCGGCCAGGTCCATCAGGGAGCTGTCGACGGACTCGGCCACGGCGCGCTGGACCGCGACGCCCGGCAGCACCTCCTGGGCGAAGAACTTCGCGGCCGCGATCTTGCCGGCGTAGAAGGACTTGTCCTTGGCGGAGGCGCCGGGCAGCTTGTCGGCGGCGATCGCCGCGCCCTTGATCAGCAGATAGCCGATGAACACGTCGCCGGAGGCGAGCAGCAGCCGGGTGGCGTTCAGGCCGACCTTGTAGATGGTGGCGACGTCCTGCTGGGTGGCGGCGAGGTCGGTGAGCATGGTGCCCACCAGCCCCTCCAGATCCGCGGCGGCCTTGGCGAGCGCGTCGCGGGCGGCGGTCAGCTCCTCCCCGCCGCCGGCCTCGGCCAGGAACTTCTTGATCTCTTCCGAGATCACGTTCAGCGCCTGGCCCTGGTCCCGGACGATCTTCCGGAAGAAGTAGTCCTGGCCCTGGACGGCGGTGGTGCCCTCGTAGAGGGTGTCGATCTTGGCGTCCCGGATGTACTGCTCCAGCGGGTACTCCTGGAGGTAGCCGGAGCCGCCGATGGTCTGCAGGGACTGCGCCAGCTGCTCGTACGCCTTCTCCGAGCCGTAGCCCTTGACGATGGGCAGCAGCAGGTCGTTGAGGGCGTGCGCGGCGGAGGTGTCCTCGCCGGCCGCCTCCAGGGCCTGGATCTCGTCCTGGACGGAGGCGGTGTAGAGGACGAGCGAGCGCAGGCCCTCCGCGTACGCCTTCTGCGCCATCAGGGAGCGGCGCACATCGGGGTGGTGGGTGATGGTGACGCGCGGGGCGCTCTTGTCGGTGAAGGCGGCCAGGTCCGGGCCCTGGACGCGCTCCTTGGCGTAGTCCAGCGCGTTGAGATAGCCGGTGGACAGGGTCGCCATGGCCTTGGTGCCGACCATCATCCGGGCAAACTCGATGATCTTGAACATCTGGCGTATGCCGTCGTGCTTCTCGCCGAGCAGCCAGCCCTTGGCCGGGTGGTCCGCGCCGAAGGTCAGCTCGCAGGTGTTGGAGACCCGCAGGCCCATCTTGTGCTCGACGTTGGTCGTGTACGCGCCGTTGCGCTCGCCGAGCTCGCCGGTCTCCCAGTCGAAGTCGTACTTCGGCACGATGAAGAGGGACAGCCCCTTGGTGCCCGGGCCCGCGCCCTCGGGGCGCGCCAGCACGAAGTGGATGATGTTCTCCGAGAGGTCGTGCTCACCGGAGGTGATGAACCGCTTCACGCCCTCGATATGCCAGGAGCCGTCCTCCTGGCGGACCGCCCTGGTGCGGCCGGCGCCGACATCCGAACCCGCGTCGGGCTCGGTGAGCACCATGGTCGCGCCCCACTGCTTGTCCACGATGTGGCGGGCGATCGCCAACTGCTCCTCGGTGCCCTCGTCGTAGAGGACTCCGGCGAAGGAGGGGCCACAGGCGTACATCCAGATCGGGGTGTTGGAGCCGAGGATCTGCTCGGCACAGGCCCACAGCAGCGAGCGCGGGCAGGCGGCTCCGCCGAGGTCCTCCGGGACGCCCAGGCGCCACCACTCGGCGTCCATATACGCCTGGTAGCTCTTCTTGAAGGACTCGGGCACCGGCGCGGTGTGGGTCTTGGGGTCGAACACCGGCGGGTTCCGGTCGGCGTCCGCATAGCTTTCGGCCAGCTCGTTCTCGGACAGTCGGGAGATCTCCGAGAGCACGCTCTTGGCGGTCTCGACGTCCATCTCCTCGAACGGTCCCGTGCCGTACAGCTTGTCGCGCCCGAGCACCTCGAAGAGGTTGAACTCGATGTCGCGGAGATTCGACTTGTAGTGCCCCATGGCGAACAGCTCCGTAAGGCTCGGGAGGCGGCGGACCTCTTCAATGGCATCGCGCGATCGATCGTCGATCGCCATGATGCTACCCGTGGGTAATAAAGAGCAACCCCCGATAGGGCAACTGTGACGCACCAGGCTTCGGTGACTCAGTACGCTGCTGTCCATGTACGGCTACGACCAGAACGCGAGCGCAGGGCAGGGTTACGCGGCGCCGCCGCCGCAGCCGGGGCAGCAGCCGCCTCTGTCACACCACCCACAGCCGGGCGCCGGCTATGGCGAGCAGCCGCTGTACCCGGAGCCCTCCCCGCCGTCCCTGGCCGACGCGGTGCGGGCCTTCACCACCGGCTCCATGTCGGCCGAGGACTTCCAGCAGATCTTCGCGACCTCCAAGGTCTACTGTCCGCGCGGTGACAACCCCGGATTCCTCGCCCTGCACAACACCCAGCAGCCGGTGATCCCCATGTTCACCTCGCTCAAGGAGCTGCGCCGCTACGCGGGCAAGGAGTCCAAGTACTTCGTGATCACCGGCGCCGAGGTGATCGACCTGCTGCCCACCGGCTACGGCTTCGTCCTCGACATGGAGGGCGATCACCGGATGGTCTTCGACGCCAAGGCCGTGGAGCAGATGGTCGACTTCGCGATGCGCCGGATGTATGGCTGAGCGTCGGTAAGTAATCACCGTGCGTCCCCGGACGCGCCTGGAAATAAAGGCCCCCTTGCGGGTCGTTCATCCTTCAACTAAGTTGAACCTTGAACGACCGAGGAGGCCGTCATGCCAGCAGTGACCGTAGACAACCCGTTGACCCTGCCCCGCGTCGCCGCGCCCGCCGACGCCCAGCAGCGCCCCGTCCTCGCCGTCACCACCGCTCCCAGCGGTTTCGAGGGTGAGGGCTTCCCGGTGCGGCGCGCCTTCGCCGGCATCGACTACAAGCACCTGGACCCGTTCATCATGATGGACCAGATGGGCGAGGTGGACTATCAGCCCGGGGAGCCGAAGGGGACCCCGTGGCACCCGCACCGCGGCTTCGAGACCGTCACGTACATCATCGACGGGATCTTCGACCACCAGGACTCCAACGGCGGTGGCGGCACCATCACCAACGGTGACACCCAGTGGATGACGGCCGGGTCCGGTCTGCTCCACATCGAGGCGCCGCCGGAGCACCTGGTCATGTCCGGCGGTCTCTTCCACGGCCTGCAGCTGTGGGTGAACCTGCCGAAGAAGGACAAGATGATGCCGCCGCGCTACCAGGACATCCGCGGTGGCCAGGTCCAGCTGCTCACCTCCCCGGACGGCGGCGCGCTGCTGCGCGTCATCGCCGGTGAGCTGGATGGTCACAACGGGCCCGGCATCACGCACACCCCGATCACGATGGTGCACGCGACGCTGGCGCCGGGCGCCGAGATCAACCTGCCCTGGCGGCAGGACTTCAACGGCCTCGCGTATGTGCTCGCGGGCCGCGGCACCGTCGGCGCCGAGCGCCGCCCGATCCACCTCGGCCAGACCGCGGTCTTCGGCACCGGCTCCTCGCTGACCGTGCGCGCGGACGAGAAGCAGGACTCTCACACGCCGGACCTGGAGGTCGTCCTCCTCGGCGGCCGGCCGATCCGTGAGCCCATGGCGCACTACGGGCCGTTCGTGATGAACACCCGCGCGGAGCTCCAGCAGGCCTTCGAGGACTTCCAGAAGGGCCGGCTCGGCACGATCCCCGCGGTGCACGGGATGTCCGAGGGCGGAATGTAAGGCTCGACAGGGCCACATCCGCCAGGACCAAATGCCAACGAGCCCCGTCCGGATATGGACGGGGCTCGTCGGCGCTCACGGGCGGATCACCCGTCTTTCAGTGCTGCCTGGT
>NZ_MUNE01000678.1 GCF_002154605.1 Streptomyces milbemycinicus | reverse complement strand
CCGCGCCCCGCGCACACCGCGTGAGGAGATCCTGTGCGAGCTGTTCGCGGAAGTACTGGGCGTCACCGACATCGGTATTGACGACAGCTTCTTCTCCCTCGGCGGACACTCCCTCCTCGCCACCCGCCTCATCAGCCGCATCCGCACCACCCTGGACGTCGAACTCACCATCCGAGCCCTCTTCGAAACCCCCACCGTCGCAGGCCTCGCCGAACACCTCCAAACATCCAACGCCCACACCACACGCCCCAAACTCACCACCCAAACCCGGCCCGAGACCGTACCGGTCTCCTTCGCACAACGCCGACTGTGGTTCCTCGGCCAACTCGAAGGCCCCTCAGGCACCTACAACATCCCCCTGGCACTCCGGTTGCGCGGGCAGCTGGACGTCGATGCGCTACGTTTGGCCGTTGGGGATGTGGTCGGGCGGCATGAGAGCCTGCGGACACTCTTCCCCCAGACCGACGGCCAGCCCCGTCAGCATGTCGTCGAGGGTGATGCGGCGGTGCTGCCGCTGACCGTGACCGAGTCGGTCACGGAGGACGAGCTGCCCGAAGCCCTGGCCCGCGAGGCCCGCACCGGTTTCGATCTCGCCCGCGACCTGCCTCTGCGCGTGCGGCTCTTCGTACTCGGGCCCATGGAGTACGTCCTGCTGGCCGTGGTGCATCACATCGCCGCCGACGGCTGGTCTATGACACCCTTCGCCCGCGACCTGTCCACCGCCTACCAGGCCCGCACC
>NZ_MUNE01000677.1 GCF_002154605.1 Streptomyces milbemycinicus | reverse complement strand
CGACACGCCGTGGTGTCGGCGTGTCGCGGCTAATAACCACCGCAAACCCGAGGCCTCCCGGCTACGCCCCCAGGATCGTGGTCAGGAACTCCCCTGTCCACGCCAGCAGATCCCGCCCCACCAGCGGCTTCCCGCCGATCCTGGCCGTCGCCGGCCGGGGCACCAGCACCTGCTTGGTGGCAGGCTTGACCACGGACCTCGGGTAGAGCCGCCCCAGCCGCAGCTCCTGCGATTCGCGCAGCTCGACCGGCCCGAAGCGGATGTTGGAGCCCTGGAGCGTGATGTCGCCGACCCCGCAGGCCCGCGCCAGCAGCCGCAGCCCCGCGACCAGCAGCAGGTTCTCCACCGGCTCGGGCAGCTTGCCGTAGCGGTCGGTCAGCTCCTCGCGGACGTGGCGGATGTCCTCCTCGTTGGACGCCGAGGCGATGGCCCGGTAGGCCTGCAGCCGCAGCCGCTCCCCCGGTGCGTAGTCGTGCGGGACATGCGCGTCCACCGGCAGCTCGATCTTGACCTCCAGCGGGGCCTCCTCCGGCTCCCCGCCCGCCTCCAGCGAGGCCCGGTAGTCGGCGACGGCCTCGCCCACCATCCGTACGTACAGGTCGAAGCCGACGCCCGCGATATGGCCGGACTGCTCGCCGCCGAGCAGATTGCCCGCGCCGCGGATCTCCAGGTCCTTCATCGCCACATACATGCCCGCGCCCATCTCGGTGTGCTGGGCGATGGTGGCCAGCCGCTCATGGGCCGTCTCGGTCAGGGGCTTCTCCGGCGGGTACAGGAAGTACGCGTATCCGCGCTCGCGCCCACGGCCGACGCGGCCACGCAGCTGGTGCAGCTGGGAGAGGCCGAAGTTGTCGCCGCGCTCGACGATCAGCGTGTTGGCGTTGGAGATGTCGATACCGGACTCGACGATCGTCGTCGAGACGAGCACATCGAACTTCTTCTCCCAGAAGTCGACGACGACCTGCTCCAGCACGTTCTCCGACATCTGGCCGTGGGCGGTGGCGATCCGCGCCTCGGGGACGATCTCGCGCAGCCGCGCAGCCGCCCGGTCGATGGACTCGACCCGGTTGTGGATGTAGAAGACCTGGCCCTCGCGCAGCAGCTCACGCCGGATGGCCGCGCCGATCTGCCTCTCCTCGTACGGGCCGACGAAGGTGAGCACCGGGTGGCGCTCCTCCGGCGGGGTCGTGATCGTGGACATCTCACGGATGCCGGTGACCGCCATCTCCAGGGTGCGCGGAATGGGGGTGGCGGACATGGTCAGCACGTCCACGTTCGCCCGGAGCTTCTTCAGCTGCTCCTTGTGCTCGACGCCGAAGCGCTGCTCCTCGTCCACGACGACCAGGCCCAGGTCCTTGAACTTGGTCTCGGAGGAGAAGAGGCGGTGGGTGCCGATGACGATGTCCACCGCGCCGTCCCGCAGCCCCTCCAGAACCGCCCTCGCCTCCGTGTCCGTCTGGAAGCGGGACAGCGCCTTCACGACCACGGGGAACTGGCCGTAACGCTCCGTGAAGGTGCCGTAGTGCTGCTGCACCAGCAGCGTCGTCGGCACCAGCACAGCGACCTGCTTACCGTCCTGCACCGCCTTGAACGCCGCCCGCACCGCGATCTCGGTCTTGCCGTAACCGACGTCGCCGCAGATCAGCCGGTCCATCGGAACCGACTTCTCCATGTCCTCCTTGACCTCGCCGATGGTCGTCAGCTGGTCCGGGGTCTCCGCGTACGGGAAGGCGTCCTCCAGCTCGCGCTGCCAGGGGGTGTCCGCGCCGAAGGCATGGCCGGGCGCGGCCATACGGGCCGAGTAGAGCTTGATCAGGTCGGCCGCGATCTCCTTGACGGCCTTCTTCGCCCGCGCCTTGGTCTTGGTCCAGTCCGCCCCGCCGAGCCGGTGCAGGGTCGGGGCCTCGCCGCCCACGTACTTGGTGATCTGCTCCAGCTGGTCCGTCGGTACGAACAGCCGGTCGCCGGGCTGGCCACGCTTGGCGGGCGCGTACTCCACGACCAGGTACTCGCGGGTGGCGCCCTGGACCGTGCGCTGCACCATCTCGATATAGCGGCCGACGCCGTGCTGCTCATGGACGATGAAATCGCCCGCCTGAAGGCTCAGCGGATCGATCGTCTTGCGCCGCCGGGCCGGCATCCGGGCGCCGTCCTTGCCCGCCGCCTTCTGCCCGGACAGGTCGGTCTCGGTCAGCACGGCCAGCTTGAGGCCGGGGTCCACAAAGCCGTACTCGATCGAGCCGCAGGCCACATGCACCACGGACGGCTTGATCTCGGCGAGGTCCCCGTCCAGCCGCGCCGCGATCCCCTCGCCGCCCAGCACCTCGACCGTACGGGACGCCGGGCCGTGGGCCTCGGTCACATACACCGTGTGCCAGCCGTCGGCCAGCCACCCCTTGGTGTCGGCGAGCGCGCGGGCGGTGTCGCCCCGGTACGTCTCGGGGGCGCGCATGCCCAGCTTGAGCGTGTCCTCCTCGACGTCCTCGTCGGCCGCGAACGGGCTCACCGACCACCACATCATGCCCAGCTCACGCGCCCGGTCGCGGACGTCGGCGATACCCCACAGCGAGGCCGCGCCCACATCGATCGGCGCCTCCCCGCCACCGGCCGTGGCCGCCCAGGACGCCTGCAGAAACTCCTGGCTCGTCGCCACCAGGTCCGCGGCCCTGGTCCGCACCCGCTCCGGCTCGCAGACCACGGCCATGCTGCCCGCCGGCAACACATCCAGCAGCAGCTCCATGTCGTCCACGAGCACGGGCGCCAGCGACTCCATGCCCTCGACCGCGATCCCCTCCGCGATCTTGCCCAGCAGCTCGCCCAGCTCCGGATGGTCCTCGGCCAGCGCCGCGGCCCGCCGCCGCACCTCCTCCGTCAGCAGCAGCTCACGGCAGGGCGGGGCCCACAGCCCGTGCTCGGCGACCTCCAGGGATCTCTGGTCGGCGACCTTGAAATACCGGATCTCCTCGACATCGTCGCCCCAGAACTCGATCCGGAGCGGATGCTCCTCGGTCGGCGGAAAAACATCCAGAATCCCACCGCGCACCGCGAACTCGCCGCGCTTCTCGACCAGCTCCACCCGCGCGTACGCGGCCGCCGCCAGCCCGTCGACGATCTCCTCCAGATCGGCGCTCTGCCCCGACCGCAGACTCACAGGCTCCAGGTCCCCCAACCCCTTGACCTGCGGCTGCAACACCGACCGCACCGGCGCGACCACCACCGACACGGGACCGGCCGCCGGATCGTCCACCCTCGGATGCGCCAGCCGCCGCAGCACCGCCAGCCGCCGGCCGACCGTGTCCGACCGCGGCGACAGCCGCTCATGCGGCAGCGTCTCCCACGACGGGTACTCCACCACCCGGTCCGGCGGCAGCAGCGACCGCAACGCGGCGGCCAGATCCTCGGCCTCCCGCCCCGTGGCCGTCACCGCCAACACCGGCCGCCCGGCGGACCGCGCCAGCGCGGCAACGGCAAAGGGCCGGGCGGCCGGCGGGCCGACCAGATCAACATGGTGCCGCCCGCCGTCAGCGGCGGCCTGAACCGCCTCGGCGAGCGCGGGGTCCCGTACGACGGCGTCGAGCAGACCGGTAAGGCTCATAAGGGGCTATTCCATCCCGGAGGCGAACAACGCGAATGGCCCGACACGTCTCACGGGCCGGGGGTCTTCCAGAGTACGGCCCCCCGCCGACAACGGCCGCCGGGTCCCGCCACCGCCGGGGCGGCACCTAGATCACACATGCGAACCGTCCGCACATGCGCGGCTGCGTCGGGTCACCCTGCAACAACATGGCGCCGACTCACCCCACGCGGCGCAGCCAATCGTTCACGCTCAAGGACGCCGACATGGAAGGTGAGGACTCCTGGGTCCACCTCCTGCCCATAGCCGACGTCCGCACCTTCACTGCCGAACTGTTCGAAACCATGCGGGCGGCCGACTCGGCCGGCAACGGCGCGTCCGCGCCCCAGGCGCTCATCGCGTGGCAGCACACCGCCGAGGTCTATTCCGACCCGGAGCTGCTGGCCGCCGCCCTGACCAGGGACCACGGTGAGGCCTACGGCCCGGCCCCGGACCCTCGGGACGTCGCGTGAGTGCCGATCACAGAGGACCGCGCCACGCAGCCACCATGGAGGACCGCACCCAGCCATGGGAACCAGAGTGCACAGTAGTGTACAGTTCTGCACATGTCTGATGTACTGCCCATGACGGAGGCCCGGGCCCGGTTCGGGTCTCTTGTCCGCCGCGCCTCCCACTCCCGCGAGCGCATCACCATCACGGACCACGGCCAGCCTGCGGCGGTGCTGATAAACCCCCAGGAACTGGCCGATCTGGAAGACGCCCTCGCACTGGCCCAGTACCGCATCCGCCAAGCGAACGGCGAAGTCACCGGCATCCCCCACGAAGAAGTCCGTAAGCGGCTGGGCCTGGAGCAGGCTTGAACTACCGAATCATCTGGGACGACCCGGCGATCAATGCCGCGGCGCGCTTCCTCAAAGACGACCCCGAGGGCTTACAGCAGGTCTTCGCCGCAGTCGATCTCCTCGCCGTCGATCCGCGCCCAATAGGCACCGCCGAATACGGGTCACCGGATCTCCGCCGCATGCACGTGGGCTTCTACCGGGTCATGTACGAGATCACGGAGTCGACCGTCACCATCATGGTCATGCATCTCGGTCGCACCGGCTGACCTGCACGCGGACATCCAGCCGGAGGGTCAGTGGTGCCGCTCGGGTACCGCCCCTACTCGTCGACGGCCTGGCTCGCGAGACGCTGGACCCCCCGCGAATCCGGCAGCACCCGTCCCTCGGCGTCGGCGGCCACGCCCCCGCCCCTCGGATCCTCCGGCTCTCCCACCCAGTACCGCACCGCTTCCCACGCGGAGAAGCCGGCGTCCCGCGCCTCCTTCAAGCGCCTTCTCCACGGGCCTCGGGCATCCCAACCGGCCGCCCCCATGCCCCTCCTGGGACAGAAGTCGGCCGCATCCGTCGTCTCCGAGCCCCAGAGGTAGCCGATCAACTGGCCGCGCAGGGTGACCGGGAAGCAGTGAACTGGTGCGTCGGAGACACTCCGGAACTCAGTCCGCTCCAGGGTGAACGGGCTGAGGTCACCGAACTCCGTGGGGCGGCCCGTCCACGGCTCGTACCGATAGTCCGACATTTCCTCTCCTACTTCCCGTGGATCAGGTGAGAACGCCAAGCGACCAGCACCATCAAAGCAGCGGTCACGCCACCGAACGTCATGACCGTCGAAGGGGAGGACAGGTCGACGATGACGCCTCCGGCCAATGCCCCGAACGAAATCGAGGCCTGGAAGGACGCCGTGAACATCACGGATGACGCCTCCGGCGCGTGGGGCGCCGCCTTGGCGAACCACGTTTGGGAGCAGACCGGGACGGCGCCGTAGGCCGTTCCCCACACCACCAGGAGAGCGATCGCCCCGGCACGCGATTGACCGAGCACGGGCAGAAGCAGGGTCGCGGTGGAAATCATCGCCGCCGCGACCGCGAACGTGGCGCGCGGGCAGCGGGCCGCGCGGGATCCGGCCACGAAGTTGCCGATGATTCCGGCGGCTCCGTAGATGAACAGGGAAACGGTGATGAGACCGGGACTCGCCCCGGTGACCTGCTCCAGGAATGGATTGATGTAGGTGTACGCGCCGAAGTGCGCGAGCACGATGAGAAATGTCGTGGCGAGTGCGAAGCGTGTGCTGACGCTGCGGAGCATGCCACCGAGCACGCTCAGACGAGTGGCCTGCTCGGGCGGGAGCGGCGGAAGCACCATGAGCAGCGCGATGAAGACGGCGACGGCCAGAACTCCCATGACCACGAACGCCATTCGCCAGCTGGTGGCGTCTCCGATGAAGGTCCCCAGCGGAACACCGAGCACCGACCCCAGGGGCACCGCCGAGAAAATGACCGCTGTCGCCCGCCCCACCGAATCGACCGGTACCAGACGGCTCGCCAGCCCTGCCCCGATGGACCAGAAACCGCCGATGGTGATCCCCACCAGCACCCGGGAGATGAGCACGAGCCAATAGCCGGAGGCCCCCGCGGCGAGGAAGTTGGCCATGGCCAGCAAGAGGATGAAGGCACACAGCATCAGCCGGCGGTCGATTCGCGCCGTGGCCACGGTGACCAGAGGGGCTGAGAGCGCAGCCAGGAACCCGGGCATGGTCATCATCAGCCCGGCCATTCCATCCGAGATGGTGAAGCTTGAGCCGATTGATGTCAGCAGGCCGATGGGCAGGATTTCCGTCGTGACGATGGAAAAAATGCCCATCATGACCGAGACCACCGCCAGCCATGAAGTCATGGCTGAGCGACTCGCAGATTCAGCGCTTCGGGCAGAGGACACGGTAGCCGTGGGCATAAGTTTCCGCTCTGTGTCGGGCGTTCCATAAGCTGTGCGACCACCAGCTCACCAAGGGCGCCGACCAGATACTGGCGGGATTGCGACTCCAACAGTCGCTCGGACGATGATGGCGTTTTCTCGCCATTGGTCCGTCCCTTACGTTTCGTTCATGAGCCCCCACGAAGTGCCGCACGCCTTCACCGCCGTCGACCGCCAAGCACGGCCAGCCGAACTCGTCAACGTTCTGAAGCGGTTGGCGGCCGAGCCGTTCTACGGCGCGTACAAAAGGCGGCTGCGCGAGCTCTTGCAGGCCCGTCCGGAGGGGCGCTACCTCGACGTGGGCGCCGGTACAGGGGCCGGCGCGCTGGCGCTGCATACAGAGACCGGGGCGCGGGCCGTGGGTGCGGACAGTTCCTTGACAATGGCCACCGCGATGAAAGCCGCAGGCCTCGCACACGTCGTCGTCGCGGACGGACACCATCTGCCGTTCCGGGACGCATGCTTGGACGGGGCGTGGGCGGACCGCGTGCTTCAGCATGTGGCGGATCCCGAACAGGTCGTCGACGAAATGACCCGCGTGGTCCGCCCCGGCGGGCGGATCGTGCTGGCCGACCCGGACTACTCCACTCAGGTCCTCGACATCGAGGATCAGGACCTCGCCGCCCAGGTACTGCGCTTCCGCGCCGAGGCCAATCTTCGCAACGGCACGCTGGCCCATCGCCACGCCGGCATGCTCGCGGCCCGCGCGCTGGCAGACGTCACGGTGGAGGCCCGGACTCTGGTCGTCCGGGACCCCACGGCCGTCGACAACGTGATGGGACTTCGGAGCTGGGCCCACACAGCCGCCGCTCGCGGATACCTCGACCCGGCTGCCGCCGACAGGTTCGTCGCCCAGTTCGATCAAGCGGTCAGCACGGGCCGCTTCGCCTACGCCGTGACCTTCTTTCTCACGTCAGGGACCAAGGCCGCCCGCTGACGACCCTTGCGCGGGCGGCCTGCATGACCTCCCGGATCTCATCCATGGCCGCCTGCCACTTTGAATCCTCTTTGTCGAGCGCCCGGGCGGCCTGCTCAGCGGCGTGCAGGCGCCGGGCCACCTCGGGAAACCGCTCGATCTCGATCACTGTGGCCCACTTGAGCTGGAACATTGCGATCGGCCCGAAGGTGTTGGATTGGGTGGCCATCGTGAAGACCGTGTCCCGCTCGGAAGCCATCTCCGCCAGGCGGGAGGGCGCGACCTGCGCGAGCGCGGCCCGCAAAGCAGGGAAGGTCTTCTCAGGTCTGGGGATCAGCGCCCCACCATCGTGAACCGGCTGCGTGCTCATGCGTCCTCTGCCCTCCAAGGGTGCGCCGGTAGATCCGTTCGGTGCCCTCACGCGGCCTCGGCCCGAGCGAACGTGGCACCGGTCCCCGGAGCGAGCCACACCAGCCGGGCGGAGACGCCCTTGCGTCGCCCGTAGTGCCACACCGCGCGCTCCGGCGAACCGAGCGACATCGTCACCGCCCCGCCCACACCGATCACATGCGCGCTGCCGTCGCCGTACGCCATGCCCCAGGCAGCGACGTGGCCGTCCGCGTGCTCCGTCTCCAGGTCGTACTCCTGGACCACGGCGAACATGCGGGGTGCGGTGTCGAGCACGAGTGCGCACGCCTCCTGGTCGAAATCGAACGACGCGGTGGTGGGGGTTTGGGGGGATACGGTGGCCATGGAAGTCTCCCGTCACGAGGAGGAGTTGGGCAGGGCGGCGGATCGCCAGCGAGGCAACGCCCCGACCGAGCATGTGAGTTACACCGTACGGCCCGCGTTGGACTACAGTCCATCACTCAGGTTCTTCCTAGCCCAACACCCCTCGATCGGGTGATAGCCGGGGCATGCACAAGCGAGGAGAAACAAACAATGGCCCGGACCAAACTCCCTCCCACCGTGAGGCAGCGACGCCTCGGCGCCGAATTGCGCCGTCTACGTGAGGACGTGGAGCTGTCCGCGACCCGGGCCGGTGAGCTGTTCGGGGCCACCCAGTCGCGCATCAGCAACATCGAGGCAGGCGGTTACGCGGTGAGCGCTGATCGGGTGCGCGCCCTGGCCCGGCTTTACGAGTGCACCGATGAGGAGCTGATCGAGGCGCTCACCGGTATGACTGGTGGGCGGACCCGGGGATGGTGGGAGGAGTACCGCGAGATCCTCCCCGCGAGCATGCTCGACCTGGCCGAACTCGAGCACCACGCCTCATACATGCGGATCGTGTCCGTCTTCCACATGCCCGGGGTCCTGCAGACAACAGAACACGCTAGTGCGCTCATCAGCGACGCCTTGCCCGCGCTGGCGCTGCACGAGGTGGAGCACCGCGTCTCGTTCCGCGTCAAACGCCAGGCGGTGCTTTACGGAGAGCGGCCGACCCCACTGACAGCGATCGTCCATGAGGCCGCTCTGCGTATGGGCTTCGGCGGGCCGGACGTAGCCCGCGCACAGCTCGAGTACCTGATCAAGATGAGTGAGCTGGAGAACGTCACCGTGAAGGTGGTCCCTTTCGGCGTAGGGATCTTCCCCATGTCCGGACAGGGCATCGTCTACTGCGGTGGAGAGGTCCCGCGACTCGACACCGTCCAGCTCGATTCGGACCATGGGTCTGAGTTCCTGGACACCCAGCCACAATTGGCCCGGTACCGAAACGTACTGGACCGGATGGAAGCCTGCGCCCTCCAACCTGTGGAGTCACGCGACATGATTCACCACATCGCGCAGGACATCTGATCTAGGGAGCGCATGTGTCCACAGATAACTGGCGGAAGTCGTCCTACAGCCCGAACGCGGCGAACTGCGTCTACGTCTCCGCAGGGGACAACCACACCGTGCGGCTGCGCGAGAGCGACGCCCCCGACGCCATCCTCACCGCCACGCCTGGCACGTTCAGCGCCTTCATACGCGCCGTCAAGGCAGACGTCTTCGGCCGGCTCGCCGCAGACTGAGCCAGCAGGCCCCCGGACACCCCACCCCTTTTAAAAA
>NZ_MUNE01000676.1 GCF_002154605.1 Streptomyces milbemycinicus | reverse complement strand
GTGGCGGGGAGGTCGTCGGCGTCGTTGAAGGCCGTGCCGTGGGGGCCGCCGAACTGGTCGCTGGCGCGCAGGCCCTGCGGGAGCTTCCAGGAGAAGTCGACGGTGTGCGGGTAGTGGTCGGACAGCGGTTCGCCGGCGGCGTCGAGGAAGTCCGGGTGTTCGTTGTTGTAGCGGGTGGCGGTGAGGGTGAGCAGCGGGCTGGAGCGGTAGAGGATCTTGTCGACGACCTCGCAGGTGTTGGTGACGTGGTCCGGGTCGCAGACCAGGGCGTCGGATCCGGCGGGCGGGGCGGAGCCGCCGCGGATGAGCTGGACCCAGGCGTCGGTGAGGCCGTTGCGGCCGGTCAGGTCGCGGATGTTGTCCTCGGCGCGGGTGTAGCGGGTGTTGGTGTCGCCCATCACGATGACCGCGTTGCCGGCGGAGTTGGCGGCGATGAAGTCGGAGAGCTGGGTGATGTTGGCGCGGCGGGCGGTGAGGTCGGCGGCGGTCGTGCCCGCGTTGGTGTGGACGTTGTACAGGTCGACGTAGACGCCTTCGGCCAAGCGGGCGCGGGCGAGGGAGAAACCCTTGGGGGTGAGGCAGTCGGTGCCGTTGCACCTGGCCCACTTCACCCGCTCGAAGTCGTCGTACGGCAGGTCGGAGAGGGTGTTGAGGCCGTCGCCGAAGGGCACTCCGCCGCTGGTCGGGGTGCGGTACGGGTGGTCGTCGCCGGCGTACAGCGCGGCGTGGTAGTTGAAGTCCTCCTGGACGTTGACGAGGTCGTACGCGCCGAGGCGAGGCGAGATGAGCGGGGTGTTCTTCTCGGGGTGGCTGGAGGACAGCCCCTCGGGCAGCCCGGCCACGTTGTAGCTGAGCACATTGAACGAGCCGCTGTCGGGCGCGGCGGTGGGGACGTTCGCGGCGGCGGAGGGGGTGTCCAACGCCGCGGCCGATGTGCCGCCGCCCAGCGCTGCCGTGGCCGCGGCGAGCGCCGCCGTCAGTGCGATTGCCAGCCGTGTGGCCCGTCTCATGTGGGGTCCTCTCCCGGGAGGGTTACGGGGAGTACCGCCCCGCCGGAGTCGGCTCCGGCGGGGCGGTACGGGTGCGAGGTGCGGGGGTGGTGCTCAGATCTTGCCCGCCCCGGCCTGCCCGGTCACCGCCCCGACGACCGACGACGCGGGCTCGGCGGTGTACGAGTACGGCGGGTTGGTGAAGCTGCCGACCTGGGAGATCTCGGTGGCGGCGCCACCCAGGTCGTTGCCGCGCAGCACCGCGTATCCGTCCACGTCGCTGTCGCGGTTGGTGGTCACCGCCACCTTCGTGTCACGGAACACGTTGTTCTCGACGAGCATCTGCGCGCCCATCCTGGGGTGCACGGCGGTCTCCGCGCCCTGCACGTAGTTGTCGTAGAAGTGCCCGGTCCCGAACCGCAGGCTCGGGATCCGCGAGTACACGTTGGAGAACCAGTTGTGGCTGTAGGTCACCTTCAGGTGGCCGGTGTCCTCGCTCGCGTTGTTGTCGCTGTGTCCGACCAGGCTGCCCTTGAAGTGGTCGGCGAACTTGTTCCAGGACACCGTGACGTTGTCGGACGCGTGGTTGATGTCCAACAGGCCGTCGTAGTAGTCCTTGTCGTGGTCCCGGTCGGCCGAAAGGGTGTTGTGGTCGATCCACACCTTTGTGGACTTCTGGACGGTGATGGCGTCCGCGGGGGCGACCGGCTTGCTGATGTTCAGGTTGCGGATGACGACGTTGGTCTTCTCCTTCAGCCGCAGCCCACCGCCGGTGAACCCGGACGACGAGCCCACGCCCAGCACGGTGGTGTTGGACCCGATGTCCACCTGCCCGGACAGCGAGATGAGGCCGGACACCTTGACGACCTTCGCGCTGTCGCTCGCGACGGCGCTCTTGAAGGCGGCCAGGGTGGTGACGGTGGTGGCGGAGGCGTTGCCGCCGCCGGTGGTGCCCGCGCCGAAGCCGATCGGCGAGTTCTCGGCCGTGATGGCGGTGCCGGCCGTGTCGCCGGACGGCGCGCCGTGGGCGGAGACGGCCGAGACGGTGCCGAGGGTGAGCGCGGCCACGACACCCGCGGCGAGGGCGGTGAGTTGGCGCCTGCGGAGGATGGTGCGCTGTTCTGTCATGGGGGGAGTCCTCTCATTCCGAGAAGATCTCCACACGGGAGGGGAGGCAAGCGCTTGCTGAAGAGCGGCAAGCACGCTGGTCGCTAGGGCCGGTGGAGATCGCCAAAGGTGCGGCTCTGACGTGTTCTCTGACGTGTTCGACTCTGCCGCCAAGCGGGTGGTCAGTCCGTGCCAGCAGAGGGCAGCTACCGGGAACGAAGCTAGTAAGCGCTTGTAGTGATGTCAACGCCCTTGCCATCACCGTCAACAACCTTTCACTGAACGCCCATCGCATCACTTGCGCCACAAGGAGTTGGCGTTAAAGACCTGTTGACGCGCGGAGACTTTGCCGAACCCACAGCGGTCACACAGAAAGCCCTTCTACTTTGCGTGCTCATGACAGACCACGCGGCAGAGCCGCAAATCGACAGGACGCCCGCCCCCATCGGGCGCCGCAGAGTACTGATCGCCGGTAGCGCCGCCGCCGCGGCCGTCGGACTGGGCGCGGCCGTCGCCACCGCCGGCCGCGCGGAAGCCGAAGCCGAGCCCCAGGCCGCTTCCCCCCGGGTCGCCCCCGTGGCGGCCGCCGTCTGCACCCTCACCAAGGAGCTCACCGAAGGCCCCTACTACCTCGAGCACGCGCTCGTCCGCTCCGACGTCTCGGAGAGCAAGCCCGGAATCCCGCTCCAGCTCGCCCTCACCGTCGTCGACAACGCCACCTGCGCGCCCCTCGACAAGGCGCTCGTGGAGATCTGGTACTGCGACGCGCTCGGCGAGTACTCCGGCTTCGTCGGCAACAACGGCCACCAGGAGCCGGACAACGGCAAGTTCCTCCGCGGCGGCGTGCTCACCGGCACCGACGGGATCGCCAAGCTCACCGGCATCTACCCCGGCTGGTACCGGGGCCGCTGCATCCACATCCACCTCAAGGTGCACACTGACGTCACGCTCACCTCCGACGGCTCGTTCACCGGTGGCAACGAGATCCACACCGGTCAGCTCTTCTTCTCCGAGACCATCACCCAGGCGGTCGCGAAGCTCTCCCCGTACTCCACCAACACCGTCCCCCGCACCACCCTCGACGCCGACGGCATCTACGACGGCGGCGGGGCGGCCTCCGGGCTGCTGACCCTCACCGCGCTGGGCTCCGCGACCTCGGCGGGCTACAAGGGCACCCTCACGGTCGGCGTGGACCCCGACGCCTGACCGGACACACTCTGCTGTCTTACGGCCCCCGCCCGGCGCGCCACCCACGGCCCGGCGGGGGTCGTCTTTTTCGCCGCAGGGGGTTGACGACGGTCAAAACCCTGCCTACCTTCACTGGGACATCAGATGTCTGATGTCTGATGCACACGGCAAGGAGGTCGACAGCAATGCCGCTGTCCGACGACATCGCCGAGCGACTGCTGTCCGCGATCATCGACGGCCACTACCCGCCCGGCACCGCGCTCCCCCCGGAGGCCGTGCTGGCCGAGCAGCACGAGGCCAGCCGGCTCACGCTCCGCGAGGCGATCAAGGTTCTGCGGGCGCAGAACATCGTCCGCATCCACCGCGGCCGGGGCACCTACGTCAACACGCCCGACCAGTGGACCGCGCTCGAACCGATGATCCGCGCCGCGGCCGCCGGGCCCCGGACGGGCGGCGCGGTCTCCGAGAAGCTGATCGAGGCGCGGCGGATGATCGAGGTCGGGGCGGCCCAGCTGGCCGCCACCCGGCGCTCGGGCGACGACCTGGCGCAACTCGACGAGCTGCTGGAGGAGATGCGGGCCGCCGCGCGGGCCGGGGACACCGAGCAGTTCGTCGAGGCGGACATCGCCTTCCACGACGTGGTGATGCGGGCCTCCGGCAACGCCTTCGTACCCCTGCTCTTCGAACCCTTCGGCAGGCTGCTCGTCGAGGGCCGGCGGCAGACATCGGCCGTGCCCCAGATCCGTACGAACGCCATCCAGCACCACGAGGCCGTCCTGGAGGCGCTGCGCGCGGCGGATCCGGAGAAGGCCCGGCGCGCGATGGACGACCACATGGCGCAGACGACGGACGATCTGCGTACGCATGTCATGCGGGTCGCCGAGCAACCGGACGCCTGAACCCACTCTGCCCCAAGCACCACATTCCGGGCGCGCCCTGACCGTCACGCCAGAGGGCGCCACACCACGCCCACACCACGGCCCCGGCCTGCCCGGACGCCCCCGGCCTGCCCGGACACCGCACGAAAGTTGATCCACCCATGCCCCAGACCCTCCGCTTCCCCGAGGCGCACGAGCTGCCCCCGCCCCGCGAAGTGACCCCCGCCGAGGTGACCGCCGCGCTCGCCGCGGACCGCCGCCTGGTCGTGCTCGACGACGACCCGACCGGCACCCAGACCGTCGCCGATGTGCCCGTCCTCACCACCTGGACGGTCGAGGACCTGCGGTGGGCGCTGCGCCAGGACAGCACGGCCTTCTTCGTGCTCACCAACACCCGCAGCCTCGCCCCGGACGCCGCCGCCGTCCGCAACCGCGAGGTCGTCCGCGCCCTGGCGCAGGCGTCGGCCGCCGAGGGCATCGGCTACGTACTGGCCAGCCGCGGCGACTCCACGCTGCGCGGACACTTCCCGCTGGAGACGGACGTCCTGGCCGACGAGGTGCCCGTGGACGGTGTCGTCCTCGTCCCCGCGTATATCGAGGCCGGGCGGCTCACCGCCGACTCGGTCCACTGGATGCGTACGGCGGAGGGGATGCTGCCGGTCGGGCAGAGCGAGTTCGCGCGCGACGCCACGTTCGGCTACGCCAACTCCCGCCTCCCGGAGTGGATCGAGGAGAAGACCGGCGGCCGGGTGGCCGCGGCCGACGTGCTGCGCATCACCCTGGAGGACCTGCGGGTGCGCGGCCCCCAGCACGTGGCCGGGCTGCTGGGCTCGCTGCGCGAGGGCCGGACGGCCGTCGCGGACGCCCTGACCGACGACGATCTGCGCGTCCTCGCCCTCGCCTCGGCCACGGCGGAGGCCGCCGGCGCCCGGCTGCTGTACCGCTGCGGCCCCTCCTTCGTACGGGCCCGCGCGGGCCAGGCCGCCCGCGCCCCGCTGACCGCGGAGGAGCTTCGGGCGGGGCGGGACGCGGCGGGCCCGGCGGGCCCCGACCGCGACCATGCCCACGGCCTGATCGCCGTCGGCTCGCACGTCGGGCTCACCACCCGCCAGCTGGACCGGCTGCGCGAGCGCGGCGGGATCGCCGAGTTCGAACTCGACGTCCACGCCCTGCTCGACGAGGAGCGCCGCGCCGCGCACATCTCCGAGGTGGCGCGGGCCTGCGCCCGCGCGCTGGAGGAGAGCGAGGTCGTGGTGCGCACCACCCGCTCGCTCGTCACCGGCGCCGACGCGGACGACTCGCTCGCCATCGCCCGCAATGTGTCCGCCGCGCTGGTCGAGACCGTACGGGCGATCACCGCCGAGCGGCGGCCCACGTTCGTCGTCGCCAAGGGCGGCATCACCTCCAGCGATATCGCGACCGAGGGCCTGGAGATCCGCCGGGCCTGGGCGCGCGGCACCCTGCTCCCCGGCATCGTCTCGCTGTGGCAGCCCGAGTCCGGCCCCAGCGTCGGCATCCCGTACATCGTCTTCGCCGGCAACGTCGGTGACGACAACGCCCTCGCCGACGCGATCGACCTGCTCCGGAGCCGATGATGCTGCTGCATGGAACCGACGCCCTGACCGCCGCCGCCCGCGAGGGCCGGGCGATACCGGGCTTCGTCGCCTACAACCTCGAGACCGTCCAGGGCATCGTCGCCGCGGCCGAGGCCGCCGGCCGGCCGGTGCTGCTCCAGGCCGGATCGAGCGCCTTCAAACACGCGGGCCGCGCGGCCCTGATGGCCCTCGCCCTCGACGCCGCCCGGCGCTCGGACGCCGCGCTCGGCGTGCATCTGGACCACAGCCGGGACCTGGAGGAGATCACGGCCTGCGTCGAGGCGGGCTACACCTCCGTCATGGTCGACGGCTCACACCTCCCCTTCGCGGAGAACGTCGCGCTCACCCGCAAGGCCGTCGAGCGCGCGCACGCCGCGGGCGTCTGGGTCGAGGCCGAACTGGGCGCGCTGGCGGGCGACGAGGACGTTTCGACCGACGCCCGCGCGGCCGGCGGCTCCATGACCGACCCGGAGCAGGCCGCGGAGTTCGTGGCCGCCACGGGTGTGGACGCGCTGGCGGTCGCGGTCGGAAACGTCCACGGTTTCACGGCCGAGCCCGTACGACTCGATCTGGACCGCCTGGCGCGCATCCGCGCCGCGGTCGCGGTGCCTCTCGTACTGCACGGCGCGAGCGGGCTGCCCGAGGAGCAGCTGCTCGGGGCGGTACGGCGCGGCGTGGCCAAGGTGAACGTCAACGCGGAGCTGCGGCGGGCGTACTTGCAGGCGGTGTCCTCGGCGCTGCCCGGCGCGCTGCCCGGCGCGGACGTGGTGTCGACGTGGACCGCGGGACGGGACGCGGTCGCGGCGACCGCGCTCCGGATCACGCAGAAGCTGTCGCCGACCCCCTCGACGACGC
>NZ_MUNE01000675.1 GCF_002154605.1 Streptomyces milbemycinicus | reverse complement strand
CTGCCGCACCACGTGGCCGCGATGAGCGAGACGTACGCGGCCGCGCCCGGCCTGATCAGCCCGCGCCCGCTCACCTGGACCGGCCAGGGCCCCTTCCGCCCCGCCACGTACACCAAGGGCGGGCTGCCGGTCCCGGGCGACCAGCTGATCCAGCTGCTGGCGCAGAACTATGTCGTGGTGGGGTCGTTGTTCGCCCGCGAGCTGTACGAGCGGATCGGCGGCTACCGCCATGTGGCGTACGGCGAGGAGTGGGACCTGTGGCTGCGGCTGGTGGCGGCGGGGGCGCGGGTGAGCAAGCCGGACGAGCCGTCGTATGTCTACCGGGTGCGGGCCTCCAGCTATGCGGGGGGCTTTGCCCGGAACGAGGCGGAGACCGAGGTGCTGAACCGATTCCTTGAGGAAGCCGAGCACCCCGTGCACCGGCAGGCCGTGAAGGTGGCCCTGCTGCAGCGGACGGGCCTCGCCGCGCTCGGCGCGCTCACGCCGGTGAGCGGCCCGCTGCCCGAGCCCGTACGGGCCTTCGCCGCCGGGCATGAACGGCCCCTGACGCGGGCGTACCGCGATCAGGACCTGGGCTGGGTGCTCGCCTTCGACTCCGAAGTGGCTGTCACCGACGACCACGCCCGGGTGATCGTGCACGTGGTCGAGAAGGACGGGAACTACGAGGCCGTGGAGATAGCCGATCCGCTGATGCGCCGCGACGCGTCCTCGCTGCGCGACATCCTGCGAGGTGAGCGATGAGCCGCGAGCAGGCGGTCAAGGAGGTGCTGGAGCGGGCGGCGCGCGTCCCGGACCGCTTCCGGCGGTTCGAGGTGGGCGCCGAGACGGCGGCCCGGGTGCACCGGATCGACGGGGCGCTGCTGGACGAGGCGCTGGACCTCGGCCTCGCGTACGAGGGGAGCGGCGCGGACCGCCGCTTCGACGACTTCGACCTGAAGAACCTGGGCCTGGGCTTGCGTATCCCGTCCCCTGCCTGGCTCCAGGTGCGGCTGTCGGCCCAGCCCTTCAACGCGGAGGCGGTCGGCACGGTCACCTACCGGACGCGGTTCCAGGGGCGGGTGGCCGGCGAGGCCCTGGAGCCCTCGTCGCAGCTGGCCTCCGGCGTGGTGGACGGCACGCTGCGGCGCATGGGGCCCGATGTGTTCGAGGCGGACCTCCATGTGTCCGCCGGCGAGAACGCGCCCGACGCGGGAGAGGGCGCGGCCGACTGCGCACGGGAACTGGGGCCGGTGCTCCCGGAAGCCGCACGGCTGGAGTACTACCTCGTGCCCGACGAACTCCGGGACGACGTCGGCTTCGTACGGGAGACCCGGCTGGCCGACTGCCGCGCCGGCACCACCTATCTGGCGCGCGTGGCGGAGGACGCCGGGGCGGCCGTGCGGCCGGCCGGCGGGCTGCTGCTGGCCGGCGCGTTCCCGCTGCCGCACGCCTGGCTCGAGGTGCGCCGCGGCGATCGCTGGCTGCCCGCCGATCCGTACTACCTCGTCAGCATGGCCGGATACGGGCTGCTCGACGGCGAGCGATGGCCGCCGCACCGGTCGGTCGCGGGGACGGTGTGGAAGATCTGCGGCCCCTACGCGGACCTGTGCTTCCTGGCGACGGCGAGCGGCGGCCGGCCGGTGAAGACCTCCGTCAGGATTCTGCGGCGAGCGACCTGAGCGCCTTGCGGTCCGTCTTGCCGTTGCCCGTCAGCGGCAGCTCCGGGACCACCAGACAGCGGGCCGGGACCTTGTACGCCTCGATCTCCGCCTTGAGCGCGGTCAGCACCTCGCCGGGGCGCAGCGAGGAGCCCGCCACGCACAGCACCGCCTCCTCGCCGTCCCCCGACGGCGGCAGGACGGCCGCGCCGCGCACCCCGGGCACCCGGCGGGCGGCGGTCTCCACCTCCTCGGCGCTCACCCGGAACCCGCGCTGCTTGTACAGATCGTCGCGGCGCCCGGAGAAATACAGATAGCCGTCCTCGTCCAGCCGGCCGAAGTCCCCGGTGCGCAGCTCGGGGAAAAGCCCCTCGGCGCGCGGGAACCGCTGCGCGGTCTGCTCCGGCCGCCGCCAGTAGCCCGCCATCACATGCGGGCCGCGCACCACGATCTCGCCCACGGTGCCCGGCGCCACCCGCCGCCCCCGCTCGTCCACCACCAGGACCTCCGTACCGGGCAGCGCCCGCCCGCACGCGCCCGGTCTGCGCAGATCCTCGTCCGGCGGCATGATGGCCACCCGTTTGCACTCCGTCAGGCCGAACATCAGCTGCACCCGCAGCCCGGGCAGCGCGGCGCGCAGCCCGGCCAGCACTTGCGGGGGCATCGCGGAGCCGGTGTTGGTGAGCAGCCGCAGCCGTACGCCGTCGGCGCCGTAGCGCGGCAGCATACGGGCGAGGCCCTGCGCGAGCGACGGGACGACGGGCAGCACGGTGGCCCCGGAGCGGCGGAGGTTCTTCAGCAGGACCAGACCCACGTCCGAGGTGCCGCCCAGCCACAGGTGGGCGCCGGCCAGGGTGCTGAGGAAGAGCTGGTAGAGGCCGTAGTCGAAGGAGAGCGGCAGCGCGCAGTAGACGACGTCCTCGGTGTGGTAGGCCAGTTCGCCGTGGATGGCCCGGGCCGCGAACAGCAGTTGGGCGTGGGTGGACACGACGGCCTTGGGCGGACCGGTGGAGCCTGAGGTGTAGATGAGGCAGACGGGGTCGACGGACAGCGGGCCGGTGGTCTCCTGCGGGTCCTCGCCGTCCTCATCCAGGAGCGGTGGGCCGTCGTCCGCGGTGACCAGGAGGGCCGCCTCGCTGTCCGCGCGGACATGGGCGAGGGCCGGGCCGCGCACCTGCTCATGCAGCACGCAGAACGCGGCCCCCACCCGCGAACAGCCGTACACCAGGGCCGCCATGGCCAGACCGGACGGCAGGGCCAGCAGCACCCGGTCGCCGCGCCCGACGCCCCGTTCGCGCAGCCACGCGGCTGCCTGCAGCGAGGCCGTGCGCAGCCGGGCGTAGTCCCAGGTCAGCCCGGCGTGGGTGAGGGCCGGGCGGGTGGGGTGGCGACGGGCCGCCGCGTCAAGCAGGTCGTGCAGTACGGCCGGCTGCCGGGAGGCGAGTACGTCGTGCGGTACGGCCGGCTGCCCGAACTCGGGGTCACCGGCGGGGAGGTCACCGGCGGGCAGGTCACCGGCTGGCATCCCGCCCTGCCTCCCGCGCGGCCTCCGCGGCCAGCGCCTTGCGGTCGATCTTGCCGTTGGCGTTCAGCGGGAACCGCGCCACCTGCTTCAGGACGCGCGGAATCGCGGCCCGGGGGAGCAGCTTGCCGAGTTCTTCGACGACCGGACCCCGCTCGGTGGCGGCCCCGGTGTAATAGGCGTGCAAGGCATGGCTGTTGCCCGCGGGCACCGCCACGACCACCGCCTCGTCTACCCCTGAGCAGCGCCGCAGCGCCCACTCGACCTCCGGGATCTCCACCCGTACGCCCCGGATCTGCACCTGGTGGTCGAGCCGGCCCGAGTACAGCAGGGTGCCGCCGGGGGCCGTGGTGACCAGGTCGCCGGTGCGGTACCAACGCTCGCCGTCGAGGTCGAGGAAGCGCCCGGCGTCGTCCGCCGGATCGAGATAGCCCGCGAACATCTGCGGCCCGGTGACGCACAGTTCGCCACGCTCCGGATGCCGGTTCCCCTCCGCGTCGAGGAGCATGGCGCGCATCCCGGGGTGGAGCCGGCCCATGGGCACGCCGCCGTGTGCTTCGGGGTGTGGGACGTCCGTCGCGCGCCACTTGTGGACGGTGACGTTCATGGTGACTTCCGTGGGCCCGTACAGGTTCACCACGGTGGACTCGGGGGCGGCCCGCTGCCAGTCGGCCGCGTCGTGTTCCATCAGCGCCTCACCGGCGAAGAAGCTCCAGCGCAGACCGGGCATGGCCGCGTCGGTGAGCCGCCGGGTCCTGCGGACGACGGAGATCGTGCTGGGGGCGGAGAACCAGACCGTAATGCCGAGCTCGTTCACCAGCGCGGGGAGATCCGTATAGCCGAGGCCGGGGACGTGGGCGACGCACGCGCCCGCGCTCCAGGCGCAGAACAGATCGAAGATCAGGGGGTCGAAGGTGATGTCGACCGTCTGTGAGAAGACATCCTGTGGCCCGAAGTCGTAGAGGTCTCGCACACACCGCAGAAAGTGCTCGCCATTCCGGTGCGAGATGGGCACGCCTTTCGGGCGGCCGGTGGAGCCCGAGGTGAACA
>NZ_MUNE01000674.1 GCF_002154605.1 Streptomyces milbemycinicus | reverse complement strand
CCGCCCCTCCCGTACGCGCCCCGGCCCTGTCGGCCAATCCGGCGTACGGCGCCGCCCTCGCGCCCTGCGCCCTGGCCCCCGCCAAGGGGCTGCAGATGACCGAGGGGCTGCCGACCGGGCACGGCTACGTCCGCAGCACCGGGACGGTCAAGGCCCTCACCCTCATGATCGACTTCCCGGACGTCAAGGGCCAGGGCACCGCCCGCAAGCGCTACGCGGAGTTCTTCCCGCAGACCTCGCGTTGGTTCAAGCGCAGCTCGTACGGCCGGCTGAAGTACCGGCCCGCGACCCCGGTCAACCACTGGCTGCGGATGCCCCACACCTTCCGCAGCTACGGCATCAAGCGCGGCAGCCCCTTCGAACCGGGCTACCGCAAGCTGGTCGCCGACATCGCCAAGGCCGCCGACCCGCATGTCGACTTCAGCCGCTACGACCTGGTCAACGTCCTGGTCACACCCAACGCCGGACCGTCCGCCGCACGCGCCGTGCTGTCCGTCACCTACGCCGACAACCAGCACGCCCCCATCGCCGACGGCGTCCCCCTGGCCAATGTCTCCTTCGTCTACAGCCGCCAGGACGACGGCTCCGGCACGCTCGCGCAGACCGGCTACCGCGTGCTCCCGCACGAGAACGGCCATGTCTTCGGGCTCCCCGACCTCTACACCCGGCGCGGCGGGGACAGCGCGGGCCACTGGGACGTGATGTCCGAGGACTGGGGCGTCGGAAACGACCTGCTGGCCTGGCACAAGTGGAAGCTCGGCTGGCTCGGCACGGGGCAGGTCGAGTGCATCGCCCGCCCCGGCATCACACGGCGCGCCCTGAGCCCGCTCGGCCGCCGGGGCGGAACCAAGCTGATCTTCGTCCCGGTCTCGAAGTACGCCGGGTACGCCGTGGAAGCGCGCACCAACAAGGGCAACGACGAAGCGGTCTGCAAGTCCGGCGTCCTGGTCTCCTGGGTGGACACCCGCATCGACTCCGGCCAGGGGCCGATCACCGTCGTGGACAGCACTCCGGGCAGCAGCGGCTGCACGGACGAGCACAATGTGCACCCCGGGCTGAGCGACGCGGTCTTCACCCCCGGCAAGACCTTCACCGGCGGCGCGCAGGGCACCGGCGTCCGGGTCCGGGTCACCGGGCGCGACGCCCGGGGCGACTACCGCGTGGAGATCACCCGGTACGCCAGTGGCGGCGGCCAAGGCTGATCAGCAGCAGCTGCCTGCGGGCGGTGGCCGCCACCCGCCGTACGGCCTCGGGGTCGCCGGCCCCTTCGCCGGGTTGAGCCTCGGACGGCTCACCGGGCTGATCGCCGGGCTGGGCCTCCAGGAACGCCGTCGCGGTCATCACCATGTGGTCCACATACAGCTCGGCCAGCATCCGGACATCCTCCAGCGACCAGCCCTCCGCCGTGAGCTGCGGGGCGAACGCCTCGGCGACCTCGTCGGCGAAACGGCTCAGCTCGGCGGCTATCGCCTCCCGTACGGGCCGTACGCCGCCGTGGCGCTCGCGCGCGATGAAGCGGATATGTGCCGGATAGCCACGCACCAGCTCGGCGACGGCCTCGACGGTGGCGTCGATCAGCTGCTCGTCCCCGTCCCGCTCGGCGAGGATCACCCGGACCACCCCGTGCAGACTGCCCAGGGACTCCTCCACGAGCGCCACGCCGAGGTCGCTCATATCGCGGAAGTGACGGTAGAAGGCGGCCGGGGCCACACCCACCACGCGCGTCACCTCGCGCAGGCCCAGGCTGCTGAGGCTCTGGTCCTCCAGCAGCCGCAGCCCCGCGTCCAGGAGCGCCCGCCGGGTCTTCTGCTTCTGGGCCTGCCGGACCCCGAGGGTGTGACTCATGTCATTCAGTAAACAACCGTTCGCCGACTTTTTCCAGCAGTGTGCAGGGGTACTCTGAAGTCAGTGAACAGTTGTCATCCCAAGTGTTCACTGAAGCTCCACCCGCACGCCATCCGCACCTCAGATCCGGCTCCCGAGAGAGGCACCCATGCTCTTCATCGTCGCGGCTCTCGCCCTGGCGGGGATCCTTCTGGGAGCGGCGGCCCACACCCCGCTCCCGGCCTTCCTCACCGCGTCCGCCGCCATCGCCACCTGGCTGTTGATCTTCTTCATCCGTGAACGCACCGGGCACAAGGAGAGCTGACCCATGGCACTGACCGCACCCACCACCAACACCCCGTCGGCCACCCCGTCGGCCACCCCGTCGGACGCGCGGCGCCGGGACGCCGACGGCATGGCCGTGGCCTCGTTCGTCCTCGGACTGATCGGACTGCTGCTCTTCAACGCCGTCTTCGGACCGTGCGCGATCATCCTGGGCGCACTGGCGATCGCCCGGCAGACCCAGCGCCGCGGCCGGGCCCTGCTCGGCCTCGCCCTCGGGGTCGCCGATGTGATCCTGCTGATCGTCCTGGTGACGTTGGACAACTCGGTCTTCTGGCAGTTCGGCTGACGCTCCGTAAGGCCCGTAAGGCCCGTAAGGCTCCCGCGCCCTCAACGGCCCTTCCACCCAGCGGAAGGGCCGTTGCCTGTACGTGACGCACGTCACCACGCTGATGCCATGACCGCATTCGCACGGAATCAGTGGTACGTCGCCGCCTACGGACGCGAGATCGGCCGCGAACTGCTCGGCCGCACCATCCTGGGCGAGCCCATCGCCTTCTACCGCAGCGAGTCCGACGGGGCGGTCGTCGCCCTCCACGACCGCTGCGTCCACCGCCGCTACCCACTGTCGGCCAGTCGGCTCGACGGCGACCGCGTCGTCTGCGGCTACCACGGCTTCACCTACGACACCACCGGCACCTGCGTCTTCGTCCCCGGCCAGAAGCGCATCCCGCGCACCGCCCGGGTCGCCTCGTACCCGGTCGTGGAGCAGGACTCCCTGGTGTGGGTGTGGATCGGCGACCCCAAGTCGGCCGCCCCCACCGCCATACCGCGCGCCCCGTGGCTGGCCGACCCGCGCTGGACGACCGTCGGCGGCATGGAGCCGATCGACGCGGGCTACGGACTGCTCGTGGACAACCTCATGGACCTGTCCCACGAGACGTATCTGCACGGCGGCTACATCGGCACACCCGAGGTCGCCGAGACCCCCATCACCACCACGGTCGACGAGGGCGCGGGCGTGGTGCGGGTGAGCCGGCACATGGACGACGCGGAGTGCCCGCCCTTCTACGCCCGCTCCACCGGCATCGAGGGCCGCATCACCCGCTGGCAGGACATCGAATACCACGCCCCCTGTCTGTATCTGCTGCACAGCCGCATCGCCCCGGTCGGCGTACTGCCGGGGCCGGACGGCGACGACCCCGACGCCTTCCATGTCGAGATCACGTACGCGATCACGCCGTCCACGGAACACTCCGTGTACGACTTCTGGGCCGTCTCACGGGACTTCGCACAGGACGACGAGGACGTCACCACCTTCCTCCACGACTTCAACCGCACCGTGGTCATGCAGGACGTCGACGCGCTGAACCTGCTGCAGCGGGCCCTGGACACCGAGCCCGAGGGCTATCAGGAGCTCAGCATCAACATCGACACCGGCGGCCTCGCCGCGCGCCGCATCCTCGCCCGCCTCGCCGCCGAGGGCGCGCCCGCCGCATCCGCCTCGGTGACCGGGCGATGAGCGGCCCGCCCACCGCCGAGGTCACAGGCCACGCCCACCCCGCCACCATCCTCTCGGGGGCATCGGCAGGCCCGGAGGGCGAGTTCACCGACACCCTCGTCGTCACCGGCAGAGCCGACGCCGCGTCGGACGTCGTCGTCCTCACCCTTCGCCACCCCACCGGCCGCGAACTGCCCGCCTGGCAGCCCGGCGCGCATATCGACCTCCTCCTCGACGAGTCCCTGACCCGCCAGTACTCGCTGTGCGGCGACCCCGCCGACCGCGCCCGCTGGCAGATCGCGGTGCACCGCG
>NZ_MUNE01000673.1 GCF_002154605.1 Streptomyces milbemycinicus | reverse complement strand
GTCGAGCTGCGGCCCCCGGCGGCCCGCAGCACAGCGCCGCGGAAGGCAGGGGTCCGGTACGCCGGGGGCCGCAGCTCGACGGCCCCGGGGGCGGCACCCCGGTGCCCGGCGGCCGAGCGGAGCCGTACGACGGGCACGAGACACACCAGGCGTACCAGGCGCACCAGGCGCTTGACCCGGTGGCGGGCCGAGACAAGCCGTACGGCGCGCGGCACCCGGGCGACCAACCGCGCGCGCAACCAGTCACCCAGCCGGCGTCGCCACCGGCGGCACGCCTCGCGTACGGGACCGGGCGGCAGCGGTCCGGGGAACCGCCCGTCCGCCGCCCACACCCCCACCGCGACGGCCGCCGCGGCGACCAGCGGCAGATGCAGCAGGGCGCTGAACGGGTCGACGTGCAGCGGCCCCGTCGAGGCGTACACCACGATGGCCACCCCGACCAGCAGATAGCCGCCCGTCACCCATCCGAAGGCGGTACGCGGGTGGAGCGTGGCCTCCTCGGACACCCACAGCCCCGGGCCACCCGCCGCCTCCGCCGCCTCGTCCGCCTCCTCCGGCACACCCGTCTCGATCGCATGGCGCCCGGCCCGGTAGAGCAGCCAGCACGGCAGCGCGCTGAGCAGCAGCGGGGTCAGCCCGACGGGCGCGGAGTCCCCCGACAGCGTCTCGGTCCGTACGAGCTCCGCGCCATGCGCGAGTAGCCACAGGTCGGCGGCGATGTGCAGGGCGCCGTCCGGGCTGCTGTCGGGAGACGAGGAGGTGATCCACAGCAGGAGTACGACGACGGCGAGCGCGCCAAGACCGAGCCCCGCGGCGACGACGCCGCCAAGGAACGCCTCTCTCACCTCGGAGGAGGGGCGCCGGAGCGCGGCGCGGCCGGGGGAGGACAACGACGGGCTGCGATCGGTCAATTGGGTCACGCGCCCATGCTGCCAATAACCGCCGTTTCATCCGCACATCAGGCGATTAGTCGCCGTGTCGTAAAGATTGCGCTTATGCACCTTTCGCGGTAAAGGCGCATAAGCACAGGTGGCGGAGAGGCAGCCGGAACGGCAAAAGGCGCGGGCCCGCACCACCCCGTGGGTGATGCGGGCCCGCGCCCGTGAGCCGTACGCCCCGGTCGGCGGCGTCAGCCGGCCAGCGCGGCGCGCGCCAGGCGGGCGGTCTCGGACGGCGTCTTGCCGACCTTCACGCCCGCGGCCTCCAGGGCCTCCTTCTTCGCCTGCGCGGTGCCGGAGGAACCGGACACGATCGCACCGGCGTGGCCCATGGTCTTGCCCTCGGGCGCGGTGAAGCCCGCCACATAGCCGACGACCGGCTTGGTGACATTGGCCTTGATGAAGTCCGCGGCCCGCTCCTCCGCGTCGCCGCCGATCTCGCCGATCATCACGATCAGGTCGGTGTCGGGGTCGGCCTCGAAGGCGGCCAGGGCGTCGATGTGGGTGGTGCCGATGATCGGGTCACCGCCGATGCCGACGCAGGACGAGAAGCCGATGTCGCTCAGCTCGTACATCATCTGGTAGGTCAGCGTGCCGGACTTCGACACCAGACCGATCCGGCCGGGCTTGGTGATGTTGGCCGGGATGATGCCCGCGTTCGACTGACCCGGCGTGATCAGACCCGGGCAGTTCGGGCCGATGATGCGGGTCTTGTTGCCCTTCTGGCCGGCGTAGGCCCAGAAGTTGGCGGTGTCGTGGACCGCGATGCCCTCGGTGATCACGACGGCGAGCGGAATCTCGGCGTCGATCGCCTCGATGACCGCGTCCTTGGTGAACTTCTCCGGGACGAAGATGACGGTGACATCGGCGCCGGTGGCCTCGATGGCCTCCTTGACGGTGCCGAAGACCGGTACCTCGGTGCCGTCGAAGTCGACCTTCGTACCGGCCTTGCGCGGGTTCACACCACCGACGATGTTGGTACCCGAGGCGAGCATCCGACGGGTGTGCTTCTGACCCTCGGATCCGGTCATCCCCTGGACGATGACCTTGCTTTCCTTGGTGAGGAAGATAGCCATGGTGTTGGTGACCTGTTCCCTTACTTCGCAGCCGCGAGCTCGGCGGCGCGCTCGGCCGCTCCGTCCATGGTGTCCACCTGCTGCACGAGCGGGTGGTTGGCGTCGGTGAGGATCTTGCGACCCAGCTCCGCGTTGTTGCCGTCGAGGCGCACGACGAGCGGCTTGGTGACCTCTTCGCCCTTGGACTTCAGCAGCTCCAGGGCCTGGACGATGCCGTTGGCCACGGCGTCACAGGCGGTGATGCCGCCGAAGACGTTGACGAAGACGGACTTGACGTCCGGGTCGCCGAGGATGATCTCCAGACCGTTGGCCATCACCTCGGCGGAGGCGCCGCCGCCGATGTCGAGGAAGTTGGCGGGCTTGACGCCACCGTGGTTCTCACCGGCGTACGCGACGACGTCGAGGGTCGACATGACCAGACCGGCGCCGTTGCCGATGATGCCGACCTCGCCCTCAAGCTTGACGTAGTTGAGGCCCTTGGCCTTGGCGGCCGCCTCAAGGGGGTTGGCCGCGGCCTTGTCCTCGAGCGCCTCGTGCTCCGGCTGGCGGAAGGCGGCGTTCTCGTCCAGGGAGACCTTGCCGTCAAGGGCGATGATCTTGCCTTCGCCCGTCTTGACCAGCGGGTTGACCTCGACGAGGAGGGCGTCCTCCTCGATGAAGACCGTCCACAGGGTCTGCAGGACCTCGGCGACCTGATCGGCGATGTCGGCCGGGAACTTCGCCGCGGCGACGATCTCGGCGGCCTTCTCCTTGGTCACGCCCTCGATGGCGTCGACCGGGATCTTGGCAAGCGCCTCGGGGCTCTGCTCGGCGACCACCTCGATCTCCACGCCGCCCTCGACGGAGGCCATGGCGAGGAAGGTGCGGTTGGTACGGTCCAGCAGGAAGGAGACGTAGTACTCCTCCTTGATGTCCGCGGTCTGGGCCAGCATCACCTTGTGGACCGTGTGGCCCTTGATGTCCATGCCCAGGATCTGGGTGGCCTTGGCGACCGCGTCATCCGCGTCGGAGGCCAGCTTGACGCCACCGGCCTTGCCGCGGCCGCCGACCTTGACCTGCGCCTTGACGACCGCGCGGCCGCCCAGTCGCTCGGTCACCTCGCGCGCCGCCTCAGGCGTGTCGATGACTTCACCGGCCAGCACCGGTACACCGTGCTTGGCGAAGAGGTCCCTCGCCTGGTATTCGAACAGGTCCACGCGCGTCCGTCCCTTTTCCTGGAAATCGCGGTTCGTTGTCTGCGCGGGCGTGCCGCGGTGGCAGCGTGAGGACGCGATCTTTGACGAGGCGGCACACGTGCGCCGGGTACGCGGCATGTCCGTCTCGCAGGTTATCCCCGCAGGACCTGCGTCCCTAAATCGCAGATCACACTGGCGCGGTGATTACGGTCACAGATCGCGACCATACCCACCTATCTTTGTACAGCCGTGCTGCTCGGAGGGGGAAATGCCGATCGGGCGGCCCCCTCCCCAACGAGGGCCGCCCGATCGGTCAAGCAGATGCCGTACGGCGTACGGCAGGTGGTGTCATCAGACGTTCAGCCCGCCGAGGCCGTCAACGCCGTCGATGCCGTCGATGCCGTCGATGCCGTCGACGGTGGGCAGCTCGGCCGGGACGGCCGGGAGGTCCGCCGGGACGGTCGGCAGGTCCGCGGGCACGGTGGGCAGGTCAGCCGGAACGGCCGGCAGCTCCGCGGGCACAGCCGGGAGGTCCGCGGGCACGGTGGGCAGGTCCGCCGGAACCGTCGGGAGGTCCGCGGGGACGCTCGGCAGGTCCGCCGGAACCGTCGGCAGGCCCGTGGCCGGAACCGCCGGGAGGTCCGCCGGGACCGAGGGGACGCCCGGCAGGACCGGCAGGGCCGGGATGCCGGCGGCGTCCGTCAGGTCGGTCAGGTTGCCGGGCAGCGCCGGGACCAGGGTCTTCGCGCCGGCGACGGCGTTGCCGACGGTGACCTGGCCGTCATAGGTGACCGTCAGGGTGAGGCCCTGCACGAGCAGCACGCTGTCGCCGGCCACGCCCGTCGCGCCGTCCTGGGCGCCATTGGCCAGGTTCTGGGCGTACGGGGCGACCTGCAGGTACACATCGTCGGCCAGCACGCCGGCGTCACCGACGGTCTGCTGGGCCACCGGGGTCACCTTGCCCACCACGTCGTTCCCGGCCGGGGGCAGCTCGCCCGGGGCGATGGAACCGGCGGTGGCCTGGGCGTCGCCCACGGCGCGCTGGGCCTTGCCGGCCAGCTCCTCCGGACGGACACCCGCGCCGGAGAGGGCGGCGAGCAGGTTGTCGGCCGAGCCGGGGGTGGCGGGCAGCTCAGGGGTGGCCGGGACGGCCGGCAGCTCGCCCGGGACGGAGGGGAGGGCGGGCACGGTCGGCAGCGAGCCGAGGCCGGGGAGCTGCGGGACGACGCCGGGCACCTCGCCGGTGGGCAGGTCGACGCCGCCGGTGACCTTCTTGGCGGCCTTCTGCGCCTTCTTGACGGTCTTCTTGGCCTTCTTGACCGTCTTCGCCGGGTCAACCTTGTCGGTGGCGCCGTTGGCGACGCCGCCGGTCAGACCGTCGGTCAGGCCGGTCACGTCGCCGACGCCCGGCAGGGCGCCCTTCGCGGTGCCGGTGACCTTCGAGGCCGCGCCGTCCACGGTGGCCTTGGCGCCGTCCACGGCCTTGCCGGCGGCACCGGTGACCTTGGAGGTGTCGGCCACGCCGTTGGTCACGTCCTTGACGCCGTCGGTCGGCAGCGTGTCCCCGGCGGTCTTGGCGGCGCCGCCGACGGTGCTGGTGACGCTGTCGGTGGCCGGGACCTCGGGGAGGGTGTCCGCGTTGGCGGCGGCGGTGCCGAGGGCCCAGATGCCGGTGGCGGCAGCGGCGACGAGGATGGAACGGCGGATGTTGTTACGCATGAGGGGGAAGTCCTTCGAATTCAGGGGGGATGTTCGGACGGGCAGACCTGACCCGCCCCCGCGCGGCAGGTCTCAAACAGACGGAGTGGAGGTCTGCCCTAGCCGGGAAATTCGAGGACTTCGTTGAACCGCTCACGCGTGGGCGCGGAGCTCTCGGCGCGTACGGCGCCGGGGCGCAGCCAGTGGCTCGCCTGGCCGCCGGGCACCAGGGCGGCATGGGTGTCCCCGCCACGGGGGGCGCCGCTGTCGCTGGTGCACTGGGCGACGGCCCCCGCCGGGGAACCGGGGAGGGGGAAGGGAAGCGGCGCCGGAACGCCGTCGCCCTGGGCCGGGCCGTGCGCCGCCCGCACGACCGGGGCCCGGTCGTGATCGGCGACGGTGCGCGGCGCGGTCACGGCCGACCGCAGGGCCGTGGGCCCCATACGGGTAGCGGCGCGCGCGGCCTGGTGTCCGGATGCCTTGTCGCCCTTGGCCTGGTGGCCGTCGGACGGCTGCTGAGCAGGCACGGAACCGCTCGGACCGGTGTCGTCGCCCGCCCCGCCGAGCACGTCGGAGGGCAGGTGGACGGGCAGGGACGAGCCCGTCTGGTCCAGCAGGTCGGTGACCGGCTCGGTGAGCTCCCGGGTCTGCTTCTCGACCGGCCGTACGGCATCTCGTACGGCGTCGTCGGCGACCTGCGCCGCGTCGTCGGTGGCCTTGGTGGCCCCCGCGTCGTCGGTGGCCTGGGCGGCGTCGTTCGTGTGCCGCGCCACGGCGTCGTCGGCGCTGTCCGGGCCGAGCAGCCCGGAGGTGGCCGACGAACCGGCCGCCCCGCCCGTGTCCGTACGGTCCGCGGCGTGCGCGCTGCCCCCGAAGAGGAACGCGAGCGCCAGGAAGCCCCCGAGGAACAGCGCCGCCAGCAGCGCCCGCCGCGCGGCCGCGGTGCGCGGCAGGCGCACTGCGACAGGCATGGCGGACACAGCAGACAAGATCGGAGGCCTTCCCAGAGGTACGGGCATACGGGCATACAGAACACGGCGAAGCAGATTTGGATCGACCAATCGGAAGGTCAGATTCACTTCCGCGGCGATGGGTTGATCCTTGCACGACGGACGGGGGGCGGCGCAACCCCCCGGCCACGGTTACAGCTCCTTGTCCGGTATGGGTAGTTGACGCTTTTCGATTGCCGCGGCCATGACGTCCGGGAAGAGATCGGGGGTGCAGGCGAAGGCGGGCGCGCCGAGCGCGGCGAGCGCCGCGGCGTGCTCCCGGTCATAGGCGGGCGCGCCCTCGTCGGACAGCGCGAGCAGCGCGACGAACTGCACACCGGACGCCTTCATCGCCGCGACCCGGCCCAGCATCTCGTCGCGTATGCCGCCCTCGTACAGATCGCTGATCAAAACGACCACGGTGTCGGCGGGGCGGGAGATCTGCGACTGGCAGTACGCGAGCGCCCGGTTGATGTCCGTGCCGCCGCCGAGCTGGGTGCCGAAGAGCACGTCCACCGGGTCGTCCAGCTCCTCCGTCAGATCCACGACGGCGGTGTCGAAGACGACGAGCCGGGTGGCGAGGGAGCGCATCGAGGCCAGTACGGCGCCGAAGACGGAGGCATAGACGACGGACGCGGCCATCGACCCCGACTGGTCGATGCACAGGATCACGTCCTTCTTCACCCCGTGCGCCGCGCGCCCGTATCCGATCAGCCGTTCGGGGACGACAGTCCGGTGCTCGGGGAGGTAGTTCTTCAGGTTCGCGCGGATGGTGCGGTCCCAGTCGATATCGCGGTGGCGCGGGCGGCTGGTCCGGGCGGTGCGGTCGAGGGCGCCGGTGAGGGTGGCGCGGGTGCGGGTGGCCAGCTGCTTCTCCAGGTCCTCCACGACCTTGCGGACGACGGCGCGGGCGGTGGTCTTGGTCGTCTCCGGCATCGCCTTGTTGAGCGAGAGCAGGGTCCCGACGAGGTGGACGTCCGCCTCCACGGCCTCCAGCATCTCGGGCTCCAGGAGCAGCGCGGACAGGCCGAGCCGGTCGATGGCATCGCGCTGCATGACCTGGACCACAGAGGTGGGAAAGTATCGGCGGATGTCGCCCAGCCAGCGGGCCACTTGGGGCGCGGAGCCGCCGAGCCCGGCCGCGCGCGGACCGCTCCCCGGCGAGCCGCCGCGGGCGGTGGCGGCCGCGCCGCCACCGGGGCCCGTCCCGCCGCCAGCGCCGTAGAGCGCTTCGAGTGTGCGGTCCATCGCGGCGTCCTGCCCGCTCAGCGCGTATCCGGTCCCGTCGCCGCCCTGCCCGCCGAGCACCAGCCGCCAGCGGCGCAGCCGCTCGTCCGTGGCTTCCCCGGCCGTCTCCGCGGTCATCCGGCCACCTCCGACGCGTGGCTGTTGTGGCTGTCGTGGCTGTTGTGGTTGTTGTGGTTGTTGTGGTTGTCGTGGCTGTCGTCAAGCCCCAGGAGAAGGCGGACCGCCGGCAGGGCGGCCGCCGCGCGCCCCTCGTCCAGCCCGGGCCCGAACCCGGGCGCGGGCGGGCCACCGACCGGCCGCGGGCCGTCGCCCGCCGCCGGTCCGCGGCGGACCAACTCGCCGAGCGTGCGGCGCACCCCGGCGTCGT
>NZ_MUNE01000672.1 GCF_002154605.1 Streptomyces milbemycinicus | reverse complement strand
CGCCACGCTGTCGCTGGCCATCCAGTCCGCCCCGCCCGAGCGGCGGCCGCACACCATCGCCGTATGGACGGCCGCGACCGGCGCCGCCGGCATGGTCGGCAACTTCGGCGGCGGCCTGGCGCTCCAATATCTGCCGTGGCAGGGGCTGTTCTGGGCGATGGCCCCGCTCGCGCTGGTGCTGCTCGCGCTCACCGCGCGGTTCGCGCCCCGGGGCGAGCGCCACCCCGCCCACCCCGATCTGCCCGGCACCGCGCTGCTCGTCCTCGGCTTCGTGGCCCTGCTCTACGGCGTCATCGAAGGACCCGAGCGGGGCTGGACCTCGGCCGGCGTCCTGGGCGCGCTCGGCGCCGCGGCCGTCGTGCTCACCGGCTTCGTGGTCCACGCGCTGCGCGCCGCACACCCGCTGATCGACCCGCGGGTCTTCGCCATTCCCCGGCTGCGGGCCGGGACGCTGGGCGTGACCCTCTCCTTCTTCGGCCTCTTCGCGCTGTTCTTCGTCAACGCCCAGTATCTGCAGTACGCCAAGGGGTACTCGCCCGCGCTGACCGGACTGGCCATCGGGCCGCTGGCCATCGGCATGTTGGCGGTGTCCGGCCGCAGCGTCGCGCTGGCCGGGCGGTTCGGCGCCCGGCGGGTGATCGCCGTGGGTCTTGGCATCCTCGCCGCCGGGCTGGCTCTGCTGACGTTCACCGACGCCGGCACCCCGTATCCGCTGTACGCGCTGGTCCTGCTGGTCATGGCCGTGGGCATGGGCCTGTCGCTGCCGACGCTGTCCGTGGCGATCATGGGCGCTCTGCCGCCCAGCCGGGCCGGCCTCGGCTCGGGCCTGGGCAGCGCGTCCCGGGAGGTCGGCAGCGCGCTCGGGGTGGCGGTCATGGGCACCGTGCTCACGGGCCGCTTCACCGACCGGCTGCCGCCGTCCCTGGCGGAACACGCCTCCTCCCCGGGCCAGGCGCTCACGGCCGCGCGGCACCTCGGGCCCGCCGCGCACACCCGCGCGGTCACGGCCTTCACGGATGCGATGTCGGTGGGCTTCGGCGTCATCGCTGCCGTCGTCGCGGTCCTGTCCGCCGTGGTGGTCATCTGGTTCCGGGACGGCGAGCGATAGACCGACCGCGTCAGGGCGCGACGGCCCGCAGCAGCGGGAGCAGGCGGGCCACCTCGCGCGCCACCGCGTCGCGGGCCTTCGCGACATAGCGGCGCGGGTCGACAACCTCGGGGTGGGCGGCGAGATGGTCGCGGATCGCCCGCGTGTAGGCGACGTTGAGATGGGTGGCGATGTTCACCTTCGTCAGGCCCGCCTCGACCGCCCGAGTCAGATCCGCCTCGGGCACCCCGGAGGAGCCGTGCAGCACCAGCGGTACGGGTACGGCCGCGCGCAGGTCCGCCACCAGCCCGAGGTCCACCACCGCCTCCTTGACGACCATCGCATGGGAGGTGCCCACCGCGACCGCGAGCGCGTCCACACCGGTCGCCGCGACATAAGCGGCGGCCTCGGCCGGGTCCGTACGGGCCCCCGGAGCGTGGACTCCGTCCTTCCCGCCCACCTCTCCCAGCTCCGCCTCCACCCACACACCTCGGGCGTGGCAGTCGGCGGCGACCTCGGCGGTGGCCGCCACATTGGCCTCGTAGTCCAGCGCGGAGGCGTCGAACATCACCGACCCGAACCCGAGCCCCACCGCCTCCCGCACCAGGGCCGGTTCGGTCGCGTGGTCCAGATGCACGGCGACCGGCACCCGGGCCGCGGCCGCGACCTCCACGGCCGCGCGCCCGATGGCGGCCAGCGCCCCGTGGTATCGCACGGCGTTCTCGCTGATCTGCAGGATGACCGGCGCCCCGGCCGCCTCCGCCCCGGCGACGATCGCCTGGGCGTGCTCGATCTGGATGACGTTGAACGCCCCCGCGCCGAGCCCGGCCCGTACGGCCGGTCCGACGATTTCGCCGGTCGCCACCAGCGGCATGGCCCGGCTCCTTCCGCTGCTCGTTGGTCTGTTGTCCCGGTCTCTGTACTGTGCGGCGGCCCGGCAGCGCGCCGGGCCGCGCGGTCACCCGAGGATCACCGAGCGGGTCAGATGCCGGGGCCGGTCCGGGTCGAGGCCGCGGGCCTGGGCGATCGCGACAGCGAGCCGCTGCACCGCCACCAGCTCGGCCACCGGGTCCCGCCCGTCCCCGACCAGCCGGCCGCCGGCAGCCGCGATCTCCTCCTCCAGGCCGCAGTCGCCCTCGCCGAGCCACCACACCACGCTCTTGGGGCCGGTGACGCTGATCGGGCCGTGCCGGAACTCCATCACCGGATAGGCCTCGGTCCACGCCCCCGCAGCCTCGCGCATCTTGAGCGCGGCCTCCTGCGCCAGCCCGTACGTCCAGCCCCGCCCGAGGAAGGTGAACTGCTCGGCGTCCAGCAGTCCGTCGGCCACCGGCGCGGCGATGGCGGCGCGCCCGTCGGCCTCCAGATGGGCCGGCGACGCGCCCAGGTGGGCCCGGAGCAGGACGAGCTCGGTGGTCGCGAAGCGGGTCTGGACGACGGACTCCTCGTCGGCGAAGTCGAGCAGGACCACCGAGTCCGCCACCTCGGTCACGGGGGAGCCGGGCACGGCGGTGACCACCGTGGTCGGCGCGGTGCCGCGCAAGCGACGGAGCAGTTCGAGCACTTCGGTCGTGGTGCCGGACCGGCACAGCGCGAGCACCCGGTCGTAGCGGCGGCCCGATGGCATCTCCGAGGCGGCGAACGCGTCCGTCTCCCCCTGACCCGCTGATTCCCGCAGCGCCGCGTACGACTGGGCGATGAACCAGGACGTGCCGCACCCGACCACGGCGACCCGCTCACCCGCCCGCGGCAGCGCCTCCCGCACCGCTCCGCCCGGCTCCCGGACCAGATCCGCGGCGCGGCGCCAGCAGTCCGGCTGGCTGGCGATCTCGGCCTCGGTGTAGCTCATACGGCTCCCCTTGTCATGCATGAATGAGCAGGCGGCGTGATGTGAGTTGCATCGTACGGGCCGATAATGCGCATGATTTTGCACAGAAGTCCAGCGTTCACCCTCGGGCGCGGTAGGGTGAACCGCGCCTGTGACAACGGGGCGAGCGCGGGTGACGCGGGTGACGACGGGGTGAGGGAGACGGTGTGAAACGGCCCGAGCGCTGGAACGCCCTGCTGGAGCTGTTGGCCCGGGACGGCAAGATCGACCTCGAAGAGGCGGCGGCCGAGCTCGCGGTGTCCACCGCCACGATCCGCCGCGACCTCGACGAACTCGCCCGACAGCAGATGCTCACCCGTACGCGTGGCGGCGCGGTGGCGCACAACGTGTCGTACGACCTGCCGCTGCGCTACAAGACCGCCCGGCGCGCGTCCGAGAAGCAGCGGATCGGCGCCGCCGTCGCCCAGATGATCGACCCCGGCGCGATCGTCGGCCTCAACGGCGGGACCACGACGACCGAGGCGGCCCGTGCCATCGCCACCCGCGCGGATCTGACCGCACCCGGCGGCGCCCCCGCCGTAACCATTGTGACGAACGCGCTGAACATCGCCGGTGAGCTGGCGGTGCGCCCACAGATCAAGATCGTGCTCACCGGCGGGGTCGCCCGCCCCCAGTCCTTCGAGCTGATGGGCCCGCTGGCCACCGGGGTGCTCGACCAGGTCTCCCTCGATGTGGCGGTCATCGGCGTGGACGCGCTGGACCTGACCCAGGGCGCCACCGCCCACCACGAGGGCGAGGCGAGCATCAACCACCTGATGGCCCGTCGCGCGGAGCGGGTGATCGTGGTGGCCGACAGCACCAAACTGGGCCACCGGGCGTTCGCCCGCATCTGCGCGATCGACGAGATCGATGTGCTGGTCACCGACACCGGTGCCCCGGACGAACTCGTCGCCCGGTTCACCGAGGCCGACATCCGGGTCATCCGGGCCTGACAGCCGTCCGGGCCAGGGTCCGCAGAACACGCTCCGGGTTCTTCGTGACCTCCCCGAGGAGCCGGGTGAAGCCCATACTCCACTCCTCGACGGTGGCCTGCGTGAACAGGTCCGTGGAGTACTCGAACGTCACGGTGATGGCATCGTCCTGGGGCTGCAGGACGACGTACAGTTCATTCCGCGCCACCCCCGACATGGGCAGTGCGCGCACCGAGGCCGATACCGACCGCAGGTCCAGAGCGGGCGGTGGCGTGGTGACGACGGTGAACAGCACGGCGGGGAACAGTGTGTCCCCGGTTCCGGGCGAGGCCAGCTCGGCCACGTCGGTCAGCGGCAGTTCCTGGTGGTCGAGCGCGGTGAACAGCGTCCCGCCGAGTTGTGCCACGAGGTCCGCGAAGGTCCGGGCCTCGCCGATCCGCGCGCGCAGGAGGACGGCGTCGCCCAACAGCCCGACCACGTCGGATCGCTCGGGGCGCAGGCGGTTCGCGCTGGACGCGGCCAGCACCACGTCGCCGGGTTCGCCGCACACCCCGGCCAGCCAGATGGCGAACGTCGCCGCCAGCACTGCGTACGGGGTCGTGCCCAGGTGCGTCGCGGTGTCCCCGATCCGGCGGGGAGTCTCGCCGTCGACGACCACGGTGTGCAGGGCGCCCCGCCCGGACAGCATCTCGGGCCTCGGCCGGTCGCAGGGCAGGGCCACGCTCAGTGGCGCACCGTCGAGTTCCGTACGCCAGAACCGCTCGAGTTCCGCCCTGCGCTCGTCGCTCAGCTCGTGCTCCGCCAGCGCGACATCCACGAACTGTGTGGTGAGAGCGGGCAGGTGGGCATCAGTGTCGGCCCGCCGCGCGTTGTACAGCTCCCGCAGGTCACGCCAGATGAGCCCCATGGACCAGCCGTCGCAGATCGCGTGGTGGAACACGGTCACCAGCACCCAGCGGTCCGCCCCGAGACGCGCCAGACGAAAGCGGAACAGCGGTGCCCGATCCATCGCGAACGCGCGGGACGCCTGTTCCTGGCACCACCTCTCGACGGAGGCGGTGTCCTCGGCGGGTGCGGAGAGGTCGGTGACCGACAGGTCCACGGGCGCCTCGGCCAGCACCTCGACGACGTACTCGCCGTCGCCCTTGCCGTCGCCCTTGCCGTCGTCGCGCCGCACTGCCCGGCTGCGCAGCGCGTGATGGCGCCCCACCAGGTCTTCCAGGGCCCCGGCCAGGGCCCCGGGATCCAGATCGCCCCGCAGGTCGATGCGGTGGGCGACGTTGTAGACGCTCGGGTCGGCGCGTTCGTGGTGGCGCCGCCAAAGGCGGCGCATGGTGGACGGCATCGGCACGGTGTCCACCACCTCGTGCGCGGGGGCGGGCTCGCGGCGGGCCACGACGCCCCGGATGGTCGGGTCAAGGAAGAAGTCGGCCATGGCGAGGTCGATGCCCAGACGGTCCCGCATCCGGTTCAGCAGTCTGATCGCGCTCAGGGAGTGGCCGCCGAGCCGGAAGAAGGAAGTTGTCAACGGTATCCGTCGCGCACCGAGTTCATCGCACCACAGGTCATGCAGAGCCTTCTCCAGGGGGGTGACGGGCCCGGCATCGGCCTCCCGGGCCTCGCCGTCGGCGGCGGGCTCGGGCAGGGCACCACGGTTCAGCTTGCCGGAGGCGTTCACGGGAAGCCGCTCCAGGCACACCCAGTGGCGCGGCACCAGATGGTCGGGGAGTTCGGTGGAGAGCGCGGTGCGCAGCCGCCCGGTATCGGCCGCCGAGGGCGCTGAGATCGTGGGCACTACATAGGCGACCAGTTCCGTGTCGCCGTGCCGGTCGCGACGGGGTACGACGGCCGCATCCCGTACGTCGGGGAGTGCGGTCAGCGCCGCCTGGATCTCGCCGGGCTCCACCCGGTATCCACGGATCTTCACCTGGTCGTCGGCCCGGCCACAGTAGTGAAGGGTGCCGTCGGTACGCCAGCGCCCGAGGTCTCCCGTCCGGTACCGCACCCCGCCCACGCCGTCGTCGTGGAAGGCGGCGGCGGTCTCCTCGTGCCGGGCGTGGTAGCCGTGAGCGACCGGCACGCCGCCCACGCAGATCTCGCCGACGGCGCCCACGGGCACCTCCCGCCCGGCGTCGTCCAGCAGCGAGATCCGTGCACCGGGCACCGGAGTGCCGATCGATGGCCACTCCTCGCCGCCCGGGTCGACCAGGTGCGAGGAGACGATGATCGAGGCCTCCGTGGGCCCGTACTGGTTGTACAGCGCACACCGCGGATGCGCGGCGAGAAAGCGGCGGAAGGCGCCGGTGAGCTGGAGTGCTTCACCGGCCGAGACCAGCTCGCGCAGGGACGGCAGTTGAGGCCCGGTCCCGATCAGATACTTCAGTGGGGTGCAGGGCATGAACATCCGTTGCACCTCATGGCGCCGCACCAGTTCGGCCAGGGCCGCGGGATCGTGCCGTACCTCGTCGTCGATCAGTACGAGCGCGGCTCCCGAGGCCAGCGTGGTGAAGATCTCCTGCACGCTGACGTCGAACGCGGGCGAGGTCCACTGCAGGGTACGCAGCGCCGGATGCCGCTGAAGGTGTCCACGGACGAGGTTGACCGGGCCGCGGTGGGGGACGACAACGCCCTTGGGGCGGCCGGTCGAGCCCGAGGTGTAGATGCAGTAGGCGGGATCCTCGGGCCCGGCCCCGTCCTGAACGGGGTCGCCAGGGAGCGTGTCGTCGACCTCCTCGGCCAGCTGTACGGGCAGCCGTGCCGCGAGGTCCGGGTGGAGTGCCAGGGCGGCGTCCGAGGTCAGCAGCAGGACGGGGGTGCAGTCGTCGAGGAGCCCGGCGAGTCGCGGGGTGGGCACGGAGAGGTCGAGGGGCACATACGCGGCGCCGCTCTTGAGCACGCCCAGCAGGGCGGTGATCAGCTGCGGGCCGCGCGGCAGAAGCACCGCCACGCGCTCCCCTCGCACCGCGCCCCGGGCGCGCAGCTGCCGGGCGAGCCGGTTGGCATGCGTATCCAACTCCCCGTAGCTGGCGTGCTGTTCGCTGCCGATCAGCGCGACGGCATCCGGGGTCCGGCGTACCTGCCGCTCGAACAACGCGCTCAAGGTGTCCTCGGGGGCGGGAAGTTGCTCGTCCTGGTGTCCCAGCCGGGCCAGGGTGTCGCGGTCGGCCCCGGTGACAGCGGTCAGCTCGCCGAGCGGTGCGCCGGGGACGTCGAGTGCGCGGCGCAGCGTCTGCTCCACGTAGTCCACGAATCGCCGCACGGTGCTCTCGTCGAACAAAGCCGTGTCGTACTCGACCATGAACCGCAGGCCGTCGCGGTGATGCGTCAGATAGAGACTGAGGTCGAACGGGGCGCGGGCACTCGGCATGTCCAGGAGCGTGGATGTCAGCCGGGGCGGATCGAAGTCCACCTCGCCCTCGTTCTCGTACTCCACCATCACCTGGAAGAGCGGATTGCGGCTGGGGTCGCGGTGCGGGTTCAACGCGCCGACCAACTCGTCGAAGGGGACGCCGCGGTGTTCGTACGCCGCGGTGCTCCGCTGCCGCACCCGGTGCAGCAGCGTCGGGAAGTCCGGGTCGCCGGTGAGGTCCAGCCGCAGGGCGACGGTGTCGAGGAAGAGACCGACATGGTGCTCGGCGCCCGTCGGCCGGGCGGCGACCGCCGTACCGAGGACCACGTCCTGTTGCCCGCTGAACCGGCCGAGCACCGCGCCGATGGCACTGGTGAGCGTCATGAAGAGGGTGGCGCGGTGTGCGGCGGCGAACGTCCGCAGCCTGCCGACGAGTTCGCCGCCCAGCTCATGGGTGAGGCTCGCCCCCGATCCCGATCTCACCGGCGGGCGGGGCCGGTCGGTGGGGAGGGAGAGCTGTGGGGCGCCGCTCAGCTCCCGCTGCCAGAACTCGAGGGATTCGGTGAGCTCGGCGGGGTTCGGCCTGCCGGACGGTGGTGCCTCGGTGAGGTGCGGCAGTGCGGACTCGCCGTTCGGCCAGGCGCGGTAGTAGGTGGCGAGGTCGTGGACCAGGACCACCGTGGAGGAAGAGTCGAAGACAATGTGATGGACCAGCAGGAAGAGCACATGCCGTTCTTCCGACAGGCGCAGCAGCCGGGCCCTGACCAGCGGGCCGGTGTCCAGGACCAGGATCCGGCGCCCCTCCGTCTCCAGCGCGGCGCGCAGCGCCTCTTCCTCCGTCGCTCCACTGTGGTCCTCGACCGGACACTCGAGCCGCATCCGGTCGCGTATCTCCCGGTACGGCACTCCGTCGGTGACCCCGAACACCGAGCGCAGCGCCGGATGCCGCTCCGCGACCCGCCGCAACGCCCACTGCAGCGCCGGGACGTTCAGCGGGCCGTCCAGGCGGATCGCCTTGGGCTCGTGGTACATGCTGGTGCCGGGGTGCAGCTGCTCCAGGAACCAGATGCGGCGCTGCGCCGGCGACAGCGGCAACCGCATCGGCGCGAGGGCGGCCCGCTCCCGCGCCCTGGGCCGCTCCCGGCGGCGTACCCGGTCGAGCACGGGCAGCGCCGCCAGAACCCGCTGGGCCGGGACGCCGAAATCGACGAAGCAGGAGATCTCGTCCACCCCGGCGGCCACCAGCCGGCGCACCGTCCCGGCGGCACTGTGCTCATCGCCGATCAGGGCGCGGGAGTCGCAATAGCGCTCGTAGGCGCGGCCGAGCAGGAACTCCACGTCGTCCTCGGGGGCGCTGTCCAGATCGACCTCGAAGCCCAGGCTGTTGGTGACCTGGTCGAAGAGGGACAGCGAAGAGCGCAGGTAGGAGATGAAGGGGCGGTACGCCTCGGCCCGTGCTCGTTCCGCGTCGTCGCCGAGGTAGGTGTGTACGAGCACCACGACCCGGCCCGCCGCCGGATCGAGGCCGTGCTCGGCGCGGGTGCGCCGGTACAGGGCGATGTTCTCGGCCAGTTGCTCGACGGTCTGCGTCATCAGATTGGTGACCACGCCCAGGTCCTCCGCGGCCGCCCGGCGGTAGCTGTCCGGGTTGCCCACCACTGCCACGTACAGGGGAAGCCGCTCCTGCACGGGACGGGGGTGCAGCCGTATCTCGACCGGCTCGCCGTCTCCCGCGGTCATCGCGAGTGGCCGCCCCGACCACAGCTGCCGCAGGGTCGCCAGCTGCTCGTACATCACTTCGCGGTGTCGGCCGAAGTGCTGCGGGGCGAGCGCGAAGTCTGTGGCGTGCCAGCCGCTCGCCACGCACAGGCCCGCCCTGCCACCGGAAATGTTGTCGACGACCGACCATTCCTCGGCGACCCGGACCGGGTGGTGCAGCGGCAGCACCACCGAACCGGCGTGCAGACGGACGCGGCTGGTCCTGGCCGCGAGCGCGGCAGCGAGTACCGAGGGATTGGGAAAGAGCGCGCCGAAGGAGTTGAAGTGGCGCTCCGGGAACCACAAGGCGTGGAAGCCGTGCCGGTCGGCGAACTCCGCGGCCGCCATGATCAGCCCGTACTTGTCGCGGTCGGCGTCCTCGGGGTAGTCGCCGAAGAAGTACAGACTGAAGTCGCATCCCGGGGACGGCGCGGGGGTGGTGAGGGCCGCTGGGACGGGGTGCGGAGTCGGGGATGCCGCACCTGTCCGGGATGGCGCTGCTTCCTGTGTCCCCGCTTCCTGTGCCCCTGCCTCCTGTGTCCCTGCTTCCTGGAATGTCTCCGTCGGTTTGGCCGGATCCCCACCGGGCCGCGCCAGACGTTCGGCCAGCCTGCGCGGTGTGTCAGCCGAGTCGAACAGCTCTCGAACCGGAACGCGTACCCCGTACCGCTGTTCCAGCTCCGCAGTCATGCCCATCAGAGAGAGCGAGTCCGCGCCGAGCTCGAAGAACGACTTGTCGGGCGTGATGTCGGCCGCGTCTCTGCCGAGCTTGCCCGCGGTCAGCTCCATGACCGCGTCGATGAGTTCGCTCGCTGCGACCGGCACCTTCGTGGCGGAGGGCGGCGAGGGCGTTCGCGGGACCGGGGCCGTCACCGGGACCGCCACCGGGGCCGTCACCGGGCGTCGCCGCAGCGGGTGCCCCGGCAGTGACACCCGGCCCCCGCCGTGGGTGAGCGCACGCCAGTCAAGCTCGGCTCCCCTGCGATAGAGCGCGCCGAGCGCGGTGAGCAGCCCGTGGGTCTGTACCGCCGCCCCGTCGCCGTCACCCTGCCCGGCTGTCCAGCGGCTCGCGGGTGCGCAGTGCCGGCCGAGGCCGGTGAGGGTGGCCCCGGCCCCGATCTCCACGAAGTCCTCGCACCCCTGCGCGACGGCCTTGGCCATGGCCAGGTCGAAGCGGACCGGCTGCCGCGCCTGGAGGCAGAGGTAGTCCGCGTCGACGGTCCAGCCCGCGCGGCGCACCTCTCCGTCGGCGGCGGTCACCAGCGGGGTGTGCAGCGGACGGTACGTCACCTTCTCGGCTCGAGCGCGGAATTCACGCAGCGCCGGTTCGATCGCGGCCGAGTGGTAGGCCCGGTCGACGGGCAGCGCCCGCCAGCGCAGCCCCTCCTGATCAAGCAGGAGTGCCGCCTCGTCCAGGGCCTGCCGCGAACCCGAGATCACCTGAGCGCGCGGGCCGTTGACCGCGGCCACTTCGGCACCGGCGGCACCGGCGATGCGCCGCGCGGTCCGCGTGTCGGCGCGGACCGCGAGCATCCCGCCGGCCGGGCAGGCCCGGTGCATCAGGCGCCCGCGCCACGCGGTGAGCCGCAGCCCTTCCTCCAGCGTCAGCGCGCCGGCCGCGTACAGCGCCGCGTACTCGCCGATGCTGTGGCCCAGCAGCAGCGCGGGGCGGACGCCGGCGGCGCGCCATATCTCGCCGAGCGCCGACTGGTGGGCGAACAGGGCGGCCTGAGCCGTCTCGGTGGGCCAGATCTCGCTCTCGGCCGACGGCTCCACCAGGAGGAGTGGCAGCAGGGTTCCACCGAACTCTCCGGCGTAGATCTCCTCGCACCGGTCGAGTACGCGCCGGGCGGCGGGGTACGCGGCGTAGAGTCCGCTCGCCATACCGGGGCGGGCGCTGCCCTGTCCCGGGAAGGCAAACGCAAGCAGCCCAAGGGGGCCCTGCGGCGCCCGCTGCTCCTCCAGCGCGCGGGCGAGCTCTTCGGCCGTCCGGCCGACGGCCGCGGTCCGTACCGCGCGGTGCGGTCTGCCGAGTGCCATGGTGGCCGCCACGCTCGTGGCCGCGAGCTCTGGCTGCTGCCGCAGGCGGTCGCGGAGCCGGCCCGTGAGTTCGTCCAGGGCCTGTGCGTCGCGGGCCGACACCGGCACGAGTACGGGCAGCTCGGGCGCCGCCGTCGAAGTCGCCGATGGTGCGGGAGGCTCCTCCAGCACCACATGGGCGTTGGTGCCGCCGACACCGAGGGCGCTGACTCCGGCCCGGCGCGGCACACCACGCGGTGGCGACCAGGGCCTCAGCTCAGTGGCCAGCGTCAACGGGCTGTCTTCCAGGCGGAGTTCGGGATTGGGCCGGGTCAGATGCGGTGTGGGCACCAGGGTGCGGTGCCGCAGCATCAACACCGTCTTGATCAGTCCTGCCATTCCGGCGCAGCTGTCGAGGTGCCCGATGTTCGGCTTCACCGAGCCGACCGTGCAGAATCCTCTGCGTTCGGTGCCCTCGCCGAGGGCCCGGGCGAGCGCCTCCATCTCCACCGGATCGCCGAGCCGGGTGCCCGTCCCGTGCGCCTCCACGTACGAGATCGTGTCGGCGGGGACGGCCGCCCTGCGCAGCGCCTGGCGTACCACGTCGACCTGCCCCGCGACGCCGGGTGCGCCGAAGCCGACCTTGTCCGCGCCGTCGTTGTTGACCGCGGAGCCCAGGATCACCGCGTGCACGGTGTCGCCGTCGGCCAGCGCACGGTCGAGCCGCTTGAGCAGGATCGCCGCCACGCCGTTGCCGCCGACCGTGCCGTCGGCCTCCGCGTCGAAGGCCCGGCAGCGCCCGGTGGGTGACAGGATCGATCCGGGGTGGCTGCGGTAGCCGGTCTTCTGAGGGAAGTGCACGGCCGCGGCGCCCGCCAGCGCCAGGTCCGCGTCCCCGCTCAGCACTGCCTGGACCGCGAGGTGCACGGCGACCAGCGAGGTGGAACAGGCCGTCTGCACACCGATGGCCGGGCCGGTCAGCCCGAGCCGGTAGGCGACGCGAGAGGCGAGGAAGTCCGGCTGCTGCCCGATGGTCGTCTGCATACCGGTGGCGGGGTCCTTGACGTCGTAGGGCGATCCGGACGCCGACGGCCGCTGGTGGTCGTAGAGGTGCATGCCCGAACCCGCGAACACCCCGATCCGGGTGCCCGGTCCGGCCGCCGCATAGCCGCCGTCCTCCAGCGCCTGGTGGCAGCACTCCAGGAACAGCCTGTGTGCGGGGTGCGTGAGCTCGGCTTCCTTGGGGTTCATGCCGAAGAAGTCCGCGTCGAACTCCTCGACCCCGTCGAGGATTCCGGCGACGGGCACCAGGCCGGGGGCGCTCAGAAACCCGGGGGGCAGGCCCGCCGCGGCGAGATCCTCCGCGCCGAAGGTCCGGACGCTGTCCACGCCGTCGCGGAGGTTGGCCCAGAACTGCTCCGGCGTCTGTGCGCCCGGGAAGCGAAGGGACAATCCGACGACCGCGATGCGCCGATCGCTGGTGTCTTCGGGAACGAAGCCGGTGTGTGCGGGTTCGGCCCGCCTTCCGGCGGTGCCGGACAGATGTGCGGCGAGCGCGTCGGCGGTGGGGTGCTCGAAGAAGGCGGTCTGGGGGATCCGTGTCCCGAGCCGCTCCTCCAGCCGGGCCCGCAGGCGTACCAGAAGCACGGAGGTCAGACCGAGTTCGTAGAACGGCAGGTCCGTGTCCACCGGTCGGCCCAGCACCGCGCCGGTCTCCTCCCGCACCGTCCGCGTGATCGCGTCGGGATCCCTCCCGGTGTGCGGGTCCGTGGCCGTGCCCACGGTGAATCCGCCGCCCGCCAGCCGGTCCCGGAGCTCGGCACGGCGCACCTTCCCCGCGGGCGTCCTGGGGAACTCGTCCGGCGGGACGGGCAGGACATGGGCCGCGGTGAGCCGGAGCCGAGTGAACAGCGCGGCCTTCACCTCGGCCGCGATCCGTACGTCCTCGGCGGCGCCGCGGCTCACGAAGAACACGGCCGCCTCCTCTGTGCCCCGCTCCGGGTGCGGGATGCCACAGGCGGCCACCTCCCCCTGCCGGACACCGGCGACGGCGGTGGCGGCCTCCTCGACCTCGTGGCAGTAGATGTTGTGTCCGTTGAGGATGATCAGGTCCTTGCGCCGGCCGGTGATGACGACCTGGTCCGCGTCGAGGAAGGCGAGGTCTCCGGTGTCCAGCCAGTCCCGGCCGGCGGGGTAGGCCGCCGCGTCCGCCTCCGGGTTCTTCACATAGCCGGGGGTGAGGCGGGCGGGGGAGTGCACCTGGAGGCGGCCGATTCTGCCCTCGGGCGTGAGTTCACCGTGATCGTCGACGATGCGCAGGATGACGCCGTGCACCGGTGTTCCGGCCGCGACGAAAGTGACGCAGTCCTCCTCGGGGGTTTCTTCGTCGGCCCGTATCAGCTGTTCGCTCAGGCTGCTCTTGAGCAGGCGGTGCACGGTACCGGGCCGGTCGAGCCGGCCGTAGGTGACGGCCGTGACCGTCTCGGCCATTCCCCACGCCGGGACGATGTGCCCCTCCCGGATGCCGTACGCGGCTGTGGCCTCGAGGAAGCGGGTCAGTACCGGCAGCGCGATCCGCTCGCCCCCGCAGAGCAGGGATTTGACGCAGCCGAGGTCCCAGCTTCCCTCCGGCCGCTCGGCGAGCGCGTCCGCGACGAGTTGGTAGGCGAAGGTCGGCGCCCAGCTGTGCTGTGCCCGGTGCTCATCGAGGAGGTCGAGCCAGCGCCGGGGCTCGGCGAGGACCAGCTCGGTCGGTGCGTGGACGTTGGTGCAGCCGGCGAAGACCGCAAGCATGTGGTACAGCAGGAACGCGCCGCTGTGGTCGACCGGCAGCCAGTTGACCATGGTGTCGTCCGGACCGACGTCCAGAATCCGCCGGGCGCCGGCAGCGAAGTCCGCCAGACCACCGTGCGTCAACTGCGCGGCCTTGGGCACGCCGGTGCTGCCGGAGGACAGCATCAGCAGGGCGGTGTCGGACCCGGCCGGCTCGATGTGGTCATCCGCGGGCGACGCGTTCAGGCAGTCCCGCGCGACCACGACCCGCAGCTCGGGGGCGGACTGCGCCAGCTCCGCCGCGCCGGCCGGGTCACTGAGCACCAGCGGCCGGTCCAACAACTCACAGGCGTGCAGGAGGCGTTCGAGGGCCGACGAGGCGGGGGCGGGGTGCTCCGCGATGACGACGGGGCGGGCAGCGCCGAGCACACAGGCCCAGAAGGCGGGGAAGAACTCGTCCAGCGGCAGGCCGCACAGCACCACCGCGTCGCCGGGCCGCAACCCGTGTTCGCGCAGTCCGGTGAGCGATCGCCGGGCCCGCAGCAGAAGTTCGGGGTACGGCAGAGTGGTCGTCGAACCGTCCGCGGCAACGGTGACGACGGCCCCGCCGAGGGCGGAGTCGGCGGCCATCAGCAGCGCCTGCACGGCGTCGCGCGGATCGTCCTCGGTGCGGTCCGGCTCAGGCCCCTGGCAGAAGGATTGCCCCCGTACGCGTTCCATGCGTTTCCTCTCCCTCATCTTCCCGTTGTCCGGTTGTCAACGACTGCGCCGGGCCGCGCCGCGGCGGCCGAAGGTGAACAACAGCAGGACCAGACCCCCGCACACCGCCACGCCGTGGAAGGCGCCCACGACGGCCGGGGCGGGCAGCGTCTCGAGAGCCGCCGTGGCGGCCACCGTCCCCACCGCGAACCCGGACTGCTCCGCCGTCGCCGACAGCCCGAACAGCCGGCCGCGCTGCCGGTCGGGGACCGCCTGGAGCCGGGAGGTATGGACGATCTCGGTCCAGCCGTCCGCGAACCCCGCCGACACGGCGGCCCCCACCAGGGCGAAAGCGGGCAGTCCAAGGAACGCCGCCACGAACGAAAGCGACATCGCGCAGGTGCCGAGCGCGAACGCACGCTCGTCCCACGCCGCTTCGCCCTGTCTGCGTTTCAGCACCAGATGGGCGAGAACGGTGCCCACGGCCCACGCCGCCCAGAACCGGGTCATGAACAATGCGGGTTCGTCCGGGGCGGCGGAGTGCGCGACCATCGGCAGGGCGATGTTGTGCGAGGAGGACGCCAGGGCGTCGATGCCTCTGAGCAGGATCATGCCGAGGACAAGTGAGGGCACACCTGCCGTCCCGCGCCACAGGCGCAGGCCGCGGCCTGCGCGGACCGGGGATTCGGCGCCCCCGCGGGAAGCCGTATCCGCCGGTAGGTCCCGCCCCTCCTGCTCCTCCTGCTCCTCGTCGTCCGTACGCGGCCGCAGCACCAGCAAGGCCGCCGCGGAGCACAGGAAACTCACGGCATTGATTGCGAACGCGGCGGCGTAGCCACCGAACCCGATGACCGGCGCGGCCGAGGCGAAGCCGAGCACCGTGGCCAGGGACCTCGCCGTGACCAGCAGCCCGTTCGCACGGGCACGGGCCTCCTGGCCGACCATGACCGGAACCGCGCTGCGCAGGGCGACGGTGAAGAACGTGTTCCCCGCACCGAGGACCATGACCGCGACGGCGAGCAGCCACACCGGGGTGGTCGAAGCGGTGAGCACCAGCACGGTCATGGCGGCGCCCTGGGCGACATCCGTCCAGATCATCACCGTCCGGCGGGTGACTCTGCCCGAGAGCGCCCCGGCGGTGAGCCCCGCCAGGAAGCCGGAGAACAGCCGTAACGCCATCGCCGCGCCGACACCGAGCGCGGTGCCGGTCACCTCGTAGGTGAACAGACTCAGCGCGATCAGGTTCAGGTAGTTGCCATAGCCGGACACCGCATACGCGGACACGAGAATACGGAAACGTCGATCCATACTCGCCATTGAGTTTCCCCCCGCGGGCGCACCGGTGTCGAGGCGGGCGAGTTCAGGCAGTGGCCGGCTCCCGCTCGGGGCTGCGGGCGACGGCCAGCCATACGCAGACCACGAGCGGCAGGACCAACGCTGCGAGGTTCGTCCCCGTCCAGCCCAACTGGGAGAACACCAGGTTGGCCGAGAACGAAGCCATGGCGCCCACACACGCGGTGCTGCCCTCGATGGTGGCCTGGACCCGCCCGCCCTTTCCCTGCGGATAGCAACGGACCGCATACGCGCTGCCGGAGACGTACGCCAGATTCCAGCCCACGCCCACGAGCCCCAATGACAGCATGAACGCGGACATCCCCGTGCCAAGCGAACCGATCCCGGCCCCTGTGACCAGCAGAAACGCCCCCAGCATTCCGGTCAGGCGAGGGCCCCACGCGGTGGTCAGCCGGCCGCTGAACAACGCCGGGGCGAACATCCCCACCATGTGCCACTGGATGACCATCGCCCCTTGGGACAAGGAGTGCCCGGCGTGTTTGCTGCCGATCGGGCCGACGGCCATCAGCATGGTCATCACGCCCGTGGACACCGCCAGCAAGCTGAAGGCCCTGCGGAAGTCACTGGTGTGCACGACATCGCGTACGCGTGTGGCTTGGGCCGTTTCCTCCTCCGTATCGGAATCCGTTTCCGCCGGACGAGGCGATGCGGGTCGTACGGCGAGGATGACCGGCACGACGGCGAACGCCAGGCAGGACACCAACAGGTAGGAGCCGGCGAACTCGGCGCCCACGAGACCACTGCTCTGTGTCGCGGCCCAAGGACCGACGATCGCCGCTGCCACGCCACCACAGAGAACCGTGCTCAGCGCCCTGGTCCGGGACGCCTTGGGCACCAGGTCTGCCGCGAGGAACCGGAAGTAGCCGCCCGTCGACCGGTACACCCCGACCATGCCGGTGCCCGCGCACAAGGTGAAGAAGGAATCCGTCTGGACGGCGAGCGTGGAGACCAGACCACCGGTCACCGCGATGCAGGCGCCCACGGCCAGGACCGATCGATGTCCGTATCGCGCGGAGAGCATTCCGGTCGCGTACGAGGCGATGGTTCCGGTCACCGTCATCAGGGTGAGTGGCAGCGTTGCCAGGGCGGCGGCCGGCGCCATCTCGAGACCGACGACGGCCGTCAGGGTCAGGTCGACGCTGACGCCCGCGTAATAGAGGAATTGGCAAATCGTGAGAAGGTAGACCGGTCTTCCCAGCCGGCCCGTTTTGCTGGTGGCTGGACGGGCCGCTTCTGCCACGGACTTCCCTGCACTCGTCTCGCTGTCCACTGATTCAGTTCTCCGAGAGGACCACGATGGCCATGTGGCGTCCTGTCAGATTCAGGTTCTTGGCCAGGGAGTTCAGTACATCCGCATAGATTCCGCCGTTTAGTGCCTCAGGTGCCGCCGTGCCCCGTTCGGGGAGGTATGCGAGTACGACATCCGGCGCTTCCTCGTGAGGGCCGCTCACCGGGGAATTTCGCTGCCGGGAGTTGGCGGCGGTCGACCTGAATCGATTGCCGCGGGCCGAAACCAGTAGTGACTCAAATCTTTCGCGGTCGTCGGCGGGTAGATCCAGGGCCTTTACCAGAAGGCGCAGGGTTTCCTTCCGCGGTCTGGCCACTTTCCCGCGTTCAAGGTCACGGATGGCGCGCACGCTGAGTGTTGAGAAGTCCGCCAGCTCCTGCTGTGTCATTCCGCATGATATTCGATACTCACGAAGAATCTCCCCGAATTGGGAAGATTTCTCGGATATGCTCACGACATCCCCTTCCATGGACATTGCCCCGCGTCAAGGGGCTAGTGCATTGGATTTAGACAGGCCGATCCCCAGGCTCCTGCTCCGTGACAGGGCATCAGCGAGGGCGGGGGCATGTGTGAGGTGGAGAAAAAGTCAACATACGCCAGAAAACTTCGGCATGGCGGCGCTTCCGGGGCGCGCGAAACATTACGCGCCCGGCTAATCCTGCCTTCGGGTGTGGTTCTGTGGCCACCCGTCCCAATGTGCTGTCCCCCGTCCAGATTTGAACGCTCCCCGCGGGCCGCTCTCAGTTGCTCTCGGTCGCTCTGCATTGAGCCACTGACGGTCACGCTCTGGTCATGGATCAGTATTATTGAGCGTCGTCCCGAAAGCTAAAGTGCCGCCCGCGGGGGTGTCAAGGGCTTTGGCAATAAGTGCCCACGCTGGTCAGATCTGTGCGGGGGCAAGCTCCCGCAGCGTGGGTGTTTCCATCTGTTGCGCCCTCAACGACTGCCGCATCAAGGCGAACTCGACGACGTGTTCGGCCACCAGTTCAAGGCGTTCGGCCACCTGTGGATCCTGCACCCGGCCGTCGACGTCGAACGAAGTGGTCTCCGTATTGATCGTGACCCCGAGCGGAGTGGGCCACCCACGCAGCGCGTGAACGGTTGTCCGTAGCGCGGAGACCGCCGACGCCGACGCCTGCCAACCTCCGGCGACTGATATACAGCCCACGGCTCGCCCCGAGAAGTACGGCCGTCGGTCCGAACGCAGTTCCTCCATGTAGTCGAGAGCGTTCTTCACCATTCCCGACATCGAGCCATGGTAGGCGGGCGTGGCGATAATCAGGCCGTCCGCCGACGAGACGGCTTCAATGAGTGCTTTCGCCCGTTCGGACCGTTCTGCCGCCGCGTATTCGTACAACGGCATCACGAGGTCGGGCCCGCTGATCAGCTTCACTCGCGCGCCTCGGCGGACAGCCGCGGCGAGGGCGATGCGCAAGGCCTTCTCCGCAGTCGAGCCCGCCCTGTTGGACCCGCCGATTCCCACTACCTGAACCGCTTCCGGCACGATGCCCTCCCTCTCTTCCTGCGCCACAAGTCCTCTGACATCCGCCGGTAGGCGACTCGTTCAGGCCGATACCGTCGTTCGAAGCCGCGCCGCCAGTACCGGACCGATGACCGCAAGCGCATCGGGGCCGGTCATGGCTCCGTGTGCGACGGGTACGTCGGTCACGTCGATGGCCCCGGCTACGTATGGACGCCACGCATCCGGAGTCGGCCGTCCGTCCCCTCTGTCCAGCGCGGCGGAGAAGAAGAGCAGATCACCACCGAAGACGCGGCCGCTGATCGCCCCGGACAGAGCGACATGGGTGGCGAACACCCGCGGGAGCAGCGCGAGCGCCCGTGCCGGGAGAAGCGATAGCGGGCTGCCCGGCTCCGCCGCGAGACCGAGGAACTGCTGCTCGTCGATATCGGGCGAACGGTCATCAACTGCGGCCCGCCCAATACCCTCACCCGCGGCGCCTCTCGACGCCGGCAGCATGCCCACCGAGTCCAGAAGAGCACCGAGACCCGATGTCTCGACCGTCAGCTCCTCCGGTGTGACCGGATAACCGTCGAGAACGGCGACAAGCCCGACCTCATCGCCTTCCGACTGCAGCCGCGCGGCGATTTCCTGCGCCACACCGCCGCCGAAGGACCAGCCGACGAGGTGGTACGGACCGGTCGACCGCACCTTCCTCATCTGGCTGATGTATGTCTCGGCGATCTCGACGAGACTGGCGGGGCGCTCGGCCGGGTCGGAGAGCATCGGCGACTGGAGGACGTAGAGCGGAGTGTCGGCGTCCAAATACCTCAACAGACCCGAGTAGACCCAGCCGATGCCGACCGCCGGGTGGATACAGAACACCGGAGGTCTATGACCGCCGGCGCGCAGTGGCAACATCACCGCCAGCGGATCAGCCGCCTCGATGGCGTCCGCACCGACCGTGTCGGAGTCGATGAGTGCAGCGAGCCCGCCGATTGTGGGCGTGTTGAACAGCGTACGGATGCCGAGTTCTACGGTTCGTCCGGTACGGATGCGGCTGATCAGCCGGGCCGCGAGGAGGGAGTGGCCGCCCAGATCGAAGAAGCTCTCCTCCGCGCCGATGCGAGTCGCGTCCACCCCCAGCACCTCGGCGAACACTTCCGCCAGCCACGCCTCTGTTGGTGTGGCAGCCGCGCGGCTCGATCCGGCCACCGCGTACTCGGGTGCCGGAAGCACTCGTCGGTCCAGTTTGCCGTTCGGTGTGAGTGGCAGTTGCTCGAGGACCATCACCACGGAGGGCACCATGAACTCCGGCAGCCGCGCGGCCAGCCTGGCACGGACACTTACTCCCTCGAGCGCCGTACCTACTGCCGGCACCACATAGCCGACCAGACGCTGATCCCCGGGCCGGTCCTCCCGCGCCACCACGACAGCCCGGACCACTCCGGCGCAGGCCATCAACGCGGCCTCCACCTCGCCCGGCTCGATACGGAAGCCCCGTACCTTCACCTGATCGTCGGCGCGGCCCATGTACTCCAGCACTCCATCGGCCGACCCCCGGGCCAAATCGCCAGTCCGATACATCCGCTCGCCCGCAGGCCCCCATGGACACGCCACAAAGCGTTCGGCGGACAGCCCGGCCCGCCCCAGATACCCCCGAGCCAGCTGTGCACCCGCGATATACAGCTCGCCCACCACACCCGGCAGCACCGGCCGCAACCCAGAATCCAGCACGAACATCCGCGTATTCGCCACCGGACGACCGATCGGCACCGTCGCCCCATCGGTGTGGAGCGGTGTGGACCGCCAATACGTCACGTCCACCGACGCTTCCGTCGGGCCGTAGAGGTTGTGGAGCTCGGCGTCCAGGGTCGTGTGGAACCTTCTGGCCAGGTCGCCCGACAGAGCCTCACCGCTGCAGAAGACCCGCCGCAGCCCCGTACAGCCTCGCACCGCGTCGTGCTGAAGAAAGACCTCGAGCATCGACGGTACGAAGTGGAGCGTGGTGACCGCCTTCTCCCGGATCAGCTCCGCCAGGTAACCCGGGTCTCTGTGCCCCTCCGGCTTGGCCAGGACGAGGGAGGCTCCCACGGCCAGCGGCCAGAAGAACTCCCACACCGAGACGTCGAAGCTCGATGTCGTCTTCTGCAGGATTCGATCGTCGGCGTCCAGCCCGTACTCGTCCTGCATCCACAGCAGCCGGTTGACGATGCCTGAATGCGGCACGACCACGCCTTTGGGGCGGCCGGTCGAACCCGAGGTGTAGATGACATACGCGGGGCTCCGCGGGTCGATCTCCCCCGGCGAGGGCAGTCGCACAGCGGCCGGAACCTGCTGTGTACTCAGCGAGTCATACGTTCCCTCATCGATGACCAGCACTGGCTGGGCGTCTTCGAGGAGGTAGTCGATGCGGTCCTGCGGATAGGACGGATCGATCGGCATATACGCCGCCCCCGCCTTGTGAATCGCGTAGAGCGCCACAACCAGCTCGATGGAGCGGGGCAGCTTGACAGCGACGATCCGTTCCGGGCCGACGCCTCGGAGGATGAGACAGCGGGCGAGTTGGTTGGCTCGTTCGT
>NZ_MUNE01000671.1 GCF_002154605.1 Streptomyces milbemycinicus | reverse complement strand
GGGGGAGGAAGGGCGGCATGAAGAGGGGGAGACGAGAGCGGGGAGCCCGCTGTCGCTGCCCTCGCAGCTCGTCGTGGCCGTGGGCCTCGCGGTGACCGTGGCCGCCGTGGCCGTCCACCTCGGGATGGCCTTCCTGAACGTCTCCCCGCCCAACACGGTCAGCAAGCAGCACAGCGAGGCGATAGACGACTACATATATCCAGAATTCGAACGGAACTGGAAGCTCTTCGCCCCGAACCCCCTCCAGCAGAACATCGCCGTCCAGGTGCGCGCCGAGATCCGCACCCCCGAGGGCGGCACCGCGACCACCGGGTGGCGAGACCTGTCGGCCCAGGATGGCGCGGCCATCAGGCACAATCCGCTGCCCAGCCACACCCAGCAGAACCAGCTGCGCCGCGCCTGGGACTTCTACCTTCTCTCGCATGACGCCCAGGAGCGGCCGAACGGGCTGCGCGGACAGCTCTCGGCGCAGTATCTGCGGCGGCTCGCGATACTCCGCCTGGGCCTGAAGCAGGACGGCGGCACGGTGCAGCGGATCCAGCTGCGCTCGGTCACCCGGCAGCTGGCCGCCCCGGCGTGGAGCGAAGAGAAGATCGACACCCGTCCCATCCGCCGGGAGCTGCCCTGGTGGCCGGTTACCGACGCCGACCTGCCGGAGGCGAAGCGCCAGTGACGACCCC
>NZ_MUNE01000670.1 GCF_002154605.1 Streptomyces milbemycinicus | reverse complement strand
AGGACCCCAAGGTGCGGGCCGCCGCCCGGGCGGCGGTCGACACCTCGGTCCTCGCCAAGGACGTGTACGAGGGCCACGCCGACCGCGGCCAGGGCGTGTTCGGGCCCGCCCTGACCTGGGCGGCCGGCAAGCGCGTGGCGCCGGAGGGGCGGGCGCGGGCCGCGCGCGTCCACGGCACAGCCATCACCCTCGCCACCTACGACAACCGGCCCGAGCTGCCCGAGGTCGCCCAGGTGCTGCAACAGCAGCTGAAGAAGGCCGGATTCGCCGTCAAGGTGGAGGTGCGCGAGTCCTCGCGGATCGAGGGCGACGCGCTCGCCGGCAAGTTCGACGCGTTCGTCGGCGCGCGCAACACCATGCTCGACACCGGCGACCCGGTCTCCGTCCTCGCCAGCGACTTCACCTGCGACGGCAGCTACAACCTGGCGCTGCTGTGCGACAAGCGGGTCGACCGGGCGGTCGCCGAGGCCGAGTCCGCCGACGAACCCGCGAAGCGCCAGGACGCGACGATGGCGGCGGAGGCCGAGGTCCTGCGCACGGACGCGACCATCCCGCTCGTACACCAGCGGATCGTCCACGGCGTCCGCGCCTCGGTCCACGGTGTGCTCCTCGACCCGTACGAGCGCACCCTCATCGGCCCCGGGACCCGGCGCTGAGCGCCATACGCCGCGGCGCCCCGGCGGCGGGCGCGCTGTGGCGCGTCACCGTGGCCGCGGCCCTGCTGTGCGGCATCGGCCTGCTGCCGTGGCTCTCCCGCACCGACCCCGCGCGCACCGTGCTGGAGGCGCGGTCGGCCGAACGCGACCCCGCCCCCGAGGTGCTGGCCGCCGTACGCGATGAACTCGGCCTCGACGCCGGGCCCCTGCACCTGCTCGGCCAGTGGCTCGGCGGGCTGCCGCGCGGCGACGCCGGCCACTCCTGGATCTCCGGCGAGGCCGTACTGCCCGCCGTCACCACGGCCCTCGGCGCCTCGCTGCTGCTCATGGCCGCGGCCCTGGCCGTCGCGGTGGTCACCGCCGCCGCGGTGTGCGCCCGCACCCTGAGGCTGGTCGCGGGCCTCCGGAGGCCATCCGGACAGCGACCAGGGGCGCCGCGCACCGGCGGGGCGGCGGCGATGCTCGCCGCGCTGCCCGAGTTCCTGACCGCCTCCGTCCTGGCCACCGTGGTCGGGGTGCAACTCGGCTGGCTGCCCGCGCTCGGCTGGTACGGGCCGCGCTGGCTCGTCCTGCCCGCGCTGGCCATCGGCCTGCCCACGGGGGCGCTGCTCGGCCGGATGCTCGACGACGCGCTGCCCGGCGCCTTCGCCGAGCCCTGGGCGCGGGCCGCCGCCGCCCGAGGCATCCCGGGCCGGCGCATCGCCCGGCACGCGCTGCGCCGGTGCGTCCCCGGACTGCTGCCCAACTTCGGGCTCTTCGTGGTCGGCCTCACCGGCGGCGCGGTCGCCGTGGAGCAGATCTTCGACATTCCCGGGCTCGGCCGGCTCACCCTGGAAGCCGCCATCGCCCAGGACCTGCCCGTGCTCCAGGCCGGCACGCTCGCCCTGGTGGCGCTCGCCGCGACCGTGGGCGGCCTGGCCCGGCTCGCGGGCCGCGCCCTCCTCGGACCCGCGCTGCGCGACGGCGCGCTGGTCACCCTGCACCGGCCCACCGCCCCGGAGCCCCGTACGCTTCCCCTGCTCTACGGCGCGCTGCTGCTCGGTGTCATCGCCCTCGGCCTGGCCCGCGACCCGCTGGCCCTCGACACCGCCGCCCGGCTCCAACCCCCCTCCTGGGCGCACCCCTTCGGCACCGACGCCCTGGGCCGCGACCTCATGGCCCGGGTCGGCCACGGCGCGCTCACCACCCTCGCCCTCGCGCTCGCGGTCAGCGCCACCGCGCTGCTGGTCGGAGTGGCGCTCGGGCTGGTGCCACGGGTGTCCCAGGCCCTCGTCGACACCGTCAACGCCGTACCGGCCGTACTCGCCGGACTCCTCGTCACCGGCGTCACCGGCGGCGGCCCCGCCACGCCCGCGCTCGCCGTGGCCGCGGTCGCCTGGGCCCCGCTGGCCGCGCACACCTCCGCCCTCCTGCGGCAGGAGCTCGCCACCACCCACCTCGCCGCCACCCGCGCGCTCGGCGCCGGACGGCTGCACGTGCTGCGGCGCGCCCTGCTGCCCGCCGTACTGCCACCGGTGACCCGGCACGCGCTGCTGCGGCTGCCCTCGGTGGCGCTCGCCCTCGCCTCCCTCGGCTTCCTCGGCCTCGGCGCCCAGCCGCCGTCCCCCGAATGGGGCCTGCTGCTGGCCGAGAACCACCCGTACGCCGAACGGGCCCCCTGGGCGGTGCTGGCCCCCGCCGCGATGCTCGCCGTCCTCGGGGCGCTGGCGGTCACCGCGGCCGGCGGGGTGCGCCGGCCGTGGCCGGGCCGCGCCCGGCGCGCCGACCAGGCGCCCATCGCGGTGCGGAAGCAGGCCCGATGACCGGCACCCGGGCGCCTGCCGGTACGACCCGCCCCTGGCGGCGGCGCGCCGGGCTGCCGCCCCTGCTGCGGCTGCTGATCTGGACCCAGCTCGCCTTCAGTCGGCCATGTCCGGGATGTGGAAACCCGCTTGGCCCTCCTTGACCAGGTGTACGCGCCACTGATTTGATCGAAGGCATGAAGCGACAGGATCTCACGCGGCGACGCCACGTCGATCTCGCGCGCGTCTCCAGCGCGTCCTGTCCCTGTCGGGCCTGAGCGAGCCCGCCCCCATCCTCGCCGCATCCTCCACGCGTCGCCTTTGACCCATCCCGGCCGCGCGTGTTCCGGCTGTGCGTTCTTCCGCGCCGCGATGCCACCAGCGTGACCGCGGCACCGCGCCCGTACGCCTCGATGCCCCGTCATTTCGCTCCCGCGCCCTGACCGGCCGACCGGCCGGACCACCGCATCGCACCACCTCCCCGAAGGGTCCGCCATGGCCACCGTCCTGTCCGTCTCCGGAAGCCCCTCCGCCACCTCCCGCACCGCCCGGCTGCTGCGCCACCTGGACGCCCGGCTGGAGCGCCACGGACACGAGGTGATACCGCTGGACGTCCGTACGCTCCCGGCCACCGCCCTGCTCGGCGCCGACTTCGCGCATCCGGCCATCGTCCGGGCCACCGCCCTGTTCGCGCGCGTGGACGGCGTCGTCATCGGTACGCCCATCTACAAGGCCGCCTACTCCGGTCTGCTCAAGTCCCTGCTGGACCTGCTCCCGCAGTACGCCCTCGAAGGCAAGACCGTACTCCCGCTCGCCACCGGCGGCACCACCGCACACGTCCTGGCCATCGACTACGCGCTGCGCCCGGTGCTCAACTCCATGGGCGCCGGACACATCGTCCAGGGCTGGTTCACCCTCGACAAGGACCTCCAGACCGGGCCGGACGGCGCCCTCACCATCGCCCCCGGCTCCGCCGAAGCCCTCGCCCAGGTCGTCGACCGGTTCTCGCTCGCACTCGGCGGCACCCCGCTGCTCGCCGCCGCCGGCTGACACGCCCAAACGGCTCCGGCGCCCCCGATGTCCGTGCCGGCCGAACACCACCTTGAACGGAGTTTCCGCGTGAGTCTCACCTTTCACTGGTTCCTGCCCACCAACGGCGACAGCCGCCATGTCGTCGGCGGCGGCCACGGCTCCCCGGCCACCGTGACCGGCGGCGACCGGCCACCGACCGTCAACTACCTCTCCCAGATCGCCCGTGCCGCCGAGGACCTGGGGTTCGTGGGGGCGCTCACACCGACCGGCGCCTGGTGCGAGGACGCCTGGCTGACCACGGCCATGGTCAGCCAGCGCACCGAGCGGCTGAAGTTCCTGGTCGCCTTCCGGCCCGGCTTCCTGTCGCCCACCTTCGCCGCGCAGATGGCCTCCACCTACCAGCGGCAGACCGGCGGACGGCTCATGCTCAACGTCGTCACCGGTGGCGAGAGCCGGGAGCAGCGTGCGTACGGCGACTTCCTCGACAAGGACGCCCGGTACGCGCGCACCGGAGAATTCCTCGGCATCGTCCGGGAACTGTGGGACGGCAAGACCGTGGATCTGACGGGTGAGCATCTGCGGGTGGAGGACGCCAAGCTGGCCCGGCTGCCCGACCCCGTCCCGGAGGTGTACTTCGGCGGCTCCTCGCCCGCGGCGGGGGTGGTGGCGGCCCGGCACGCGGATGTCTACCTCACATGGGGTGAGCCGCCCGGCGCGGTGGCGGAGAAGATCGCCTGGGTACGGGGGCTGGCGGCGAAGGAGGGGCGGAGCCTGCGTTTCGGTATCCGGCTGCATGTCATCACCCGGGACACCGCGGAGCAGGCATGGGCCGAGGCGCGGCGGCTGCTGGACGGCTTCGACGAGGCGACCGTACGCGCGGTGCAGGAGGGCCTGGGCCACAGCGAGTCCGAAGGGCAGCGGCGGATGCTCGCGCTGCACGGCGGGGGCCGTGACGGCCTGGAGATCCACCCCAACCTGTGGGCCGGCATCGGGCTGGTGCGCGGCGGGGCGGGGACCGCGTTGGTGGGCAGCCACGCCGAGGTCGCCGACCGGATCGCCGAGTATCACGCGCTGGGCATCGACGAGTTCATCCTGTCCGGATACCCGCACCTGGAAGAGGCGTACTGGTTCGGCGAGGGCGTGTTGCCGATCCTGCGTGGGCGGGGTCTGTGGAACCACCCTTTCCGTGGCGAGGGGCGGGTCGCGGCGTAGCTCTCTTTCGCGTGTCCAGGAGATCGTGAGAGCCCTGGCGCGCAGGTACGGTTTCCCCCAACTGCCGTAGGGCGAACGGCAAACAACGGGGGAGTGACGTGGGAACATCGGGGGACACGGCGCTGCGCGCACGTCTGGTCGAGGTGAGCCGCCTCGGCCGGGCCGGCCGGTTGCGGCAACTATCGGGCCAGGGCCCAGGAGTACGCGCGGATGTCCAGCCCCCGCCCGACGTACGACCTCGAGCGGTTCGTGGACACGCTGACGGAGCATGGCGAGCGCGGCGAGAGCCTGACCCGCCCCTGCCGCGCTTGCATGAGAACCATCGTTCTCGTAGAGTCCTCGGCAGAGGCGAGAACGATGGTTCTCTCCCGTGAGGAGTCGATATGTCCGAGGAATCACGCCCCCCATTTCCTCCCTTCACCAGGGAATCCGCCATCGAGAAGGTCCGCGCCGCCGAGGACGGCTGGAACACCCGCGACCCCGAGAAGGTCGCCCTCGCCTACTCGGTGGACTCCCGCTGGAGGAATCGCGCGGAGTTCGTCAACGGCCGCGACGAGATCGTCGCCTTTCTGACCCGCAAGTGGCGCAGGGAGCTGGACTACCGGCTGATCAAGGAGTTGTGGGCGTTCGACGGCAACCGCATCGCCGTGCGCTTCGCCTACGAGTGCCACGACGACTCGGGCAACTGGTACCGGTCGTACGGCAACGAGAACTGGGAGTTCGACGAGAACGGGCTGATGACGCACCGCTACGCCTGCATCAACGACCTGCCGATCAAGGAGTCGGAGCGAAGGTACCACTGGCCGCTGGGCCGTCGCCCGGACGACCACCCGGGGCTGAGCGACCTCGGCCTGTGAGGGCCTTGACCTCGGCCTTTGACGGCCTTGGCGTGCACTCGACGTGCTGGGTGGCCACCGACTAGGCTCGGGGGTGCGGCATCGCGTGTCGGTCACCGGCTGGGTGAGACATGGAGGTGCCGGGACATGCCTTGTGGAGGCATTCCAATATGTCAGTCGAGTTGAATCACACCATCGTGCACTCCCGGGACAACCGGGAGTCCGCCGAGTTCCTGGCGAACATCCTGGATCTTGAGGTCGGTGCCGAATGGGGCCCGTTCATCCCCGTGGCCACCAGTAACGCGGTCACCCTGGACTTCGCCACGATCCCGGCCGAGTCCATCACCATGCAGCACTACGCCTTCCTCATCTCCGACGAGGAGTTCGACGCGGCCTTCGGGCGGATCAAGGACGCGGGGATCACGTACTACGCCGATCCGCACGGGAAGCAGCCGGGCGAGATCAACCATCACCACGGCGGGCGCGGCCTGTACTTCCACGATCCGGCCGGCCACGGCATGGAGATCATCACCCGCCCTTACGACAACCCCGAACAGGGCTGATCGTCGGGATCGTGAGTGACACCACCGGCCGGGGCGGGCGCCCCGGCCGGTGCCGTAAACGAGTTCACCGCGCCGCGCCCACGGTCTCCTCGCTCAGGCAGGCGTACGCCCGCAGCCGCTCCGGATGCTCCCGCTCCGCGCCGACCCGCAGCGCCGCGTACGGCCCGGACAGCCCGGCAAGACGCGGCATCTGACGGATGACCAGGGTGTCCCCGGGGGCGATCAGGCCGTCCAGGACCGCCTCGACGAGCAGATGGTTGAGGTGCACCAGACAGTCCGCGACGGTGATACCGGCCGTGGCCACGTACAGCTCGCGCCGCACCGGCGGCCGGTGGCGCGGGCCGATGGCCTTCGGGATCCGGACCGGTGTGTCGGGGCGTGGCGGCAGGCCGCGGGAGCCGTCGAAGAGCTTGAGCAGTCTGCGCAGCCCGGCGGAGGCGCCCGCCGGGGCCGGTCCCGTCCACGCGGCCGAGCCGTCCTCGGCGATGTGGTCGAACCGGACCCGGTCGCCGAGGTTGTCCGGGTTTCCGGCCAGGAAGATCGTACGGGAGAACGAGCCCCGCCACGCCGCCAGCCGCTCCGGCGCCAGGCCGATGGCGAACTCACAGGTGGCGCGCGCCCATTCGGCCAGTTCGAAGCGGCGCACGACGGACACGGCGAGCAGTCCGTCGGTGTCCGCGAACTCCTGGATCCGGGCGTGCACCTCCGACAGGGCGGTGGCGGTGGACAGGTCCACCTCCTCGGCCAGATCGGGGCGGGCGACCCGGATACGCCGCGCGGCCTCGGCCCGCAGCAGGTCCTGGGAGAGCTTCACAGGAACACCGCCGGCAGCAACTCGTGGACCGGGGCCGGGCGGTGCTTGGCCAGCAGCCCGGAGGTCAGGCGGTACGGGTCGACGTACGCGTGGTCGCCGCGTTGCCGCTCGAGGAAGCCGGTCAGCCCGGCTTCGGCTGCCGCCGCGTCGGCCGGGGTCTCGTACGACCCCAGCATCCGCTCGGCGCGCACCACGCACTGGCGCAGCAGGTCCGGGCGGAACGACTGCCGGTCGCCCGGCCCGAGTGTGGCGATGAAGTACAGCCGCATGCCGAGCCGCAGCGCCGGTCCGCCGTGGTCGGCGCCCAGAGCCTCGAGCAGCGCGCCCGCCGAGTGGCCGCGCCAGTCGCCGTGGCGCGCGGACCGGATCTGTCCGTCGATCGGCACCCGCCCCACCGGCACCCGCCGCACGACCGGGCCGAGCTCCGCCAGCACACGCTGCAGCAGCTGGTAGTCGGGCTCCAGCTCGCGGTCGTAGAGCAGCACCACCTCGTCGTAGCCGGGGACGAGCGGGACCAGCTCACGCAGCGCACACGCCAGGTAGTTGGGCCGCCCCTGCGCCGTGGCGATCTGCCGCAGCGGCAGCCCGTACCGGGTGGCGTCCAGATACACCGGCCCGCCGTACTCGCGCATGTCCAGGCACAGCCCCAGTGGCACCAGGCGGTCGAGCACCTCGTCGAGGGTCATACCGGGCGGCTGGTGTTCGGTGAGGCCGGGGTCGTGCATCCCCAGCCGCGCGTACTGTGCCGACCACAGTTCCAGGACCCGGGCGCTGGACGGATGCACCCAGCCGTGGTGCTCGATCGCGTCGAGGTACGGCCGCAGTGCGGACACCGGGGTCTGGCGGCCGTCGGCGCGGTAGCCGACGTACAGCTCGCCGATCTCCTCCTCGGACAGCTGGGAGTAGTCGGTGTCACCGAGCGTGTGGTCCAGATACTCCCAGAAGCCGAGTGTCTGGTCGGTGGGGTGGTATGTGGTGGGGCTGTAGCGGTAGGTGACATCGGCCAGCTGCGCGGTGGCGCGGTACATCACATCGACCCAGAAGAGCCCCTTGAGGTGGCTGGGGGTCAGTGGTTTACCGGGGGTGACGGTGACCGGCGCGAGCAGCACCCGGGGCCGGCCGTGGCGGGGCGCGGCCGGGGCGTCGGCGCCACCGGGGAGCGGCGCCGGGGCGTACGGCGGCCTGGGGGCGCCGCGGTCGCCGCGGAGCAGCGGTATCGGTTCCACGGTCCCCGTCATGCGGTGCGGCTTCCGTGGACCAGGAACACCCTCTCGGCGCCCTCGGCCGTGCGCGGGGGCACGGGGTCCCGCCACCGGCCGTAGTGGGCCGGCTCCTCCCCGGGCTGCACCGCCTCGACGGTGAAGCCGTGCCGCCCGAACAGCGCCTCGGGCTGGTCCGTGCCGAACACCCACGGGCAGCCCCAGTCGGCGAACACCTTCAGCAGGCCACGCATGTTCGGCGCGGTCAGCGCCACGTCGTTGACCACGTCCGCGCCGATGCGGCTGCCGGGCGCGGTCACCGCGGCGACCCGCCGCAGCAACTCCTCGACCTGGCCTTGCGCGAAGTAGTACAGCAGCCCTTCGAAGAGCCAGGTCGAGGGCAGACCGGGGTCGTAGCCCGCCTCCAGCAGAGCGTCCTCCCAGCCGGGGGCGAGCAGATCGGCGGGGACCGGGCGGCGGTCGGCGCCGGGCGTCTCGGCGGCCAGCAGCTTCTCCTTGGCCTCCAGGACCGACGGCCGGTCGATCTCGAAGAAGCGGACGTGGTCCGGCCACTCCAGCCGGTAGGCGCGCGAGTCCATGCCCGCCGGGGCCAGCACGATCTGGGTCATCGACGGGTCGGCGGCCGCGCTTTGCAGCCAGTCGTCGAAGAACCGGGTGCGGATAGGGTTGAAGTCGAAGGTGCTCGGCACCGTGCGCGGGACCTCGCCGCCGGGGAAGGTCGCCGATCGGATCTCGGCCAGCAGCTCGGGGCCCGCGTCGCCGACGAGCGCTTGTGCGTACGGGTCGTGGTAGAGCCGGTCGTCCCTGCGGCTCTCCCCGGCCCGGAGCGCGGCGGTGAGCAGACAGGTGCGCTCGATGGCGTCGAGTTGCGTCATGATCGATCTCCTTGCCGGGCGGCCGCGCCGGTGAGCTGCCGCCAGTTCTCCGGGTCCGGTCGGAAAAGCCGGTCCTTGACCTGAGTGGGCCGCACCCCGCGGCCGACCGATTCCTGCCACTCCTCCAGGAAGGCGTCGCGGTCGAGCCGGATCAGCTCGGCGGGGCCCAGCCGGCCCGCGTCGCGGGCCGCGCGGTAGTCGGCCGACTCCCGGGTGAGCTCGGTGTCGAGCGCCGCGGTGAGCCGCCGTGTCTCGTCGGTGCTCCACGCCGACTCGCCGGCCAGGGCGAACACATAGCGGGGCGGCCGGCCGTCGGGGGTCTCCACATGGCATGCGGCGTTGCGCGCGGCGAGGCCGGCGCCGCCCAGCGCGGACTGCAGGGCCCGGACGACCTGTGCGTCGCGCAGCCGCTCCCCGGCCACGTCGGAGCGGTTCCTGCGGCCCGCGTACGACACCCGCGGCACTCCGTCCACCACATCGACCACCCGGACCACATCGCCGCCCGCGTAGCGGTACAGGCCGCCGACATGGCTGTAGATCGCGTGGTACTCCCGGCCCGGCTCCAGTTCGTGCGGTGCGAGCGTTTCCACATCGGGGCCCAGGTCGCGGTCGGCGTCCACGAACTCGTACACGGAGGCCGTGACGACCAGGCTGCCCGCCGTCGGGTGCCGGTCCAGCGCCACGCCGACCGGGCCCTCGGATGCCGCCACGGGCGCCGGCAGAGCCGTCACCGAGGGGCCGAACTCCTCGCGGAGCCGGGGCAGATAGAGCGAGGCGAGGCCGGTGGTCCAGCAGAACAGCAGCCGCATGTTGGGCCAGATGTGGGCGGGCCGTACGGTGCCGAAGTACGAGGCCAGCCGCTCCAGTTCGGCGGCGCGCTGCGGGTTGGGGGAACGGAACGGATGGCCGCCGAGCGTGCCGTCGCGGACGTCCTTGACGATGCGCGGCCACCACAGCCTCAGCTGGTACGGCACCGCGGCGACCATCGCCGGATTGATCCCGATGACACAGCGGACATCGCTTTCGACGGCCATGCGCAGCCGCAGATACATCTTCTCCACGTGGTCGTCCGGCGCCACCGGCACCGGCAGGGTGGCCCAGGGGGCCGCGGTGCCGGGCTCGGCCGACAGATGCTCGCCGAACATCTTCCCGAAGTCGACCTGGCTGGCGCCGACATGGGGGCGTCCGGAGGCGGTGGTGGCGGGGGCGACGACGGGGTCGTGCTTGAGATTGAGCACCGCGTCCGGCCGGGTGAGGACGTCCGGGAAGTGTTCGGCCATCGGAGCCCAGGCGGCGTAGTAGAAGGGGAAGAAGGTGGTGCGCATGAAGCGCGGGGTGACCGGGATCTTCTTATGCGCTCCGGTGCTGCCGCTGCTGGTGAAGAACACCGCGGGCTGGTCGGCGGTCAGGACGTTCGGCTCGCCCTCGGCCATGCGCTCGATCCACGGCGAGAGCGCCGCGTAGTCCTGGACCGGAACCGCCTTGCGGAGGTCGTCCAGGGTGCGCAGCCGGTCGAAGCCGTGGGCCTTGCCGTAGGCCGTTCCCGCGTTGAACGTCAGCAGGTCGGTGAGGACTTCGCGCTGCCGCGCCGCCGGGTCCGAGAACGCCCGCCGCAGCCGTTTCCGCTCCTCGAACACCCGGGCCCGGTAGCGGTCGAGCCGGTCCTCGGGGGCCGGGGGCTCGGTGTTCCGGTGCTCGGTGTTCTGTGCCCCGGTGCTCTGCGCCCCGGTGTTCTGTGCCCCGGTGTTCGGGACCTCCGCGGCCTGGGGCTCAGCGGTCTTCATCTGACAACACCTTTCGTATGGCCTGGGCGGTCTGGGCGATATCGCCCTGCGCCCGGATCACCGTGACCGGCAGATGGCTGATCTCGTCGAGCATCAGGCGCCGCAGTTTGGTCTGGTAGGCCGCGAAACCCTTGGGGTCGGGGCGGTCGCCGTAGTACTCCAGCCGGTTGGTGGCCGCGCCGTTGCCGGAGCGGCGCCAGGCCGTGGCGGTGGACACGTCCAGGAACACCACGCGCCGCGGCTGCGGAAAGGAACGCCACCACGTGTACATCGGGTTGTCCCGCAGTCCGGCGAGCCTGCACTTGGCCAGGATCTTGTAGTAGTACGAGTCGACGAGCGTGGGCGACGACGGGTCGCTCGCCTCGATGCGGTCGCGCAGATGCACCACGGCCGTCTGCAGCAGGCTGGCCGTGAATTCCGGCGAGTAGTCCGTCCCCAGGGACGGCAGCACGTCCACCGCCACATCCCTGCGCAGCCGGCCGATCAGCGCGTGGGCGGGCTGAAGAAAACGTTCGTCCGTGGAGATGAGCCGCCAGGACGGAGACGAACTGGCGAACTCGGACATCACCGAGGACTTTCCGGCGTAGTCCGGCCCCAGGAGGACGGAGAAACCGGGATGGGTCGTCCGCACGATCGGCACTCCTCACGTAGTTCCAGTGCTCGCCACCGCGGTCCGGGCCGCGGTGGCGGCCCGCCGATCGGCTGCCGGGGGTGCCGTCCCGGCTGGGTGGGGAAAGTCAACATCGCTGGGATAGGCATCCGATCAGGAGAAATTGGGATGCGAGCGGGTGTTCGGAAGTCGCGGGCCGGAAAGCGGAGCGGCAGCCACCAGATCGGTGTTGACGTCGGATAACACGCCGCGCGCCCGGGCCCGCCGGGCGAAAGTTGATGTCCATATCCTGGTCCGCCCCTCGGCGGGGGCGAGCGGAAGGCCGGAAGACCGGACTTTTCCCCGGACTTTTCCTGCCACGCAGAACACTGCGGCGCGTAAGCCACGGCGACTAGAGTGATCTACGAGCGTCGGGGGACAAGGCTCGGAGGCGAAGGAATGCGGGGGACGGCCTTTTCGCGTGCGTGCACGGAGCGGCAGTGGGAACGGCCGGCGGTCTTTCTCATGGTCTACGCGACAGCGGCCGCGCGGCTGGGGGAGCCACCGGCGGTGACCGCGCGCCAGTTCCACCGGTGGCGGCAGCCCGGGCCGCCCTGCCCTCAGCCCTCCGCACAGCGTGTCCTGGAGGAGATGTTCGGCACCCCGCTCCACCACCTCGGCTTCGACGTGCCCGAACACCGCCGACGGGACACGGCGGCGCCCCCGGTGGCCGCGGCCGTGCCGCCCCCGGCCGCCCTGCGGTTCACGGTCCTGGGGCCGGTGCGGGTGCGGCGCGGCGATGAGACGCTGGCCGCTGGACGGCCACAGGAGCGCGCCCTGCTGTGCGCGCTGCTGATGCGCCGCGGCCACACGGCCACCGCGCAGGAACTGATGGACGCGGTGTGGGGCGGCAAACCACCGGGCCGCGCGCTCGCCACCCTGCGGACGTACGCCTTCCAGCTGCGCAAGACCCTGGGCCCGCGCGCCCTCGTCTCCGACTCCGGCGGATACGCGCTGCACATGCCGCCCGAGGCGCTGGACCTGGTGGTGTGCGAGGGCTACGAGGCGCAGGCCAGGATCGCGCGGGCCGCGGGCGAACTGCCGCGCGCCCGGACACTGCTCCGCAAGGCCCTGGACCTGTGGGACGGCGAACCACTCGGCGGCGTTCCCGGGCCCTACGCCCAGGCACAGCGCGCCCGCCTGACGGAGTGGCGGCTCACCCTGTTACAGGCCCGGCTGGAACTCGACCTGGAACTGGGCCACCACACCGCGGCCATCGTGGAGCTCACCGCGCTGTCCGTCGAATACCCGCTGCGGGAGCGGCTGCGCGCGCTCCAGATGCTCGCGCTGTACCGCGGCGGCCGGCAGGCCGAGGCGCTGCGGGTGTACACCGACACCCGCCATCTGCTCGCCGAAGAGCTCGGCGTGGACCCCGGCCCCGAGCTGACCGAGCTCTACCAGAACGTCCTGTGTGCCTCCCCGGCCCTCGCCCACCCCACGGTCGTGCGACGGCGCCCGCCCGCCAAGGACACCGTCCCGTACGCCTCACCGCGCCCCGCGCAACTCCCGGCCGAATCAGCCGACTTCACCGGCCGGGCCGCCCTGGTGCACCGGCTGGCCGAGCAACTGCCCCGCGCCCAGGGCGCGGTGATGCCCGTCCTCGCCGTCCGCGGGCTCGGCGGGGTGGGCAAGACCGCGCTGGCGTTACGGGTCGCCCATACGGTCCGCGGCCACTTCCCCGACGGGCAGCTCTACG
>NZ_MUNE01000067.1 GCF_002154605.1 Streptomyces milbemycinicus | reverse complement strand
AGCAGGGCCAGTACGGCGGCGCCCGCCGAGCCGACGTAGACGTGGTCGACGGCGGTGTCGACCGCGCGCCGCAGGTAGTCGGCGGCCTGGTCGGTGAGCGTGGCGGGGTGCTCCAGTGCGCGGGAGACCCCGTCGAGGTCGTCGGGCAGGCCGGTGCGGATGGCGGGGGGCGCTTCGTCGAGGCGGGCGGCCAGGGTGGCGTTGGCGACGGCGCCGAAGACCGCCGCTCCCACGCACTGGCCGACCAGCCGGCAGAAGAGGATCGAGGCGGTCGCGGTGCCGCGCTCGGCCCAGCGGACGGAGGACTGGACCCAGATGATCAGCGGTAGCTGGAAGAGGCCGAGGGCCGCGCCGAGTGCCAGCATGATCAGCGCGGGCTGCCAGGCGGCATCCGGGTTGGCGCCGGGGTAGGGGAGCAGCGGGAAGGCGAGCAGGACCAGTGCGGCGAACGCGATACCGGTGATGGCGCAGCGCCGGAAGCCGATCCGGTTGTAGACGCGGCTGCTCAGCGCGGCCGATATCGGCCAGCTGAGCGTCATGGCCGACAGTACGAATCCGGCCGCGATCGGGCCGAGTCCCAGGACCGACTGGCCGTAGGTGGGCAGGAAGACGGTGGGGGCGATCATCAGCAGGCCCAGCGCGGCGAGCGCGAGGTTGACGGCCGAGATCGTACGGCGGCGCCAGACCCAGCCCGGGATGATCGGATCGGCGGCGCGGCGCTCGATGAACACGGTCGCGGCCGCGCATGCCGCGCTGCCCGCGAACAGCGCGAGCGAGGGCGCGGACAGCCAGGCCCAGGCCACTCCGCCCTGTACGAGGGCGGTGAGCAGCAGCCCGCCGGTCGCGAAGATCGCGAGTGCGCCGGCCCAGTCCACACCGGCGCCGCGTGCCCCGTCCCGGTTCGGCTCGTGCAGATGGCGGACGATCAGCAGCAGCGCCACGGCGCCGACCGGCAGGTTGATCAGGAAGATCCAGCGCCAGTCGGTGTAGCCGGCGAGGAGGCCGCCGATGACCGGGCCCGCCACGGCGGACAGGGCCCATACGGAGGAGAGCCTGGCCTGGATCTTGGGGCGCTCCTCGAGCGGGTAGAGGTCGGCGGCGATGACTTGTACGGTGCCCTGCAGCGCGCCGCCGCCGAGGCCTTGGACGACGCGGAAGGCGATGAGGGAGCCCATGTTCCAGGCGCCCGCGCACAGCAGCGAGCCCAGCAGGAAGAGCACGATCCCGAAGAGCAGGACGGGCTTGCGGCCGAAGGTGTCGGAGATCTTGCCGTAGACCGGCAGGCTGACCGTGACGGCGAGCAGATAGCCGGAGAACAGCCAGGAGAAGACGGAGAAACCGCCGAGGTCGCCCACGATCTGGGGGATCGCGGTGGAGATGACGGTGGAGTCGAGCGCGGCGAGCGCCATGCCGAGCATCAGCGCGGCGGCGACGGGGCGGCGGCGGATCGGGGGTGAGAGGGCCGTCTCGGGGGTGGGTGGTCCGGTGTCCGCGTCCGTCCGCCTCCGTGCGGTGCCGCCCACCGTGGGCGCTCCCTTCTCCGGCCGAGCCGGCCGGCTGCCGTGATGCCCGTCATCAGGCCCGTAATTCAGGCCCGCAACTCATGCTCGTAACTCATGCCCGTAATTCTGTTGTACGACCCACCCTTCCATGCGGGATCGGGGGAAGGGAAGCGGGTTTACGGGCGGCCGAACAGCGGACTTGAACCTTCCGTTACGTCAGGGACCAGTCTTGACCCCGAGACGGGGTACGCCTGAGGTCTCATGCCCCTTAGGGGTCATCCACCCGTTCCTCCTACCCGGGGTTCGTACCGGCGGAGGAGGAAGGCGACCTGCGGCACTTCTAGGGTGTCTATGGTCGGCCTGACCGAGAGGGTAGGGCTAGCACCCCCATCGATACGGAGCCAGGCACCATCGCGACACCCCTCACGCCTGGATCACCCTTGAGGTACGCGGGCGGACGACCCCGGCTCGTAGCAGAGCGCACAGCACCACTCGCAGCACACGCAGCAAGACCGACAGAAGAAGACGACATAGGAGAGTCACCGTGACAACCGCTGTATCGATTCCCAAGACCGGGGGCAGTGGAGGACATACGGCTGTTGCCGCCCGTGCGCGCCAGGTCGTCAAGGCGTACGGCTCCGGCGAGACCCGTGTGGTCGCGCTGGACCATGTGGACGTCGACATTGCCCGCGGGCAGTTCACCGCGATCATGGGCCCGTCGGGCTCCGGCAAGTCGACCCTCATGCACTGCGTCGCCGGTCTCGACACCGTGACCTCCGGTCAGATCTTCATCGACGAGACGGAGATCACGGGGCTCAAGGACAAGAAGCTCACCCAGCTGCGCCGCGACCGGATCGGCTTTATCTTCCAGGCGTTCAACCTCCTCCCCACGCTCAACGCGATAGAGAACATCACGCTGCCCATGGACATCGCGGGCCGTAAGCCGGACCGTGCCTGGCTGGACCAGGTGGTGGAGACGGTGGGTCTGGCCGAGCGGCTCAAGCACCGGCCGAACCAGCTCTCCGGTGGTCAGCAGCAGCGCGTCGCCGTGGCGCGCGCCCTCGCCGCCCGCCCCGAGATCATCTTCGGTGACGAGCCCACCGGAAACCTGGACTCCCGGGCCGGCGCCGAGGTGCTGGGCTTCCTGCGGCGCTCGGTGGACGAGCTGGGCCAGACCATCGTGATGGTCACCCATGACCCGGTCGCCGCCGCGTACGCCAACCGGGTGCTGTATCTGGCCGACGGCCGGATCGTCGACGAGATGTACAACCCCACCGCCGAGCTGGTGCTGGAGCGGATGAAGAACTTCGACGCGCGCGGGCGGGTGTCATGACCGTCCTCAAGACCTCGATGCGCAATTTCTTCGCGCACAAGGGACGCATGGCGCTGTCGGCCATCGCCGTCCTGCTGTCGGTGGCCTTTGTCTGTGGCACGCTCGTCTTCACCGACACCACCAACGCCACCTTCGACCAGCTCTTCGCGAGCACCAGCTCCGATGTCTCGGTCAAGCCGAAGAAGGAGGGCGGCAGCAACAACGGCCCCCAGACCGGCAAGATCGAGACGGTGCCCGGGACGCGGCTCGCCGAGCTGAAGAAGGTCCAGGGCGTCAAGTCGGTGGACGGTGAGATCAGCACCGAGACCGTCACCGTCGTCGACAAGAACAACGACGACATCGGCCCGAAGTCCGGCGCCCCGACCGTCGCCACCAACTGGGACCCGACCGAGCTGCTGGCGGTCGACCTCACCTCCGGCCATGAGCCGCGCGGCCCCACCGAGGTGATGCTCGACGCCGACACGGCCAAGAACAAGAAGCTGAAGATCGGCGACGAGCTGCGGCTCATCGCCGTGCCCGGTGAGTTCCGCGCCAAGATCGTCGGCCTGACGACCTTCAAGGTGACCAACCCCGGCGCCACCATCGTCTACACGGACACCGCCACCGCGCAGAGCAAGCTGCTCGGCCGCCCCGACGCGTACACCAGCTTCGCGCTGACCGCCCAGCCCGGCGTCAGCAACGACCAGCTGAAGAAGAACGTGGTCGCGGCCATCGGCGACGGCTACAAGGTGCAGACGAAGGACGAGTCCGCCGAGGAGGGCAAGGACGACATCGGCTCGTTCCTCGACATCATGAAGTACGCGATGCTCGGCTTCGCCGGGATCGCCGTGCTGGTCGGCATCTTCCTCATCGTCAACACCTTCTCGATGCTGGTCGCCCAGCGCACCCGCGAGATCGGCCTGATGCGGGCCATCGGCTCCAGCCGTAAGCAGGTCAACCGCTCGGTGCTGATCGAGGCGCTGCTGCTCGGCGTCGTCGGCTCGGTGCTCGGGGTTCTGGGCGGTATCGGCCTCGCCGTCGGGCTGATGAAGTTCATGGGCAGCCAGGGCCTGAACATCAGCACCGACCAGCTGACGGTCAAGCCCGCCACGCCCATCATCGGCCTCACCATCGGCATCGTCGTCACCGTGATCGCCGCGTACATCCCCGCCCGCCGCGCCGGGAAGATCTCCCCGATGGCGGCCCTGCGGGACGCGGGGACCCCGGCGGACGCCAAGGCCGGCCGGATCCGGGGCGCGATCGGCCTGCTGCTCACGGGGGCGGGCGTGGTGGCCCTGGTCGCCGCGGCGAACGCGGACAAGGCCACCGATGGGTCGATGCTCCTGGGCCTGGGCGTGCTGCTGACCCTGATCGGCTTCATCGTCATCGGTCCGCTGCTGGCCGGCCTGGTGGTCCGGGTGCTGGCCGCGGTCATCCTGCGGATCTTCGGCCCGGTCGGCCGCATGGCCGAGCGGAACGCGCTGCGCAACCCCCGGCGCACCGGCGCCACCGGCGCCGCCCTGATGATCGGCCTCGCGCTGGTCGCCTGTCTGTCGGTGGTCGGCTCCTCGATGGTCGCCTCGGCCAGCGATGAGCTCGACAAGTCGGTCGGCGCGGACTTCATCGTCCAGTCCGATGGCGGCAAGCCGATCACCGGGGATGTCGTGAAGGCGGTGCACGCGGCGAAGGGCCTGGACCACGTCACCGACGTCAAGAACCTCAACGACACCAAGATCACCACGCCCGACGGCAAGACCAGCACCGACAATCTGGTCGCCGCCGACCCGAAGTTCGCGGACGATCTGCGCACCCCCGTTGTCGACGGCACGCTCTCCGACGCCTACGGCAAGGACGCCATCTCGGTGTCCGAGGACTTCGCCAAGGACCACAAGGTGAAGATGGGTGACACCCTCACCGTCACCTTCGTGGGCGGCAGGACCGCGGCCAAGCTCAAGGTCGCCGCCATCACCTCGGACGACACCTCGCTCAACAAGGGCGCCAAGTATGTGAACATCACCACCGCCGAGCGCTATATCCCGGCCGACAAGATGCCGGTGAACGCGATGATGCTCGCGGCCGCCAAGGACGGCCAGGAGAAGGCGGCCTACGCCTCCCTCAAGGCCCAGCTGGACGACTACCCGCAGGTCAAGGTCCGGGACCAGACCGACTACAAGAAGATGATGAAGGATCAGATCGGGCAGCTGCTCAACCTGGTCTACGGCCTGCTGGCGCTCGCGATCGTCGTCGCCGTCCTCGGCGTGGTGAACACCCTGGCGCTGTCGGTCGTCGAGCGGACCCGGGAGATCGGCCTGATGCGCGCCATCGGCATGTCGCGCCGTCAGCTGCGCCGCATGATCCGCCTGGAGTCGGTCGTGATCGCGCTGTTCGGCGCCCTGCTGGGCCTTGGCCTCGGCATGGGCTGGGGTGCGACGGCGCAGAAGCTGCTGGCGCTCGAGGGCCTGAAGACCCTTGAGATCCCGTGGTCGACGATCATCACGGTCTTCATCGGCTCGGCCGTGGTGGGCCTGGTCGCCGCCCTGCTCCCGGCCTTCCGGGCGGGCCGGATGAACGTGCTGAACGCCATAGCCACGGAGTAGGCACCCAGGCCACTGCCCCTTCGTGGGGGTGAGGGGCAGCGGAGACCGGTCCGGCGCGCTCGAAGAGAGCGCGCCGGACCGGCCGCTTTTGGGCTGCGAAGTCTCGCGTCAGGAGGTGTAGTCGGCGTTGACGCGTACGTAGCCCGCCGACAGATCGCAGCCGTAGACGGTGGCAGCGGCCTCTCCGAGGCCCAGGGACACCGAGATGTCGACCTCGCTCTGCCGCATGAGCTCGGTGAGCCGGTCCAGGGTGTCCGCCTCCGGCTCCTCGGGGTAGACCTCGATGCCGCCGAAGCGCACGCTCACCTTGGCCGGTTCGATATCGGTGTCGTCGGTGTTCTTGCCGATGGCCATCAGGACCCGCCCCCAGTTGGGGTCCGCCCCGTGCACGGCCGTCTTGACCAGCGGCGAGTTCACCACGCTCTTCGCAACCCGCTTGGCCTGCGCGCGGTCCCCGGCCCCGTCGACGGTGACCCGGAGCAGCTTGGTGGCGCCCTCCCCGTCCATGGCCATCTGCAGGGTCAGATCCAGGCACACCTCTGCGAGCGCGGCGGCGAACTCGACCTGGTCGACCGGCCCCGCCGCGCCGTTGGCGAGCACGGCCACCGTGTCGGAGGTCGAGGTGTCGGTGTCCACGCTCAGACAGTTGAAGCTGCGGTCCACCGCCCCGCGCAGCGCGGCGTCCAGCGCGCCGGGCGGGATGATCGCGTCGGTGAAGAGATAGGCCAGCATCGTGGCCATATTGGGCTCCAGCATCCCGACGCCCTTGGCGACACCGACGATCCGTGCCGCCCCGACCGAGCGCGCACTGGTCTTGGGCCGGGTGTCGGTGGTTATCATCGCGCGGGCCACCCGCTCGGTCCCGGCGTCGAAGGCGGCGGCGCCCTGGGCGAGATGCGGCTGGTCCAGGTGTGTACGGATGGCGTCCATCGGCAACGGGCGCCCGATCACACCGGTGGAGCCGATGAGCACCTCGCTCTCCGCGACCCCCAGAATCCCCGCGACGCGCGCGACCACCTCCGCGGCGTTCCGCTCTCCCTCCTTGCCGGTGGCCACATTGGCGTTCTGGGCCAGGGTGACCACCGCCCGCAGCCGCCGTCCGGCGGCATGGCGGCGGCTGAGCACCACGGCCGGGCCCGCGAAGCGGCTGAGAGTGAACATCGCGGCGCTGACGGCGGGCCGGTCCGAGGCGACGACCGAGATGTCGTCGCCGCTTTCGCGGATGCCGCCGTGGCCGGTGTAAGCGTGGAAGCCGCGCGGCCAGGCCGGTGGGGCGGAGACACCAAGGGATGCATGACTATTCTGCATGGCGCATATATTTGCATCCATGGCCGGGCCGGTCCAGCGGATATTTCGCGTACGGACCTTCCCTTCTAGCTGGTGGCGGCGGCGTTCCGTACCGGCATGACCAGGGTGGTGAAGCTCCCCTGGTCGGCGGAGCGGACGACGACGGGCCGGGCCTCGGACGCGATCTCCAGCAGCACATCGGGCCCCACGCTCGCGTCGAGCGCCGGCAGCAGGACGCCGGGGTCGAAGGCGATCCGCAGCGGCGGCCCCGTGCGGATCGCGCGCAGCGCGGTCGCGCCGGGCCGCTCGGCGTCCTCGGCTTCCTCGGGTATCTCTGTGGGTTTCTCTGTTGAGATCAGGAGGTCGTCCCCGGTGGTGGTGAGAGTGATCGCCCGGTGGCCGGCGTCCAGGCGGTCCGCGACGGCCCGCCGTAGCCCGCCCCGGTCGGCGATCACCCGGTGCCGGGCGGCCCCGAGGTCGTCCAGCACCATCCGGTACGCGGGGAACACCTCGTCGGAGCCCGCCAACTCCCGGCACTCGCCGCCGCCCCGTACGCGGGCCTGCCGCCCCTCGACCTCGACGGCGACCTCGGGCAGCCGCCGGGCCCAGGCCGCCGTTTCCGTCAACTCGTCGATGTCCAGCAGCAGTTCGCACGGCTCGCCGGTGATCGACAGCGGCCGGAGCGCCCGTACGGCCAGCCGGTAGCGGTCCGTGGCCACCAGCCGGATCTCCTCGCCGTCGATCTCGACCAGTACGCGGCCGAGCACCGGGAACTCCTCCCGGGCCGCGCCCGCCGCCACCGCCGAGCCCACCTGCCGCACCGCGCCCGCCAGCTCGGCCCCGCCGACGCTGACCTCGGCGCGGCGTGTGCCCCCGGGCAGCGCGCGCAGGATCTCCTCGAGCGCCGCGCGGGCCGCCGCGGCCGACTCCCTCGTCCGGCCCAGATGTCCCCGCAGCACCTCGCGGGCGTCCTCGTACGGCCCGTCCAGCACGGCCGCCGCATCGACCAGCGGCAGCTCGGCCTCCCGCAGCCGGCGCAGCAGCGCGGCGCGCGGCGCTTGCGTCTCGGCGTAGTAGCGGTAGCCGGTCGCCGTGTCCACGTGGGCGGGCCGCAGCACCGCGCAGTCGTCGTAGAACCGCAGTGCGCTCGGCGCCAGCCCCACCCGCCGGGCGAAGGCGCCGATGCTCAGCAGGCCCTCGGTGGCGTCGTTGCCGACCATGTCGTCCGTGTCATGCGTGTCATGCGTGTCATCCGTGTCGTTCATGGGCGCGATTGTTGGGCTTCATGCGGCTTGAAGGTCAAGAAAACTCCTCGCGCGGGAGGCGATGAGTTCCGTCGGGCCGGGCGGTCCTACAAGCAGAACCGTTCCCCAGGGAGATCATCATGACCGACAGCACCAAGGGCACCCGCATCACCGAGCTGGGCAGGGTGGCCGTGCCGGTGTCCGACCAGGACCGGGCGCTGGACTTCTACGTCGGCACGCTCGGCTTCGAGAAGCGCGCGGACGTCCCGTTCGGCGACGGCCACCGCTGGATCGAGGTGGCGCCGGTCGGTGGCGCGACCGCGATCTCGCTGGTCCTGCCGCGCGAGGGGCAGTCGCCCGGCGTCGAGACGGGCGTCATCTTCGTGAGCGAGGACATCGACTCCGACCACGCCGCACTGCTGGCCCGCGGCGTCGACGCGGACCCGGAGGTCGCGCGGTGGGGCGCCCCCGTGCCGCCCATGTTCAGCTTCCGTGACCCGGACGGCAACAGCTTCATGATCGTGCAGTGAGCGTCCGGCCCGGCGGCGTTCATCCCCACCCGACGCGGCCCGTGAGCGGGCCCAGGGCGGCGAGGAAGGACTCCTCCTTCTCGCGCAGGGCCGCGCGGACCCGTCCATCCCCGAGATAGAGCGTCGCGAAGGGCAGTGGCACGGTCGGTGTCACGGCCGACGCGGCCATGATCACCTCATGGTGGGCGCGGGCGCAGCGCCCCAGTTCATCGCGGTCGGTGAGCCGCTGCCGCAGCGCGTCCTCCGTGAAGTCGGCGGCGGACACGTCCTGGACGACGGCGGTGAGCGGGCCCGCGGCGAGGGTGCGGACCGGGGCCGCCTTGTCGAGCCCCGGGAGCCCCACCAGGGCCGCCGGGTCGCAGTGCCGGCAGACGGCGAAGGCGTAGGTGACCGTGGGGAGTTGACGGGGCGCCGACTCGTCGGGCTGGTCGGGTGCCATGCGTCCGTCCTCTCCTCGTCGCGAGGGCGCTCGGCTCATGTGCGTCGCCGCCGGCCCATATGAGGATCAGTCTGGGTGCATGGCGCGCTCGGCCGCGCCTTGAGGTGGGCCAATACGGTGGCCCGGCCTTGATCCGCCCCGCACGTCTACGCGCCGCCGCCCGGAGCGGTACCCGAAGCCCCGCCCTCCTCCGCGCTCAGCGAGGACCACAGCCGCTCGCTCGCGCACTGCATATGCTCCGCCATGGCCCGCTCGGCCGCCTGCGGATCGCCGTCGCGGATGGCCTGGAGGATCGCGCCGTGTTCCTTCAGCGTCCCGGCCACCGTGCCCTCGATGTCGCCCGCGCGCTCCATCCACACCTGGAGCAGCGAGCGGATGCTGTGGAGGATGTCGCTGAGGACGGTGTTGCGCGCGATGGTGGCGGTCTCCAGGTGGAAGGCGATGTCGGCGTCGATGAACGCCGTGACGTCGCCGCCCGCCTCCCGCATCCGCTCCAGATGCGCCTCGAGCCGTTCGACGTCCGTGTCCTCGGCGCGCTCGGCCGCCAGCCGGGCGGACATGGCCTCCATGAAGGTGCGGACCTCGACCAGGTCGTGGGTGCGGCGCTGGCCGAGCATCAGCCCCCAGTTGATGGCCCGGGGCAGGAACTCCGACGTCCCGGCGCGTACGTAGGAGCCGGAGCCGGGGCGGATCTCGATGATGCCGAGCACATCGAGCGCCGAGAGCGCACCCCGCACACTGGAACGGGCGACATTGAGCGCCTCGGCCAGCTGGCGCTCGGCGGGCAGCCGGGTGCCGGGCTTCAGGTGGCCCTCGGAGAGGTGGTCCAGCAGCCGCTTGGCCACCTCGCTGACCGATGACTCCCGGACGACCGGGCGCAGCAGCGCGGTGAAGTTCGGCTGGTCGGGCTCGGCGCTCACGTGGCGTTTTCCCCTCATGGACTCGGGTCCTCGGACATACCGACCCCCTAGTACATCACCAGCGGCGACGGCCCGGGGCGGCAGTGCTGACCTAAGCGCTGGAGGGCCGCCCGTCAAGAGTTTCAAAAGCGACACACATCACTTTGGTTAATTGGTGACCAATTTTCGGAACGTGGCCTAGCGTGTAGCCACCCCGCAGGACAAAGCCGTCCGCTCAGTCAGGAGCCGCCATGGGCACTGTCGCCCCATCCCCCGTCATACGGGACGTCGAGAGATCGGCCGTCAAGAAGGTCGCGCGGCGTCTCGTCCCCTTCGTCGCCCTGATGTTCTTCGTGAACTTCCTGGACCGGACCGCGGTCTCGTTCGCCGAGCCCAACGGCATGGGCGATGACCTCGGCCTCTCCGCGGCTCAGTTCGGACTGGCCTCCGGCGTCTTCTTCATCGGCTACATCCTGCTGGAAGTGCCCAGCAACATGGCCCTGCACCGGTTCGGCGCCCGCCGCTGGCTGGCCCGGATCATGGTCACCTGGGGGATCGTCTCCCTGCTGTTCACCTGGGTGCAGAGCACCGGGCAGCTGTACGGGCTGCGCTTTCTGCTCGGCGTCGCCGAGGCAGGCTTCTTCCCCGGGGCGATCCTCTACCTCAGCCAGTGGGTCCCGGCCCGCCATCGCACCAAGATCCTGGCGCTGTTCTACCTGGCCCAGCCGCTGACCACGGTGATCGGCGCCCCGCTGGCCGGGCTGCTGATCAACCAGCACGGTGCGTTCTTCGGCCTCGACGGCTGGCGCTTCATGTTCCTCGGCGTGTCCATCCCCGCGATCCTGCTCGGCGTCATCGCCTGGTTCTATCTGATCGACCGGCCCGCCGATGCGAAGTGGCTGACCCGGGAGGAGAAGGACTGGCTCACGGCCGAGCTGGCGCGCGAGAACGGCACGAAGACGGACGGCGCGAAGGCAGCCTCCGGGCACGGCGGGCGCGGTGCGCTCAAGGCGGCGTTCACCAACGGCCGGGTCTGGGCCCTCTCCCTCGTCTACTTCGGCTTCATCTACGGCCTCTACGCCCTGGCGTTCTTTCTCCCCACGATCATCAGCGGCTTCGAGGAGCAGTACGGCACCCACTTCTCCGTACTGGACAAGGGCCTGATCACCGCCATCCCGTACCTCCCCGCCGCCATCGCCCTGTTCTTCTGGTCCCGGCACGCCACCCGGCACGGGACGCGCGCCTGGCATGTCGCGGGACCGGCCGCGGTCGGCGGGATCAGCATCCCGCTGGCCCTCTACATGGGCTCGCCGAGCGCGACGATCGCGGTCATCACCGTCACCGCGTGCTCGATCTTCGCCGCGCTGCCCACCTTCTGGTCGCTGCCGTCCCAGTTCCTCACCGGAGCCGCCGCGGCCGCCGGTATCGCCCTGATCAACACGATGGGCAATGTCGCGGGCTTCGCCGCCAGCTACATCACCGGCTGGCTCAAGGACTTCAGCGGCTCCTACTACCTTCCGCTCTTCGTCGTCGGCGGCTTCATGCTCCTGTCGGCCGTCCTGATGCTCTGGCTCTCCACCCGGCCCCTGCCCCAGGCCGCGGACGCGGAGCAGGAGTTGATCACGACCGGGCACTGACCGACCGGGTACTGACCGTCACCACCCCTCACCCGTGGCCCGGAGGCCGCCTGCCATGACTCGACTGTTCAACACCCCCGCCGCCTTCGCGGACGAGGCCCTGGAGGGCTTCGTCGCCGCCCACCGCAGATGGGTGCGGCGCGTCCCCGGCGGTGTCGTCCGCGCCACCCCCACGGCCCCGGGCCAGGTGGCGGTCGTCATCGGCGGCGGCTCCGGCCACTACCCGGCCTTCTCCGGTCTGGTCGGCCGGGGCCTGGCCCACGGCGCGGCGGTCGGCAACGTCTTCGCCTCGCCCTCGGCCCAGCAGGTCCACCAGGTGGCGAAGGCCGCGCACGGCGGCGGCGGGGTGCTGCTGACCTTCGGCAATTACGCCGGTGACGTGCTGCACTTCGGGCAGGCCGAGGAGCGGCTGAACGCCGAGGGCATCGACTGCCGGACGGTCGTCGTCACCGACGACATCTCCAGCGCCCCCGCCGAGGAGTCCGCCAAGCGCCGCGGGGTCGCCGGGGACCTCGCGGTGTTCAAGACCGCCGCCGCGGCGGCCGAGGCGGGCCTGCCCCTGGACGAGGTCGTACGCCTCGCCCGGCTGGCCAATGCCCGCACCCGCTCGTTCGGCATCGCCTTCTCCGGCTGCACCCTGCCCGGCGCCGACGCCCCGCTGTTCACCGTCCCCGAAAGCCGGATGGCGGTGGGCCTGGGCATCCACGGCGAGCCAGGTCTGTCCGAGGCCGCGGTGCCCACCGCCGACGAGGCGGCCGAGCTGCTCGTCTCCACGCTGCTGGGCGAACTGCCGGAGGGCGTGGAGACCCCGCGCGGGCTGCGCGCGGGCGTGATCCTCAACGGGCTCGGCGCGGTCAAGTACGAAGAGCTGTTCGTGGTCTACCGCACGGTGGCCCGGCTGCTGGACGAGGCGGGCGTGGTCGCCGTCGACCCGGAGGTCGGCGAGCTGGTCACCAGCTTCGACATGGCAGGGGTCTCGCTCACGCTCTTCTGGCTGACCGAGGAGCTGGAGCCGCTGTGGACGGCCCCGGCCGACGCGCCCGCGTACCGCAAGGGGGCGCTGGGGCCGACCGCTGACGTCAGCCCTGAGAGCCCTGAGAACCCTGAGAGCCCTGAGGAACAGCCCGAGCAGACGACCGTCCCCCAGGCGAGCGAGGAGTCGCGCGCGGCGGCCCGTACGGTGCTGGACGCGCTGGCCGCCGTCGTACGGACCGTCGACGAGCACGCCGACGAGCTCGGCCGCATCGACGCGGTCGCGGGCGACGGCGACCACGGCATCGGCATGCGGCGCGGCTCCGAGGCCGCGTACGAGGCGGGGCGCCGCGCCCTGGGCCTCGGCGCGGGCGCGGGCACCCTGCTGTGCCACGCCGCCGACGCCTGGGCCGACCGGGCCGGCGGCACCTCCGGAGCCCTGTGGGGCGTCATCCTGCGCCAGGTCGGCACCGCCCTCGGCGACGCCGACCGGCCCGACGCGGCCGCCGTCGCCACCGGTGTGGCCGCCGCCGCCGACGGCGTCATGCGGCTCGGCAAGGCGGAGGTCGGCGACAAGACGATGGTCGACGTGCTGGTCCCGCTGGCCGGTGCGCTCGGCGAGGCCGTGGCCGAGGGGCAGCCCCTCGCCGCCGCCTGGGACGCCGCGGCCACCGCCGCCGAGGCCGCCGCCAAGGCCACCGCCGAACTCCTCCCGCGCCTGGGCCGCGCCCGCCCGCACGCGGAGAAGTCCCTGGGCACCCCGGACGCCGGTGCGGTGTCCCTGGCCCTGATCGCCCGCGCCGTGCACGGCGTACTCGCTGCGAAGAACGATTGAGATGGAAGCTGAGATGGCTCAGATGAACGACAAGCTCCGCATCGTCGTCGGCTCCGACGACGCCGGCTACGACTACAAGGAGATCCTGAAGGCGGACCTGGAGGCCAGCGAGCTGGTCGAGTCCGTCCAGGACGTGGGCGTGGACGCCGATGGCCACACCGCCTACCCCAAGGTCGCCATCGCCGCCGCCGAACTGGTCGCGGCGGGCAAGGCCGACCGCGCGCTGCTGGTGTGCGGCACGGGCCTGGGCGTGGCCATCGCCGCCAACAAGGTCAAGGGCATCCGGGCGGTCACCGCCCACGACAGCTTCTCCGTCGAGCGCGCCATCCTCAGCAACAACGCCCAGGTCCTCACCTTCGGCCAGCGCGTCGTCGGCCTGGAGCTGGCCCGGCGCCTGGTGCGCGAATGGCTCACCTACCGCTTCGACACCTCCTCCGCGTCGGCCGCCAAGGTCGAGCTGATGTGCGCGTACGAAGAAGAGGGCACGGCAGCCTGATGCCCCGACCCGCTTCCGTCACCATCGGCGTGAGCCTCAAGATGTACTTCGGCCACCACGAAACGCTCAACTGGTGCCGCCGCATCGCGGACATCGCCGACCGCCACCCGGCCGTCACCGGCGGCCTGGCCGAGGTCTTCGTCCTCCCCTCCTTCCCCACCCTCGTCCCGGCCGCCGGCCTGCTGGCCGGCACCGGGGTGCGGGTCGGCGCCCAGGACCTGTGCGCCCAGGACACCGGGGCGTACACCGGCGAGGTCAGCGGCGCCCAGCTCAAGGAGATCGGCTGCGGCTACGCCGAGGTGGGGCACGCCGAGCGACGCCGCCTCTTCCACGAGGACGAGGCGGTCGTGGCCGCGAAGACCGCCGCCGCGCTGCGAGGCGGCCTCACGCCCGTCCTGTGCGTCGGCGAACCCGAGCGCACCGACGCGGCGCAGGCCGCAGCCCGCTGCGTCGCCGAGGTCGAGTCCGCCCTCGCGGACGCCGAGCGGGCCGGGACGCTCGGCCCGCTGGTCGTGGCGTACGAACCCCAGTGGGCCATCGGCGCGCCCGAACCGGCCTCGCCCGAGCACATCCGCGCGGTGTGCGCCGCGCTGGCCGCGTGGCTCGCCGGGCGGGGGCCGCTGGCCGGCAGCCGGGTCGTGTACGGCGGCAGCGCGGGGCCCGGTCTGCTCACCCGGCTCGGCCCCGAGGTCGGCGGGCTCTTCCTGGGCCGCTTCGCCCACGACCCGGCGGCGTTCGAACAGATCCTGGATGAGGCGATGGCCCTGCACGGGACGCCTGTCGCGGGGGGTGTGTGAGATGGCCCTCGGCCTGAGCACCTACGCGTTCTTCTGGCAGATCTCCGGCAAGGCACCCAAGCGCCTGACGCTGCCGGACATGCTGCACCGCACCCGCGAACTGGGCGTCGGCGTCTTCCAGATCTGCGACTATCCGCTGATCGAGACGTTCGACGACGCTGAGCTGGCGGACCTCCGCGCCCTCGCGCGGGACCTCGGTATCCAGCTGGAACTCGGCACGCGCGGGGTCCGCCCGCCGCATCTGCTCCGGTACCTCGACCTGGCGGACAAGCTGGGCGCGACCTTCGTCCGCTCCATGCTCAACACCAACGACCACCGGCCGACCGTGGACGAGGCCACCGCCCTGCTGCGCGAGACGCTGCCCGGGTACGCCGAGCGCGGGGTGACGCTGGGCCTCGAGACATACGAACAGGTCTCCACCGACGACCTGCTGGCCGTCGTCACCGGCGTCGACAGCCCGCACCTCGGCGTCTGCCTCGACCCCGGCAACAGCGTGGCCCGCCTGGAGCGGCCCGCCGACGTCATCGACCGCACCGCCCCGTACGTGGTCAACATCCACGTCAAGGACTTCTCCTTCACCCGCCGCGACGGCTGGGTCGGCTTCACCTTCGCCGGCTGCCCGCTGGGCGAAGGACTCCTCGACTACGGCCACATGGTCGGCGCGGTCCGCCCCGAGGAGCGCGGCGTCAACCAGATCGTGGAGCACTGGCTCCCCTGGCAGGGCGGTTTCGAGGAGACCGCCCGGCTCGAAGACGCGTGGACCAAGCACAGCGTCACCACCTTGAACACCCTGATGCACCCTGATGCCCTGATGAGGAGCGCCTCATGACCACCCCCACAGCCCACGAGCCCAAGACTGTCGCCGTCGTCGGCGCCGCCGGAAAGATGGGCCTGCGCGTCTCGGCGAACCTCGAAAAGAGCGACTTCCGCGTCCTGTTCAGCGAGAACTCCCCCAAGGGCCAGGAGATCCTGGCCGAACTGGGCCGCGAGGTCATCGACTCCGCCAAGGCCGCCGCCGAGGCGGATGTCGTCATCCTGGCCGTCCCCGACCGCGTCCTCGGCGCGGTGTCCGAGGCGCTGGTGCCGGTGATGAAGCCCGGTTCGGTCGTCCTCACCCTCGACCCGGCCGCCGCCTACGCCGGTCTGCTCGCCCGCCGCGACGACGTCTCCAACGCCTGCGCGCACCCCTGCCACCCCTCGGTCTTCCTGGAGCGCACCACCAAGGAGGAGTGGGCCGACACCTTCGGCGGCATCGCCGCGCCCCAGGAGGTCGTCGCCGCGTTCGAGTCCGACGACGAGGCGGCCCGCGAGCTGACCGAGACGGTCATCCGCACCATGTACGCGCCGGTCGTGGACGTCCACTGGGTCACCGTCAAGCAGCTGGCGGTGCTCGAGCCCACCCTCGTCGAGACCATCGCCTGCATGGTCGGTGCCCTGCTGACGGAGGCGCTGCACGAGACCGTCCACACGGTGGGCGTCCCGGAGTCCGCCGCCCGTGCGATGCTGCTGGGCCACACCCAGGTCGCCCTCGCCAACACGCTCAAGGGCGACAACCCGTTCTCGGACGCGTGCCTGATCGCGATGGACTACGGGCGTGAGTCGATCGTCCGCGACGACTGGAAGAAGGTCTTCCAGGACGACGAGCTCGACAAGGTCATCACCCGCATGCTCAAGATCAAGGAGATCCGCCGCGCGGCGTGAGCACGGCTGCCTCCGGCCGTCGTGGGGCGCGACGGGCTGGCGCCGCTGGGCAGCATTCGACCCGGCCGTCTGCCCCGCCGTCTCGCGCCTTCGGCGCACTGCGGCCGGCGAGAGGCGGGGTGGGCGGCCCGGTCCGGTGCGCGGTGCGGGTTTGGTGTGCGGTGGGGGTGGGTGTGTGGTGGTGCCGCCGGGGCTCGCCCCACCCCACCCCTTTTAAAAATGCTTGCTTCAGGTCAAGCGTTTTTAAAAGGGGTGGGGTGTCCGGGGGCCTGCTGGCTCAGTCTGCGGCGAGCCGGCCGAAGACGTC
>NZ_MUNE01000669.1 GCF_002154605.1 Streptomyces milbemycinicus | reverse complement strand
TCGACCCGTCCGCGCGGACGGTCCGGCTGCGGATCCTGATCGACCGCACCTCCGTGGAGATGTTCGTCGACGACGGCCGGTACGTCCACTCCTCGGAGGCCTTCCCGGACCCTGCCGACACCGGGCTCGCGCTGTTCACGATCGAAGGCAGCGCGGTGTTCAGGAACACCGTGATCCGCGAGTTCAGGCTCTGATCCACGGCGAACAGGCGAGCCCCGGGCGGGCCACTGCGGCTCGGCTATCAGGCGGTGCGTCAGGCACGCTTTCGAGTGGCCGGCTCGTGGGCGGTCCACGCCGGGCGGCCCCGTCGGTGAACGATCGGTTGACCAGTCGATCTCGAGGCAATCGGGCCTCCGACCGTTTCGCGAAGGCGGGCCACAGTGATCAACAGACGGGACGTACTGCGGACAGGCACCCTGGGTGCCCTCGGCGCCGGGGCGGTGGCCATGACGGCGCCGCCCGACGCGGCCGCCGCCGCGGTGACCGAGACGGCGGAGCGGGTCAGCCGGCAGGACTGGAAGCGGCTGGCCGCGTCTCTCTCCCCCGGTGCCACCCTCTACCGGCCCGCGAACTCCGGCTACCCTCCGCTGGCGATCCCGTTCAACCACCGGTACGCCGGGACCCACCCCGCTGCCATCGTCACCTGCGCCACCACGAAGGACGTATGCTCGGCGATCCACTGGGCCCGCACGGTGGGGCTGCCCGCGGTGCCGCGCTCCGGTCTTGGCCACAACTACGCCGGTTACTCCACCACCACGGGCCTGCTGCTCAATATGAGCCGGATGAGGAACATCGTCACCACCCCGCGGCGGAGCGCCGCCCGCTCCCGGGCATACGGGCCGATCAAGGTCGCCCACGGCGCGGGCACCGTCACCGTCGGGGCCGGGGTCACCAACGGCGATCTGCATCCGCTGCTCGAGGACCAAGGGATCTTCGTGCCGACCGGCCGCTGCCCCTCGGTCGGGGTCGCCGGTCTTGTGCTGGGCGGCGGGATCGGCTTCAGCGACAAGATGTTCGGCCTGACCTGCGACCGGCTGGTCGCCACGACCGTCGTACTCGCCGACGGGCGGGTGGCCCGGGCCAGTGAGGACTCGGAGCCCGATCTGTTCTGGGGCTGCCGGGGCGGCGCGGGCAACAACTTCGGCGTGCACACCTCGTTCACGTTCCAGTACGAGCGGTTCCAGGGCGATGTGGGGTTCTACCGGCTCAGCTGGAGCCTGGACTCCGTACTGCGTGTAATGGCGACCGCACAGCGGATCGCCCTGGAGACCTCGGACAACAAGCGGTTCCACCTCCGCCTCGGCATCGGCACCCACGGCCGAACCCGGGACCAGATCCGTACGAACGCGGGCGTCAACGCGATCGGCCAGTACTACGGAACCCTCGATGAGCTGCAGGCCATCCTCGCCCCGCTGCTCGCCATCGGCACCCCGCAGGAACGTGCCCGGAACTGCGCCGCCGTCCGCGAGGTCACCCCGGCCGAGGCGAGCACGCTGCTCAGCGCCACCACTCCGGTGGAGAAATTCGCCGCCAAGTCAGCGGTCCTGAACTCCCGGACGCTCCTCACCGACCAGCAGGTCAGCGCCGCGGCCGAGCAGCTGCTCGACTGGCCGGGCAGCAGCAACCCGGACGGGGCCGGGTTCGCGATGTTCGCACTCGGCGGGGAGATCAACCGGGTGCCACGGCGGGCGACCGCATTCGTGCACCGCAACGGCCTGTTCATCCTGGCCGCCGAGACCTCCTGGGCGGACTACGACTCCCCCGAGGTCGCCGCCGCGAATCTGCACTGGCTCCACGACTTCTACGACGCCATCTTCCCCGAGGCGCCCCCTGAGCACTCCTACCAGAACTTCCCCGATCCGAAGCTGAGGGACTGGCGGGAGGCCTACTACGGCGTCAACTACCCCCGCCTGGTCCGGGTGAAGCGGAAGTACGACCCGACCGGCTTCTTCCGCTACCCCCAGGCAATCGGTTCCTGACCGCTCGCACGCCGCCGCCCGCCTGGTCGGCGCGCGGGGTCACGCCCAGGCCCTTGAGGCGTTCGAAATCCGCCGCGTCGATCTTCTCCAGGACCTCCAGCTGCCGCTCCAGAGCGTCGGACTGCGAGCCGAAGTCGTCATGTCTGCGCAGCGCGTTCGCGGTGGTGACGTGGTAGCGGGCGAGGGCGACCTTCAAGCTGCGGCTCTCCAGGACCATGCGGTAGATCGTCTCCTCCGCCAGCGCGTCCTGCACGGATCTGACCGGCCGAGTGAAGAAGAGCGTGACGATCTGCCCGGCGCCGAGGGCGCCGAGGACGGCGGGGCTCTGCCAGCCGACCCGGCCGGGGAAGACGACGCCGAGGAGGGAGAGCAGGAGGGCGGTCAGCAGCAGACAGGTGCCAAGCCCCAGCAGGAACTTACTGGCGAAGCCGACGGTGCGCTGGGCCTGTCTGAGGCGTTCGGAGGTCTGGATGCGGTAGTCGCGCAGCCGGGCGTCCTCGTACGAGAGGATGCCCTGCTTGTCCTGGATGTACGAGGAGTAGCCGGCGAACTCCGCGTCCCCGCCCCCGCCCCGGGTGAGCCGACGGTCGTCGTCCGGGCGGGAGCCGAGGAAGCGGGCCAGTTCCGCAAGTCCGGTCATCACCTCGGTGCGCAGCACGCGCTGGCAGAAGTCCAGGGCCGTCAGATGGCGTTCCAGGGTGCGGCTGGCGGTGAGGGCGTCGGAGACGACGAGTTGCCGGACGTCGTAGCGGGAGCGGATGCCGGTCAGCAGGAGCTGGATCTTGATGTCGGTGAGCACGCCGATGACGACGACGTGGGTCGTCTCGTGCCGGCCGTCGGCCAGGAGCCCGTCCAGCAGCGCGGCCAGCGGGGACGGCTCGCGAGGGACAGAGCCGGGGCCGGGTGAGTGTGCGGGGGTGTCCTGGAAGTCGTAGAGGGTGTTGGAGCGCACGTGGTGGACGCGCAGTCTGCCGCCCCAGTCGTCCCCGGCGTCCCCGGCGTCCCCGGCGTCCGTGGGCGGCGGAGCTTCCGGGGCCAGCAGGTCGGTGAGGCCGTCGACGTACGCCGCTCCCCAGGTGTCGGCTTCGCAGTGCGCGCCGTACTGCCTGCGTTCGAGGTCGTACGCCTCCCCCGGGACATGCCAGTCCCGGACGTTGACCAGGTGGAGCACCCCGTCGCCGTGGCCCCGCATACGGGAGCCGACGGTGGCGTCGAGGAAGCGGGCGAGGGGCGAGTGGCGCAGCTCCGCCTCGGGCAGCACCCGGCGGTGGCCCTCCGTACGAAGGGCCTCACCGCCCTCGCTGTCCAGCAGCAGCTTGGACACCGCGCTCTCCGGCAGTGACAACTGACAGTCGAGATTCAGGAAGAAGTCGTTCTGCAGGCACTGCGTGATGAGGATGTACTGCCCCTCGCCCGCCGGTTCCATCGGTCACCCACCCCCTCAGCGCGGCAGCAGCGGCCACTGCTGCGACAGCCGCTTGGCGGCCTCGGTGACCGCCGAGTCCGCGGACTGCCCGGCGAGGCCGTCCAGATAGGCGTGGGCCGCCGCCTCGTACAGGGCGTCGACGGCGTACAGACGCTCCTCATGGGCCGTCCGGCGGGCTCCGGCGCGGGCGTCCAGGGTGGCCTCGGCCTCCTTGGCGCGCTCGACACCGGCGGTGTCCGCCTCGGTCTGCTGCTCCAGCTCCCGCAGCTGCTCGGTGGTGGTGCGGTACGCCGCGAGATACGGGTGCTCCTCGCCGAGCCCGATCAGGAAGGCGATGCCTCCGGAGAGCAGCAGCAGCGCGACGAACATCAAGGAGACGCTGTGCGGGTCCAGATGCAGGGACTCGATGAGGCTCGGCTGGTTGCCGAGGCTGTCCCTGACGTCCTGGGACACATCGGGCGGCAGTTCCAGCGGGGGCTCGTCCTGGAACGCCACCTTGGCCCGCAGATCGCCCAGCGCCCAGGCCCCGTACGCCCACACGCCGAGCAGCGCGAGGGCGGGCACCGCCGACAGCCGGACCGCGCCGGTGACGGAGCGGCGCCGCAGGATCCGGCCGCCGATGTGCGGGGCGAGGATCATCGCCACGGCGACGGCCACGGTGAGGCTGACCGAGAGCAGATTGGCGAAGGCCCCGACGCCGTGCAGATTCTCGAACACGGTGTAGTAGACGGGGAACTCGACCGCGATCAGCAGCCCCAGCACCCCGATCTTGATCCAGCGCGGCATACCGGGGCGGGCCGCCGCGCCCTCCCAGGCCGCCCTGGTGGACAGGGCCCGGTCGAACCCGTCGGCATCCTCCGCCGCCGGATCGCGCTCCGATATGGCCTGCCAGCGGGCGTGGTCCCGGGCGGTCTCCGGCTCGTCGTCGCGGTACTGGGCGGCGGCTCGGCGGTCGGCGGCGGGGCCTCCGCTCGTGCTCTGGCCGTTCGCGTGCTGGCCGTTCGCGTGCTGGCCGGCGTCGGTGCCGTCGGACCAGTCGGGGGGCATCCGGTTGCGCAGCCAGCGCCGTTCGAAACTGCCCCGCACGGTGTCGCGGAACGTCTGCCACCGGTCGGCCCGCCGCGCCAGCCGGTCCAGCTGCGCGGTGGTGACCATCTGCTGCCGCTCCAGGACGGTACGCCGCCGGTTCGCCCGCACCAGCCGCTCAGCCGCGGCGGTGGCCGCCGCCCGCACCCGGCCGGCCTCCAGCGCGCCGTCCTCATCGGCCCGCGCCGACTCCTCGGAGAGCCGGTGCTTGACGCGGTCGCGCAGGCTGGCCAGCTCGGCGAAGTACGGGATCCGGTCGGGGCCGGCCAGCACCCAGGGGTCGTAGACCTGCCGGGCCCCGGCCGCCGCGCCGTGCCTGCGGGCCCGGTCGCGCAACCAGTTGCTGTCACCTGCGCGGATGAGGTCCGACTCGACGGGCTCCGGCTGCGGCAGGGACCCATCGGGGAAGTGGCGCGCGGCGGCACGGCCCCGGCGGCGCCCGCGGTCGGAGTCGGCCCTGCGGCGGCGCACTCTCAGCCGCCGCGGCTCCTCGTCGTCGCCGCTAACGGTATGTGGTGTGGACATGTGCCTTCACCCTCCCCTCCAGGAGCTCCGTCCAGAAGGAGTTGAACTGGTCGTACCGGGAGGTGTCGGTGTGGTACTTCATGCCGTAACCCACCGGATAGATATCGGCGCCGGACAGCTCCGGCTCGTGGTGGGACTTGAGGAAGGCGTCGATGGTCTTCGCCCGGCTCGCGGCGGTGGACAGGTCCTGCCGCCCCAGCCGGAAGTCCGGGTCGCCCTGGTCGAAGTCGCTCACCACCAGCACATCGAACGAGTCGTCGTCGCCGCCGGACGGTTTGGTCAGCGCGATACGCGACAGACCGCCCAGCACATCGGAGCCCGGCTCCTCGTCCTGTGCGCAGCGCAGCAGCTTCAGCGCGCTGGAGAGGGCGACCGCCCGCATGGCTTTACGGGTCCGGTCACGGTCGGCCGTCTTCGAGGTGTCCGGGTCCAGATCGAGCGGGCTGACCTGGCACTTGGATGCCTGGGAGACCTTGGTGATCGGGGCGAAGGACGTCTTGCGGCACTTGTTGTCCGACAGGAAGGTGTTCAGCACCGCCTTGAGCTTGGCCTCCGCGTCGAAGCCGGTCTTGTCGGCGGCGGCCGAACCCGAGCCGTCCACCACCACGCCGCAGGCCTGGGAGTAGCGCTTCGGTTCGTTGGACACCGCGTCGCAGGCGGTGGCGGCGGTCGCCGCCGCGGCGAGCACCAGGGCGGTGGTCAGCGCGCGGCGCGTCATTGCCGCCCTGGGCGCCCTTGGCGCCCTTGATGTTGGACTGGTGACGGTCATCGCGTACTCCTCCCGTCGACGCGGTGGGTGTTCTGCCGCTCGAGTATCTGGAGCGCCCGGGACGTGGCCGTCCCGGCGCCCTCGTCGTCGGCCAGCAGCCAGACGTCCGGCCGGCACCAGGACGGGTCCAGCTCCACCCGGCCGGGCAGCCAGTCCCCGGGCGGGCGCCCGGCGAGGCGGATGAACTGGGGGTGGGTGGCGCGCACCGCGTCCCAGTAGCAGGCGAGTTGCTGGTTGGCCTGATCGGCGACGGCCTGCGCATGGGAGCGGCAGCGGTCGACGGTCGTGCGCCACTGGCCCACCCACTGGCCGTACCGCGCGAGCGCGGCGGGCCTGGGGTCCTCCCGGACGTCGTACTGGGTGACCACGCGCACCGACTCGGCGCGCAACTTGCTGATGAGGGCGTGTTCCTGCCCGATCATCGAGGAGCGCATCTGCTCCATGGCCCGGCGGGCGGTGGTCCGTACCTCCATGACGTACGCCGGGAGCGGCAGTTCGTCCGGGTGCGGGGGCTCGAAGAGCTCCGGCGGTGCGCCCCGCCGCCCCTCGAAATACCGGACGGGGATGCGCGGCACGCCCCGCTCGCCGTCGCGCTTCCCTCGCCACTTGGCCCTGAAGCGCGCGATACGGCCGAGGTGTCCCCGTCGCACCACGCCGTTGACGCTGTCGGATCTGATCATGGACTTCTCTCCCCCGATTTCCCTCGGCGTGGAATTCGGCTCCGGATGGCCGCATCACGGGAGCGGCATTCCGCTCCCCTTCCCGAAGCGGTACGGCAATCGAGCCGAATACCTGTTCAGACCGTAGCGGTCAGCTCATACCCGGGAATGCTCCCCGCCCATGCCACTCCCGAAAACGCCCGGAAGCCGACCGGAGAACGCCCCCGTAGTCGCCTGACGCCGGGTCATACTGGAATGGTTCCGAGTACTTCATGTCATCGATCACGGAATATCGATCATGGAATTGGGAACGGGTTTGGCCGAGCCGGACGGGAAAGGAGGCGGGCCGGTGGAAAACGCCCCCATGGGCCGGGAGCCGGAGCTGCTCCGGGTCAGCCAGACGCACTTCCCGGTCGAGACCCTGGGCCCCGGGCGGCGGCTGGGCATCTGGCTGCAGGGGTGCGGGCTGGCCTGCGCCGGGTGCATGTCACGGCACACCTGGGACCCGCAGGGCGGCACCTCCCGTACGGTCGCGTCCCTGCTCGAGCTGTGGCGCGCGGCGCTGGCGCAGGGGGCCGACGGGCTCACGGTCAGCGGCGGCGAACCGCTCGACCAACCGGCCGGGCTGGCCGCCCTGTTGGCCGGGGCGGCGGCGGCCCGCGCGGAGGCGGTGGCGATGGCGGCGGCGCCGGGCGGCGCGGCGTCCGGCCGCGAGGTCGACTTCCTCCTCTACACGGGATACGAGGAGGAGGAAGTGGAGCGCGACGCGGCGCGCTCCGCCGCCGTCCACCACGCCGATGTCGTGGTGACCGGACGCTTCCGGGTGGCCGAGCCCACCGAACTGGTCTGGCGCGGCTCGGCCAACCAGCGCATGCTGCCGCGTACGGCACTGGGGCGGGCGCGCTACCAGGCGCATCTGGCCCGGACGGCGAGCGGATCCCGTCTGCAAGTGGTCGAGGGGGAGGGCGATGTGCGGCTCTACGGAGTGCCGCGGCGCGGCGAACTGGCAGCACTGGAGCGCCGGCTGCGGCGGGCGGGGATCCGCCTCACGGGGCCCAGCTGGCGGCCTTGAGTGGTGGCGGGGGTGGGGGTCGTCGGGGCCGTCGTCGCGGTCGCGGCCGGAGCCCGCACGCTCGGCTTGGTGGTCACAGCGCCCCCACGGCCTCGGCTATCTCCCGGCTCCTGACCACCAGATGCACCCGCCAGCGCCCGTCCCGGGCGAGTTCGTCTCGGATCGCCCAGCGCAGCCAGGTCGAGCTGACCGCCGGTGGCAGACCGCCCCGTCCCGCGCCCAGCAGCGGAAAGCAGATGGACGACAGGGCCGGCTGGTAGCGGTCGCGCTCCGCCCGGGCGAGCGCGAAGCAGGCGCTGACCGCGCGGGCGATGGTCTCCGGGCGTACGTGGTACGTGTCCTCCTCCGGCGTGGCCACCGCGGCGTCCGGCGGATCTACCACGCCGCGGTGGCCACGCCGG
>NZ_MUNE01000668.1 GCF_002154605.1 Streptomyces milbemycinicus | reverse complement strand
CTCGGGCCTGGGCTCGTCCTCGCGCGGGGTGACGCTGCCGAGCCCGCCGAACGACGGCCGACTGCCGGTGTCGGAGGACGAACGGCCGGTGCCGGCGCCGACCGGGCCAAGGCCCTCGTCGCGGCCGCCGCCGTAGGAGCCGAGCACCTTGTCGCGGTTCTTGGCCGGCGGCTGACCGCCGTCGAAGCCGGCCGCGATCACGGTGACCCGGACCTCGTCGCCGAGCGCATCGTCGATCACGGCGCCGAAGATGATGTTGGCCTCGGGGTGCGCGGCCTCGCTCACCAGCTGGGCGGCCTCGTTGATCTCGAACAGGCCGAGGTCGGAGCCGCCGGAGATGGAGAGCAGCACACCGCGCGCACCGTCGATGGAGGCCTCCAGCAGCGGCGAGGAGATCGCCATCTCGGCGGCGGCCACCGCGCGGTCGTCGCCGCGGGCCGAGCCGATGCCCATGAGCGCCGAGCCCGCCTCGGACATCACGGACTTGACGTCCGCGAAGTCGAGGTTGATCAGGCCCGGGGTGGTGATCAGGTCGGTGATGCCCTGGACGCCCGACAGCAGTACCTGGTCCGCGGACTTGAACGCGTCGAGCACGCTCACCTGACGGTCCGAAATGGACAGCAGCCGGTCGTTCGGAATCACGATGAGGGTGTCGACCTCGTCGCGCAGCCCCGCGATGCCGTCCTCGGCCTGATTGGCGCGGCGGCGGCCCTCGAAGGTGAACGGACGGGTGACCACACCGATCGTCAGTGCGCCCAGCGAGCGGGCGATGTTGGCGACGACGGGCGCGCCGCCGGTGCCGGTGCCGCCGCCCTCGCCCGCGGTGACGAAGACCATGTCGGCCCCCTTGAGGACCTCCTCGATCTCCTCACGGTGGTCCTCGGCGGCCTTCCGGCCGACGTCGGGATTGGCGCCGGCGCCGAGGCCGCGGGTGAGCTCGCGGCCGACGTCGAGTTTGACGTCTGCGTCACTCATCAGCAGGGCCTGCGCATCGGTGTTGATCGCGATGAACTCGACGCCCTTGAGCCCGACCTCGATCATCCGGTTGATGGCATTCACGCCACCGCCGCCGATGCCGACGACTTTGATGACTGCGAGGTAGTTCTGCGGTGCTGCCACGTCGAAGGCCTCTCGCCTCGAGTTACGTGTCGCCACCCCGCCGTTGCCGCGGTGCGCCGACTGATGCCGAATGGGACGGTTCCGATCGCCGACCCCAACCCTAACGCTGAAGTTTAGGGTTACCAGTGCCTATGTTTCCCGGAGTCTTCGGAACAGGACACTAAGTCGACAAGTGGCGCGCGTTCAACGAACACGCCGAACCTCCCGTTTTTCTTTTCACCCTATGTGATCACCCAGCGGACTAGCCAACCAGGGTCCTGGCCTGCCGCTATATACGTCAACTATGCGTCACCGCGGGGGCGGTCGGCGCACTGACGTCGTAGCGCTCCGCGTCCGGTACGGCCTTCATGAGCGCGGTGAGAGTCTTCGCCTTCGCCGCCCCGCGTTCTGAGCTGCCCCATACGACCGTGCGGCCACGGGTCAGTCCGAGCGCGATCGAGTCATAGGAGCGGACCCGGACGGAAAGAGTGTCCGCCCGGACCTTCTCGGGCAGTTGGGCGATCACGGCCACCGCCTCGCGGCGCAGCCTGGTCGCGCCGAAATGGCGGGAACTCGGCGACCGGTCCGCCTCCACTTGCAGCAGTGGAACACCCTTGGGCGCCTGTGGAACGGTCGCGAACAGCACGCCTTCCTCGTCCACTTCGAGGAACTTGCCGGCTTTCTCGACGATCGCCTCGGGCCTGCGCTCGGTCACCCGTACGGCGATGGTGTCCGGCCAGGACCGCGAGACATCCACATCCGCTATCCGCGACAGCCGCGCCCGCAGCCTGCGCTCGACGGAGTCGGTGTCCACCGCCGCCAGCGGCTCGTTCAGCGGGATGGCTGCGGCCTCGCGCACCTCGCCCGGGGTGAGGGCGGCCGTGCCGCTGACGGCCACCTGCTCGACCCGCAGCCAGCTCGACCCGTACAGCAGCCAGGTGACGCCGGAGCCGAGGAGCGCGGTCGCCACCCCCGTCACCAGCAGCGTGCGGCGACGGGGCAGCCGGAGGCGGCGGCGCGCCTTGATCTGTCTCT
>NZ_MUNE01000667.1 GCF_002154605.1 Streptomyces milbemycinicus | reverse complement strand
CCGAGTGCTCCTCCTTCGCCCACTGAGAAACGAGTCCGGCCGGGCGAAGGAGGAGCACTCGGCCCGCCCTGCATCGGCGCACAGCCCATTCAAAGCCGCATAAGACCCGCGGCGGTCGGCCGGAATCCACACTGTGCGTAAAAGGACTCAAGGTGCGGCTCATAGCCGACATGCAGCCACTGCGCACCACATGCCTTCGCCTCATCGGCGGCCGCACGCACCAACCGCACCCCGAGCCCCTGCCGACGCTCGTCGGGGTGCACGGTGGTGTCCAGGATGAAGGCGTGCAGACCCCCGTCGCCGACGACGTTGACGAAGCCTACGAGTCGGCCCTCCCGGCTCGCGGCGATCCACACCAGGCTGCGGGCCAGCATCGGTGTGAAGGAGGTCGGCCGGTGCCCCGGCCATGAGGCGCTGAACAGTTCGTTGAGATCCTCATCCGTGAGCGGGGGACGCACCACCAGCACCGCATCGCTGTTCTGGGACGGACCATGGATCGCCATGTGGGTCAGCCTGCCACGTGCCGCGACCCGGCCTGTGTGGATGTCCGCGGACAAACTGAGTTGTCCGCCCTTCGACCTGCGGTTTCGCGGCCGGAATGGGGCGGACAAAGGAGCGGAGCGGGGCGCGGCCGGCCATCGGCCGCGCCCCGCTCTCGCGGGTCGGGCGCGGCTGGGTTACTTGATGTAGACCAGGCCGTCGGAGGTGATGGTCGGGCGGCCGCTGGTGCCGACGACGACGATCTTGACGGTGTGCTTGGCACTGGTGGACCAGGACTTCGTCCAGACGGCGTTGCGGTACATCGTCGAGGAGGAGCGCAGGTCGACGGTGGCGGTCTTGGTGCCGTCCACATAGATGTACGCCTGGCCGGAGGTCGATGCCCGGGAGACCACCCAGGCCGCGGAACGGCCGGTGAAGGTCCAGGTCAGGCCGGCGCCCTTGCTGCCGCTCGAGTATGACTTGCCGCCCAGGTAACTGGAGGAGGATCTGGTCGTCCAGCTACCGGACTTCACCGCCGAGGACTCCTGGAGGATGACGGGTGTGTAGGAGGGTGAGGAGGTGCGGTAGTTGCCCGCGTAGTCGTAGGCGCGCATGGACCAGGTGGAGGCGGTACCGGACGTGACCGTGCGGTTGGAAACGGTGGTCGTCGGGCTGAACGTCGCGGTGGTCGGGGACAGCAGCTTGACATCCCGCAGGGCGGCGTTGTCGGTTGCCTTCCAGTCCAGGCGGACCGGGACGGCGGTGGTGTTGACCGTGCCGGTCCGCAGGGTGAGCTTCGGTGTCGTGGTGAAGGTCGGGGCGGTGGTCTCGGCGATGGCGGTGGTGGCGGCGGTGGTCGTCGTCTTCCCCGACTGGTGCACGGCCCGTACCGCGACCTTGTGCGTGCCCAGCGCCAGGGTGGTCGACGCGGAGGCGCTGGTGCCGGAGGTGGTGGCGACGACGTTGCCGTCAACCAGCAGCTCGTACCTCTTGATCAGGGCTGCGGGAGTGGTGGCCGACCAGTGAACGGTGATGCCGGCCTTGGTGTAGTAGGCCGAGTTGTACAGGCCGGCCCCGGATACCGAGGTGATCTTCAAACCGGCGACGGGGCCGGATGCCCAGCTGCGGATGGTGGGCAGCTGGGCGTACAGCGAGTTGCCGGGGCACTCGGTGTTGTAGCCGTCGCGGTGTGCGGAGATCCGGTTGAAGGTGTACTTCGTGTCGGCCGTGTAGCTGGTGCCGAGGTAGTTCTTCTGGGTCGCTCCAGCGGTGAGCTGGACGGTGCCGGCGGGGTCGGCGCCGTACTGACCGAGCTTCCATCCGGCCAGCCGGGCGATCGATGTCATTGCGTCCGTGGACGCGCCGGTGGAGGTGTAATTGCCCAGGACGGCGATGCCGGCGCTCTCGCGGTTCCAGCCGTAGGTGTGCGCGCCGAGTACCGGCATATCGACGCCGCCTGCGCGGCCTTCGAAGATGGTGCCGCACTTGTCGACCAGAAAGTTGTACCCGATGTCATTCCAGCCGTTGGTCTTGACGTGGTAGATGTAAATACCACGCACAATCGAGGCGGAGTCTGCGCAGCTGTAGTCGTTGGTCCCGTCCGTGTGGTGGACGAAGACCGATTTGACGTCCGTGTTGTACGTCGGAGGGTCTTCCGGTGTGATGCCCGTCGTGTCGGCACCCCATTCGGTGCGCGAGACGATCGGCGGCTCGGGCACGGTGGAGGGCGGCCCGCCGGTGGCGGAGGCGCTCGGCGAAGGTGAGGTCGTCGCCGTGTCGCTCGGTGAGGCGGACGGGGCATCGCTGGTCGTGGTCTGGGTCGGTGTGTCGCTCGGCGAGGGGGAGTCCGTCGCCGGGGTGGAGGTGTCGGTGGGGGTGTCGGTCGGAGTGGGGGTGTCGGTCGCCGCGCCCGTGGGCGTGCCGGTCGGCGTATCGGCCGGTGTCGCGCTGTCCGAGGCGGAGGCGGAGGCGCCGGGAACATCGAGGGCGTAGGCGGCCGGGGCGGGGTCGGCGGTGGCGGCCTTTCCGGGGTCTACCAGATCGAGGCGCAGACCGTGCGGCAGGGTGGCCGAGGTCTTGCTGCCCGCCAGAACGCGCAACTGGACGCCGTTGGAAGGCCCGACCCAGTAGGGCTCGGTCGCTCCCCGCTCGCCCTTCGTCGGGACGTCCCCCAGGGCGTCATTGTTTCCCACGGTGAACCACTGCGACCACGTACCGGTCTTCGCGTCACGGGTGCGCGCTTCGACCTTCTTGGGCGCCTTGGCCATGGGGTTGGTCCAGCTCACTCCGAGCAGACTGAAGGGTTCGGTGGACCGAGTTCCGAGCGTCACGTCCCCGTCCGCGCCGGGCTTCAAGGCGATGCGGTGGACAGCGGCCTTGACCGGCCCGGAAGTCGCTGCCCTTCCGGTGTCGGCCGAGCCGCCGGCCAGCCCTTCGAAGGCCAGCGCCCCCGTCAGGCCGGCTGTCACCGCGGCAGCCGTTACCCATATGCGTCGTGATCTCAACGTTCTCTCCCAGCCCACGGTTGTCCGGACGGTCCGGTGGCCCGCTCCGGGACGGGCCAGGTATCTGATCAGGCGTGAACGGTCGTCGTGACCGCTGCCGCGTGTGGGGGGAAGCGGATGGAGTGGTTCCGGTAAGGCCATTGGGCAGCTTATGGGGCTGGAAGGTCACTTTGCTGGGTCATCTGGGTGATGCGCGTCACCCATGGGCGTGAGTCGCGGCATGCGCGGGGCCCCGGTGCGCGTCGCACCGGGGCCCATGGTCGTATTGCCGCGTCGGCCCCTGCCGATCTGGCCTGGGGCGGGCTCGGGCCCGTCGGGTCGGCTACCGGGGGTCCAGCAGGGGGTCGAAGCGCCCGTCCTTCACCCCGAGGACGAAGGCGCGAAGCGCGGTGTGGTCGGTGGCCAGGACGGTGTTGGGCTCGGAGCTCTCGCGTATGGCTATGGCGCTGCCATCGATGGCGACCTCTATGCAGTTGTTGCCGCCGCCGCCGCAGAACGATGACCGCTGCCAGGTGTGCTGGTCCATTCCCGTTCGGCTCCTCAGTAGATATAGAGCGCCGAGGTGTCGAGCGTGGCGCCGATCGGCTCTCCGATCGGCACGGGCTCACCGAAATCGGTCTCCAGCGACGCGCGGTAGTGCTCCCCGCTGGGGAGCGAGTACAGCAGGCACTTGCCGACGATGGGATTGACGATGAGGTAGTACGGGATCCCTGCCAAGGCGTACTTCCGGACCTTCTTCTCGGTGTCGTTCTCGGGGTTGGACTCCGAGACGATCTCGCCTACGAGGATGATCTCGGCGGCGGGGAATTTCGCCAGACGAGTGCGGCGGTAGGAAGAGTCGACCACGGCGATGTCGGGTCGGAGGAGTGTCAGGCCGTGCCATCCCTTGTAGACGGTATCGACCTTGGTCATGACGCACCGCTCGGACATGAGCTGTGCTGCGATGGACACGACCATCTGTCCGTGTGCGCTGGCGACCGAGGTACTGAGGCAGACTTCTCCGTCGATCATCTCGGCGTGGTAGTCCGGGAACGCCGCGTCGAACTGCTCGAAGCGACGCATTTCCACGGTCAACTGGCCGCGCTAACCGTTCAGAAGCCGGTCGAAGCGCCCGTCCTTCACGCCAACGACGAACGCGCGCAGCGCGGTGCGGTCGGTGGTCAGGACGGCATCGGGCTCGGCGCTCTCGCGTATGGCTATGCGGCTGCCGTCGGCAGCGACCTCCATGCAGTTGTTGCCGCCAGCATCGGAGAAGGAGGACTTGAGCCAGCTCAAGGTGGACACGAAGGGAACCCCTCACAGGTCTTTGGCGATCGCTTGGATGAAGTCTCGCGACTTCTTTGGAGTCAATGCCATCTTCTCGACCAAGTCCAGCCGGGTCCGAAAATGGGTGAGTTGGGTGGGCGAGTCGATGAACACCGGACCGGTGGGCGAGTCCATGTGCACGGTGTCCAGGCGTCGGTTCGGCGCCTCGGCGTAGAGGACGGACGAGTCCCCGATGAGCGGATAGCCGCCCGCCTCGAATGGGATCACGGCGATAGTGACGCTCTCGCGGTCGCTTGCGGTCAGCAGGTGTTCGAGCTGCGTGCGGGCGGCTCGCCTGCCGCCGAGCTGCATCCTCAGGGCGGCCTCGTGGATCACGCCCGTGTATGGGGTGGGCTTGTCGCCGAGTAGTGCGGATTGCCGTGCCAGACGGTGGGCCACTCGCAATTCCACTTCCAGGCGCGGCAGCGGCGGCAGAAAGAGGTCGAATAGCGCGCGTGCATGGTCTTCCGTCTGGAAGAGCCCAGGTAGGTGGGCGGTCTGAACAGTCCGTAGCCGAACAGCGTGGTGTTCGATCTCGGAGACGTCCAGGAAGCCTGGCGGGATCTTGCCGCGGTACTCCTCCCACCAGCCGGGTTTCTGTCTTCCCGTCATCTGCGCCAAGGCATCGATGAGGGCCGAGTCGTCGCACTCGTAGATGCTGGCGAGCCGCCGCAGGCGCTCCTCGCTGACGCCGAAGCGGCCGGATTCGATGTTGGAGATCATCGTTCGGTCGGTCCCCAGAAGGCCGCCCGCGGTCGGCGCTGACATGCCCGCCTCCTCGCGGAGCCGTCGTAGTTCAGCCCCAAGCCTTCGCTGGCGGACGGTCGGTGTTTGTTTGGGTGCCATATGTCCTCTCCTGCGCTCGCGCACAGTTTTGCCCAGGTGGACGCTGTGCGTTGAGGAAGTCCGAGCCATTCACCCGTTCTAGCTAACTTGGCATTACGGGTTATGTGAGGGCGCTGCGATGCAGGCAAGCTACTCGCCACCGCTCACCACGGAAGCGTGCCGTTTCCCGGCGTGGGAGCGGCGCCATGCCGCGTGCTGCGGCAGAAAGCCGCGTACCGGAGTACACAACGCCCACCGGAGGTGCCACGTGACCCCGCATCCACCACCGCTGCTGTTCACCGAGCCCTGGGAGTACGAACTCCGCTTCCCCCGAGACCCCCGCGGCCCGGGTATCGTCCGGGTCACCCTGCGCGCCGTACTGACCGCGCACGGGCTGCGCGACATGGTCGAGCTGGCGTCGCTGCTCACCTCCGAGCTGGCGACCAACTCCGTCCGCTACTCCGACGACTGCGCATCCGTACGGCTGCTGTGGACGCACCCCGTGCTGCGGGTCAGCGTCACCGACACCAATCCCGAGCTCCCCGAGCCGCTCAAGCCCTCCGTCGAGGTGGACAACGGCCGGGGGCTGTTCATTCTCGATGTCCTCGCGGACCGGTGGGGTGGCTGTGCCATCGGCGAGGAGCCCTTCGGGGTCGGCGGGAAGACGGTGTGGTTCGAGCTGGGCTGGGGCGGGACTCCGCCGACACCCACGGCGGCGCTGGCCGCCTGAATCAGCCGCGCGGATCCGGGGCGCTGTCGGACCCGGACCGTAGAGTGGCGACCATGAATATCTGCGTCTTCTGTTCCGCCGCCGACCTGGACGACCGCTACACCGCCCCCGCCCGCGAGTTCGCCGAGCTGATCGGCAAGCGTGGCCACACGCTCGTGTGGGGCGGGTCGGACGTCGGGCTGATGAAGGTGATGGCGGACGGGGTGCAGGAGAACGGCGGGCGGCTCGTCGGGATATCGGTGGAGTTCCTGTCCGCGAAGGCCAGGGAGAACGCCGACGAGATGGTGATCGCCAAGGATCTCGCCGAGCGGAAGGCGCAGCTACTCGCGCGGGCGGACGCGGTGGTGGTCATGGTGGGCGGCACGGGGACGCTGGACGAGGCCACCGAGATCCTGGAGCTGAAGAAGCACGGCCTGCACATCAAGCCGGTGGTGCTGCTCAACACGGCGGGCTTCTACGACGGGCTGAAGCAGCAGTTCCAGCGGATGGAGGACGAGGGCTTCCTGCCGCTGCCGCTGAGCGAGCTGGTCTTCTTCGCGGAGAGCGGCGCGGACGCGATGGCGCACCTGGAGCAGTGAAAGCCGTGAGCGTGGCTCCGCCGTAGCGGAGCCACGTCATGGACGATGGGTCGCGGCTCAGCGGCCCACCACGTACACATGGCGCTTACGTGGGTGCTCGCCGAGCCCCCAGATGCCGTCTCGGTCCCCGTCGTAGCTGAGGTCCTCGGGGCCGATCGAGAGGTACCCGTGCCACATGGGTGTGTTTCTGCCGCGTCGGGACCGGTACAGACTTCCTCGGTTGTTGGGGCCATCGCTGACCGAGAAGTAGTACCTGCCGTCCACGCTGACCGCCCCTTGGACCTTCAGGCGGTTGAACGTCCGCTGTCCCTCGGCCTCTTCGGACGTGATGGCGCTGGTCTGGGGGTTCATGTACCAGCGCACGACCCGGCACTTACCACGGCGGCGGAACTCGCTCACCAGAAGGGAGGGCTGCGCGGTCGTGTGGTCCACCGAGACCTGGGAGTAGATGAGTGCCGCTCCCGCGTTGTCGTAGGCGCGGCTCTGAGGGAGCACGTACTGGCAGTCGTACGCGTAGTACTTATTGTCCATGGCGCGGTAGCCGCACCAGTTTTTCGGCGGCGTGGCAACCTTGAACATCTGGTTGACGTTGAAGACGCGCAAGCCGCCGCGCGTGTCGGCGAGGTAGAGCCTGTCCCCGTACCAGGCGATGCCTCCCGCGTGGACCCCGACGGGTGCGAAGTCATACGGCTCACCGGCGGACTTCTTCGGCTCCACGAGCAGGACGTGTCGGTACCGCGGCCTGCTCGGGACGGTCACATCGACGAAAGTGACGCGCGCCCCGCGGTTCCAGATGGCGCCCTTCGCATACCAGGACACCAGGACCGCCCGCTTCTCCGCGTCCGTGTTCGTGCCCGGAATGGGCCCGTGGTAGGCGTCGTAACTGCTGGAGACGCCTTGCGGATACCACTGCCCAGTGGTGCCGTCGTTCTTGTCCGGGTCCCAGCCGAAGGAGTACGCGAGCCTGCTCGGCTTGGTCCCCGCGGGCCAGCGTGGATTCGCCACTGCCTTGCGGTCCGCGTTCCGCAGCACTTCCTGGACCAGGGGTGCGGCAGCGAGCTCGTTGGCGAGGCCGGCGATCGCCGAGGGATAGGTGTAGCTGGTCGGCTCCAGCGGGTGCTCGCGCATCGACACCCGGAATTCGGACGCCGCCTCGGACCCCGCCGCGCGCGCCGTGGACGGAAGTACCAGACCGCCGGCGGCCGCGGCGAGCGGAGCGGCGGACAGGCCGCGGAGAAGTGTTCGACGTGTGACGTCCATGACAGACGCATCCCCCATTCGGTGTTCGGGCGGGAATTCGATGGAACCCCGCGCCGGTCCACGCCGTACGCGCCGGTTCGGCATCCGCCGGGGCGGTTCCCCAGGCCCAGGCCCGTGCGCCGTCCTGCCACCCCGACACGGCGGCGCACGGGCCTGGGCCTG
>NZ_MUNE01000666.1 GCF_002154605.1 Streptomyces milbemycinicus | reverse complement strand
CGGCCCCGCCCAGCTCCCGCCACAGCGCACGGTCCACGACGGGCGGGCCCGCGTCCACCACCGCCCGCAGCCGCTCCCGCGGAAACCGCCCCTCCAGCAGCTCGCGGACCCCCGCCCGCAGAACACGCTGGTCGTCCGTGAGCCGGAAGTCCACGGGCCCGCTCACCGTCCTTTCGGCAGGCCGAGGATGCGCTCGGCGACGATGTTGTGCTGAATCTGGGAGGTGCCCGCCGCGATGGTGTACGAGAGCGAGGACAGCCGGTCCGCCACCCATGTGTGGTCGGCGTCCAGCGCCCCCGCGCCCAGCACCTCGGCGGCCGCGTCGTACAGCTCCTGACGGACATGCGAATAGCGCAGTTTGAAGACCGAGCCGCCGGTGCCCGGCACCCCGCCGGTGCGCTGCGCCTCGCTCACGTTCCACTGGGTGAGCCGCCACAGCGCGGCGAACTCGGCCGCGAGCCGCCCCAGCCTGCGGCGCAGCACCGGGTCGTCCCACCGCCCGTTGGCCTTCGCCTCGCGCGCCAGGGCCTCAAGCACCCGGCGGCAGGCCACGACCTCGCCCACGAACGCCGTGCCGCGCTCGAAGGAGAGGGTCACCATGGTCACGCGCCAGCCGTCGTTCTCCGCCCCGATCCGGTGGGTGACCGGCACCCGCACCTCGTCCAGGAACACCTCGGCGAACTCCGCCGTCCCGGCGAGGGTGCGCAGCGGCCGTACGGTGACCCCCGGTGCGTCCATCGGCATCGCCAGCCAGGAGATCCCCCGGTGCTTGGGCGCCTCGTCACTGACAGGTGCGGTGCGGACCAGGAGTTCGCACCAGTCGGCGACCTCGGCGTGCGAGGTCCAGATCTTGCTGCCGGTGACGACGTACGAGTCGCCGTCCCGCACCGCCCTGGTGCGCAGCGAGGCGAGGTCGGATCCGGCCTCCGGCTCCGAGAAGCCCTGGCACCAGACCTCGTCCCCGCGCAGGATCGGCGACAGCCAGCGCGCCCGTTGCGCCGCGTCGCCCTCGGCGGCGATGGTGGGGCCCGCGTGCAGCAGCCCGACGAAGTTGGCGCCCACGTAGGGCGCCCCGGCCCGTTCGGTCTCCTCCAGGAAGATCAGGTGCTGGGTGGGGGTCGCCCCTTGGCCGCCGGCGTCTTTCGACCAGTGCAGCCCGGCGTACCCCGCGTCGTACAGCGCGCGCTGCCAGCCGCAGTCGTAGGCGCGGCGGCCGGGCCAGTCGGCCGGGTCCGGGGGATCCGGCAGCTTGGGCAGGACGTCGGCGAGCCAGGCGCGCAGCCGCCGCCGGAAGTCCTCCTCCGCCTCCGTGTAGTCGAGGTCCATCCGCGCCCCTTCGGCTCACTCGCCGCATTTCTGACGCCGCGTCAGATCAATTGCAAGGCTAGCCCCGCGGACTCTGGACCGACAAGGCGCCGAGCTCTACGCTTCCCGCACAATCTGACTAAGCGTCAGTTGGAGGTCCCGCATGACCGACACCGCCCAGGAATTCGGCACCGCGCATGAGCTCGGCACCTCAGCGACGCTGTGGGAGCTGGTCGAGCGGCGCGCCGCGCTCACCCCCGACGCCCCCGCCCTGCTCCAGGCCGCCGCCTCCGCCCGCGACGACCGGCGGATGACCTTCCGCGCGCTGCGCGCCCGCGCGGAGCGCACCGCGGCCGGGCTGTACGGGATGGGCGTGCGCCCCGGCACCCGCGTCGCCTGGCAGCTGCCCACCCGTATCGAAACGGTCGTCCTGACCATGGCCCTGGCCCGGCTGGGCGCCGTACAGACCCCACTCATCCCCTTCTACCGCGACCGGGAGGTCGACTTCGCGCTGCGCGCGTCCGGCGCCCGCTTCCTCGCCGTCCCCGGCCGCTGGCGCGGCTTCGACCACACCGCGATGGCCCACCGCCTCGCCGCGCGGCTGTCCGATCCGCCGCTGGTCTTCGAGGCGTACGACACCCTCCCCGAAGCCGATCCGGACGCCGTGCCGCTGCCCCCGCCGCCCACCGACGGGACCGCCGTCCGCTGGATCTACTGGACCTCCGGCACCACCTCCGAGCCCAAGGGCGTTCTGCACACCGACCGCAGCCTCATCGCCGCCGGGGCCTGCCTGGGCCATGCGCTGCGGCTGCGCCCGGACGACATCGGCTCCATGGCCTTTCCGTATGCCCATGTGGCCGGGCCCGACTACACGGTGATGCTGCTGCTGTACGGCTTCCCCGCCGTGCTGCTCGAGCACTTCGCGCTGCCCGCCTCGCTCGCCGCGTACCGGAGGCACAAGGTCACGGTCGCGGGCGGCAGCACCGCCTTCTACTCGATGTTCCTGGCCGAACAGCGCAAAGACCCCGGCCACAAACTCATCCCCACCCTGCGGCTGCTGGCCGGCGGCGGCGCACCCAAGCCGCCCGAGCTGTACTACGAGGTCGTCCGCGAGCTGGGCTGTCAGCTCACCCACGGCTACGGCATGACCGAAGTGCCCATGATCACCATGGGCGCGCCGGACGACACCCCGCACCACCTCGCGACCACCGAAGGACGGCCGCCGACGGATATGGAAATCCGCATCGTGGACCGGGACGGAAAATCGCTGCCCTTAGGGACCGACGGCGACGTGCGGTTGCGCGGCGAGGCCGTCTGCGCCGGATATCTGGACGAGGCCCAGACCCGTGAGGCGTTCGACGCCGACGGCTTCCTCATCACCGGCGACCTCGGGCATCTCACCGAGGAGGGGTATCTCGTCCTCACCGGCCGCTCCAAGGACGTCATCATCCGTAAGGGCGAGAACATCTCCGCAAAAGAGGTCGAGCAACTGCTCTACGAGCACCCCGACGTCGGCGATGTGGCCGTGATCGGGCTGCCGGACGCGGTCCGCGGCGAGCTGGTGTGCGCGGTGGTCGAACAGCCCGCCGGCGCGGAACCGCTCACCCTTGAGGCCGCGATCGCGTATTTGCGCACCCAAGGGCTGTCCGTGCACAAGCTGCCCGAACGGCTCGAAGTGGTCGACGCGCTGCCGCGCAACGACACACTCCGCAAGGTGCTCAAGTACAAGCTGCGGGAGCGGTTCGCCTAAGGCTCTGGCCGTGTGGCGGTTCAGCCGGACGTGCTGTACGTCGCCGTCGCCTGCTCGAAGTAGCGGGCGACCGCGCGGCGCTCATCGGCCGGGCCGATGACCAGGACGACGTGGTACCGGCCGTCGATGAGCATCACCAGATTGCGGGCGTACACATTGCGCCCGCTGCTGTCCCGCCAGCTGAACTCCCCCTCGGCCATCGCCGTCTGCCCCACGTCGATCCGCCGCAGCCCGGAGGACGAGGCCCAGGAGGAGGAGCGGAAGGCGGACAGCTCGGGCTCCTTGTTCTGCTGGTAGGCCATGGGGTCGGCGCCGAACTCGGACTCCTTGTCCCGCCCCGCCACCACGACCAGTTCGAAGTCGCCGCCGATATAGCGGATCTGACCGCGGGAGTTCTCGCCGCGCCGGGTCCAGTTCTCGTGCACAGCGACCTTGAACCCCTTGGGGTCCTTGCGCACCGCGAAGCCCTTCGCCAGACCCGCGGGCGGCGTCGACTGCGCCTGCTGGTCGTCCGGCGAGGACGTACCCGAACCCTCGCCGCCCCCGCTCGAACTCTGCGGATCGTGCGGCGACGGCTCCCGCGAGGCGGTCGGCGCATCGCTCTGCGCGCCCGCCGTGCCCGTACGGCCCTGGCCCTTCTCCTCGTCGGCCCGCGGCATGAACATCATCGCGTACAGCACCGCCGCCGCCAGAACCAGCAGTATCAGCGCCAGCAGCACCCGGCCCAGCCTGCGCGGGCGGCCCTCGCCCGGCTGCTTGCCCCGCTTGTGCCGCCCGTGCGCGGCGACGACCGGCGCGCCGCCCGCCCGGCCCCTGCGCACCAGCCAGCCACGGCGGCGCACAATGGGCAGCCGTCGGGGGTCGGACGGCCCGCCCGGTCCTATCGACGGCACCGTGACCGTGCTGCTGCCCACGTCCGGCTCCGGCGCCGAGCGGATCAGCGACCGCAGCCAGCCGCGCAGCTCCTCGAAGTCCGGGCGCTCGGTGGGGTCCTGGCGCAGCAACGACTCGACGACCGGGCGCAGCGGACCGCACTCCTCCGCGTACGCGGGCGCCTCGGAGCACACCAGCTGCACCAGCTCGGCGGCGCTCTCCTCCGGGTACGGGGCATGCCCCTGTACGGCACGGAAGAGCAGCACGCCCACCGCCCACAGGTCGGCGGCCGGGCCGACGGGGGGCGCCAGCCGCCAGTTCTCGTGGACCGGAACCGCCTGCTCGGGCGCCCACCGCTCGGTGACGGCCCCCACCACGACGATCCGCGCCTGCCGCGCGCGCTCGGCGGCCAACGCGGTCGCGGGTCCGCGCCGCGCGCCATGGGCGGCCGCGGCGTCGTCGTCCCACGAGCCCGCGCCGGCTCCCGCGGGGCGGGCTCGTGGGA